>JAYVNQ010000180.1:0-12797 GCA_043758365.1 Chitinophagales bacterium
AGTCTAGGTGCAAAATAAGATTGATTCGTGCCTCGCAATGACGTTTATAGTTACAAAAATTACATGCAAATTCAACAGCATACATTTTGAACCACTACCGAAAATTTAAACCAGAAGTGGTTGAATAAAATAAGAAAGATTTTTTGGTTTGCTTTTGACAAAGTAGATGCATCAGAGTAGCAATACGGATAATTATATAAACTACAATTTGCTGTATATTTTTCATTATTTAATGCCACTAAGACTGAAAGCAAAAAAATAGTTTTACTATCGCAAAAAACTGAAGAATTTATTTAAAAAATTAGAAGCACCAGGACGGATTGGCACTGTTGCTTCTACAATTTCTTTAAACCCATCCATACCTACAACAGGTGTCCAGTCTTTTAAACCTTCGTACCAAATTTTATCGTCTTCTTTAATACCGCGTATTTGCAATGCCCTGTAAGTATATGGGCCACGGATAAGTTTGTTTTTTTTAAGGATGTAAATTTTTTCCATCACCTATTGTATCAATTTTTAGCGGGGAAGGGTTTAATACACAATAAAAATAGAGTTTATTTAATTACAAGCAATGCCTTTTTTATTATTTCATCCTTGCTATTAAGCACTTCATAATATCCTTCGTTCCTAAACAACTGTCTGGCCATTAATGCTTTAATGCGTAATAATAAGTCAACTTTAGATTTTGCATCAACACCGTTTAACGTAATGCTGTCTTTTAGTACATACTGACTTAACGCTTGCCATTCATTTTCGTTAGGGCTAAACTTTAATTGCAAGGTTTTGGTGTTAGCAATATTTGTAAACCGGTTTTTATTATTTATGTAATAATCATACACAAAATTTGAAAGGGTATTTTTATAAAATAATTTTATCAATGCTGGCGATAGTTTGGCGGTATCGAAGGGAACAAAAATATCTGGCGTTATGCCACCACCACCAAATACAGTATGACCTTTTAAGGTTTTGTAAGCCTTCCCTTTTAAAAAGCTAGAATCTTCTTTAACTACTTCACCATCTTCAAAACGGTTTAGCAATTCAGCATCATAATCATGCTTACTTTTATTGGTGTAGGGTTTTTGTACACTTCTGCCAAGTGGTGTGTAATATCGTGCAATTGTTAACCTAACGGCACTACCATCACTTAGCTGAAACTGTTGCTGTACAAGGCCTTTACCAAATGTTCTACGCCCAATAATAGTTGCTCTGTCCCAATCTTGCAAAGCACCACTTAGTACTTCGCTGGCACTGGCACTCAATTCATCTACTAACACTACCAACTTACCTTTTTCAAACAAACCATCTCGTTTACACTTGTATTCAAAACGAGGAACATTCTTGCCCTGCGTGTAAACTATAAGTTTATCATCACTTAAAAATTCATCGGCAATAGCTGTTGCTTCGCTTAATAAACCGCCACCGTTTCCACGTAAATCCAAAATCAAATTATTGATACTATCTTTTTGTAACTTTTCAAGATTTTGCATAAATTCTTCGTAAGTCCTTTCGCCAAATTTATTTATACGTATATAGCCTGTTTGAGGTGCAATAATATAGGCGGCATCAATTGATGGAACTGGAATATTGCCACGTTTAATAATAATAGTTTTCAATGCCGTACCACGCAAAATTTGTATTGCGACTGTTACTCCGGCAAGCCCACGTAGCTGCTTACGAATATCATCTGGCTTTATCTTTTTACCAGTCAAATTCGCAGTATCATTGGCTTTAATAATTTTATCGCCTATCAGTAATCCTGCTTTATCGCTTGGGCCATCTTTAATAACATTAGTAACATTTATGGTGTCATTAAATTGCTGAAATTCAATGCCAATACCTTGAAAATTACCAGCCAATTGTTCGTTTACTAAAGTTAGTTCGTTAGCAGGAATATAAGTTGAGTGAGGATCCAAATGTGCCAACACATCTTCTATCACCGTTTGGTTTACACTATCAAATTTCACCTCATCAACATACTTGGCTTTTACCAAATCCATCACTTCTTGAATATTCGATTTTCTATTAAATTTTAAAAAATCCCGCCCACTAGTCTTGCTACGCAGTTCAAAGCCAATTATCATCCCCAACACCATCATACCCGCTAAAAGTAATGGCAACCAAACCTCTAATTTTTTTCTTCCCATAAATGTTGCTTCTTTGTACCACATTAATACAAGCAACGAATATATTAAGTTTGGTGTTGGCAGTTGGTAATTTGAAGCAGGGCAAACGCATCTAAATTTAAAATACTCAAATCAGGCTAATATTCGAGTTATCACCAGTTCTTGCATAAGCCACCTTAGGGCTGTCTGGTTCGCCGAAGATGAATTAAGGAAAATCCGAAGGATATTTTCCTCAAAAGGCAGAACGTAGTGGCGTTGTAAGAACGAAGCCTGCCGGCTTTGAGGCAAAAAATTTAAATTGAATAAAATTTATAGTGTCTAGATTACAATAAAATTTAGATGCGTTTGCCCTGTAATTTGAAGTTGGAAGTTTAAGAGTTCAAAAGTTTATATGGTTTGAGAGTTTAAATAGTTTGAGAGTTTAGATAGCTTAAAAGTTTAAAGCTCGGATTTATGATTTGATTAAAGTAATTGAACTTTTGAACTTTAATGAACTTCACTAAACTTTTTAAACTTGATAAACTGTCTAAACTTCATTGAACTTGAAATTCCAAACTATAAAAAATTATTATGATACAACTTATTGCAGATAGCGGCTCAACCAAATGCGAATGGTGTTTATTACAAAATGGAAAAAAGAAAAGTATTACCACACAAGGCATTAGCCCGTATTTTTTTTCGGGCGAGCAAATAGTAGTATTGCTACAAAAAGAGTTGCTGCCAAAGCTTAAAAACATAGTAATAGATGTTGTTCATTTTTACGGAACGGGATTAAGTAACCCAACAAATGTTAAAACAATTAAGGCTGCATTAAAGCAATTATTCCCCACTGCAATTATAAACATAGAGCACGATTTACTAGCCGCTTCAAGGGCTTTGTGCAGTACAAAAAAAGGTATTGCGTGTATTCTTGGTACAGGCTCAAATTCATGCTATTTTAATGGTAAAAAAATAAAAAAAAATAGCCCTGGTTTAGGGTATATCTTGGGTGATGAAGGTAGCGGTGCATATTTGGGTAAAAAAGTGGTACAATATTATTTATACAATACGTTTGATGAAGATTTGAAAACCAGATTTGATAAGCGTTTTAACGTAACCAAAGATGAGATTTTGGATAGCGTTTACAAGCAACCTTTAGCCAATAGATACCTAGCCAATTATGCAATTTTTCTAGCCGAAAATCGAGGGCATTATATGATTGAAAATATTATTGAAGATGGCCTAAACGATTTCTTTTTTAATCACTTGTATAAATACCGTGAAAGTTGGACTTTACCCATCAATTTTGTAGGCAGCATTGCTTATGGCTTTAAAGATGTTTTGAAAGAACTTTGCAACACATATGAACTTGAATTGGGTACTATTTTAAAACGCCCAATGGATGGGTTAATCAAGTACCATTCTAATGATATGAATTAGCTAAATCTCTTTTAATTCTTGTATAAAAATTCGAGTAATTCATACCAATTCGTGTAATAAAATATGAAAAAATTTATAAAGTTTACTGAACAAACTTCTAGCTATCATCACTTAGAAAAAATGAGCATTGAAGAGATACTCATCAACATTAACAACGAAGATAAAACCGTGCCTTTAGCTGTAGAAAAAGCCATCCCACAAATAGAAAAACTAGCCGCTGTTATAAGTGATAAAATGCTATCTGGTGGCAGGTTATTTTACATTGGTGCTGGCACAAGCGGTCGCTTGGGCATTGTTGATGCCAGTGAATGTCCGCCAACTTATGGTGTACCTTATGGCTTGGTTATCGGCATTATTGCTGGTGGCGAAAAAGCCATTACGCAAGCAGTTGAATTTGCGGAAGACAGCACCAAACAAGGCTGGACAGATTTACAAAAACATTTTGTAAACGATAAAGATGTGGTGATTGGTTTGGCTGCAAGTGGCACAACGCCCTACGTTATTAGCGGGTTAAATGAATGTAGAAAAAGAGGCATTATTACAGGTAGCATTAGCTGCAACCCAAACTCACCTGTTAGCGATGCAGCTGATTACCCCGTGGAAGTAGTTGTAGGTCCTGAATTTGTAACAGGTAGCACACGGATGAAAAGTGGTACGGCTCAAAAATTGGTGTTGAACATGATTTCAACAAGCGTTATGATTCAGTTGGGCAGAGTTGAGGATAATAAGATGGTGAATATGCAACTTAGCAACGTAAAATTGGTTGATAGAGGTGTAAAAATGTTGATGGAACAATTGGCTTTAAAAGACTATGAGACTGCCAAAGATTTATTGCTAAAACATGGTACAGTTAAAAAAGCCGTTGATGAATACAAAGCAATTTGAGAATTAAGAAAATATGTAGATGTGCCAATGAAAACGAATGTGCGAATTGAGTGAATCTGGACATTAAAATTTGCACATTTACACCTTAAATCATTGCACATAAAATAACATGCACTACTTAGAACCATTTTTTAACTGGCTACACATTTATAATTCCGAGGAGGACAAACAGTCTCCTTTTTTTGGGGTAGTACATAGCGAGTTTGAGTTTTCGCAAACGGTTTATAATTATTATATCCATCCACAATGGGATAATTTTGGTAGCAATACATTGTATTTGCGAGTAATTTATATGGACTACGAATTACACTTTGCCATTATAGAAATGATTGGGGAATGGAACGATGCTATTGAAAATGATATTATGCAACTAAAGCGGGAAGTGGTTGATAAGCTTGGGCTACAGGGCATTAGCAAGTACATCCTTATCACAGAAAACATACTTAATTTTCATAGTGGGGATAAAGATTATTACGAAGAATGGTACGAAGAAGTGAGCGATGAAAATGGTTGGATTGTAGCCATCAATATGCCTGAACAAAGCCAGCACGATTTTAAAAAGCGAAAACTTAACTATTTAATTGAGTTAATGGATTTACCGGATTGGCGAACTTTTAAACCTTATCATCTTTTTAAAAAAATTGATGATATGTTGTTGAAACGTTTGAATTGATAGGGCTTATAATTTAAAAAGGCTATCAACAAATTCATGCTTATCAAACACCAACAAATCATCAATTTTTTCGCCTACCCCAATAAATTTTACGGGTATTTTAAACTGGCTTGCAATGGCCAAAACAACACCGCCTTTTGCAGTGCCATCTAACTTGGTTATAGTTAACGATGTAACATCGGTAGCGGCAGTAAAATGCCTTGCTTGCTCAATAGCATTTTGCCCCGTAGAGCCATCTAGCACAAGCATCACCTCGTGTGGGGCTGTTGGCAAAACCTTTTTTATAACACGTTTTATTTTAGTCAATTCGTCCATTAAATATGCCTTGTTGTGTAGCCTACCTGCGGTATCAATTATTACAATGTCGCTACCCTTTGCAATGGCACTTTGTATGGTATCAAAAGCTACAGCACTGGGATCGCTACCCATAGCTTGTTTTACAATTGGTACACCTACCCTTTCGCTCCAAATTATTAATTGATCTACTGCTGCAGCACGAAAAGTATCGGCCGCACCAAGTATTACATTATGACCAGCTTTTTTATAATTGTAAGCTAGCTTACCAATGGTAGTTGTTTTACCTACACCGTTAACGCCAACCACTAAAATTACATAAGGTTTTTGCCCTTCTGGGATATCAAAATTTTTATAAGAGGTATTGTCAGCATCAACTAAAACAGCTTCAATTTCTTGTTGTAAAATGCTATTCAATTCACTGGTATTAATATATTTATCAACAGCAACTCTAGCCTCAATACGATTAATAATAGCAACTGTAGTTTCAATACCCACATCGGCACTAACCAACGCATCTTCTAAATTATCTAATACCTCTTCATCAACGGAAGCCTTTCCAGCAATGGCTTTGGTAATTTTTTCAAAAAAACCAGCCTTAGTTTTTTGCAGTCCTTCATCTAAGCTTTCTTTTTCTTTTTTGCCAAATAGTTTATCGAAGAAGCCCATAATAAATTATATGTTTAAATTTCAGATGATGGAAACGAAAGTAACTAAAGTTTTAAGATTGGTTTGTAGTGATTTGCTTATCCTTTGGCAAGCACTGCTTTTACAATCATATCAGCATGTATTCTTGAGTTTTCTATAAACCATTTGTGCGTATTCATGCCACCACAAACTACACCCGCCAAGTAAATATTGGGCTGATTTGTTTCCATGGTTTCAACATTATAAACGGGCTGTTTAATATCATCATTGCTTAATGCAATCCCTAAGTTTTCAAGCACTGCAAAATCGGGTTTATAGCCTGTCATTGCTAATACAAAATCGTTTTCAATTGTAACCAAACCATCAGGCGTATTTATCATTACAAATTCTTCTGTAATGCTTGCTATGGTTGAGTTATAGTAAGCTTTAATACTACCTTCGTTTATACGATTAATAATATCTGGCCTAGCCCAATATTTTACTCTTGCACCAATTTCTTCATCACGAATTACCATGGTTACATCAGCACCTTTTCGCCAAGTTTCTAAGGCCACATCTACCGATGAATTATTTGCACCAATAACTACTAATTTTTGAAATGAATAAAAGTGTGGGTCTTTATAATAATGGGTAACTTTTGGTAGGTTTTCACCATCAACGTTAAGTAAAACTGGTATATCGTAAAAGCCTGTTGACAAGATAATATTTTTAGCTTGGTACTGCTTTTTTGTAGTGCCTATTATAAAACTTCCATCTTGTAAACGCTCCGTTTTTTCAACTCCCTCAAACAGTTTAATGTTAAGTTGGTGCAACTGAGTTACACGCCTATAATATTCAATGGCTTCTGCCCTTGTTGGCTTCGCATTTAAGCTCATAAAAGGTACATTTCCAATCTCCAATTTATCAGACGTAGAAAAAAAAGTCATATTAATTGGATAATTGTAAAGGCTGTTTGTAAGGCATCCTCTTTCAATAATAACATAGCTTAAACCTGCATGTTTTGCCGCAATACCACAGGCTAAACCAATTGGACCACCACCAATAATCAGTATATCAAATTGTTCTACCATATTTTTTAGATTTACCACATAGACAGATAGGCTCATAGAAAAAGTCTATTGTGTCTATGTACCTATGTGGTAAGAGCAACATTTATTTATCCTGCAATTTACCCGTTGTTACTAGCTTTTTTCTAACTTCATATTTGGAAATACGAAAAAGTTAGGCAGCAGATATAGCAATGGCAGCATCTCATAATATTCGTGTATATACTTAAACCACTTTACCCTTTGACCGAACACGAACTTATTAAAAGTTGTGTAAATGACAATCCCAGTTGTCAGCGGATGCTATTTGACCAATACGCAGGTAAATTTATGTCCGTTTGTTTACGTTATGCCAAGGATAATATGGAGGCTGAAGATATGTTGCAGGAAGGGTTTGTGCGGATTTTTAAACACATGAACCAATTCAAATTTCAAGGCTCATTTGAAGGATGGATGCGGCGGATTGTGGTGAATGTCGCATTGAAACAGTTACAGAAAAAGAGGTTGCATATCAGCGAGATAAAAGACGACATTAATAACGACCATCAATTACCATCGTATGCATACAGTAGTATGGGTACTGATGAATTGCTGAAATTAATTAGCCGATTACCCGATGGTTACAGAATGGTTTTTAATTTAAATGTGATTGAAGGTTACACCCACGAAGAAATTGCTGGAATGTTAGGCATACAAGCCAGTACCAGCAGAAGCCAATTGGTAAAAGCCAGAAAAATGTTACAATCTCAAATTTTGCAACTTGAAAAAATTGCCGTGTGATGATACATAATGATACCAATTTTGATAACTATGTAAAGGATGCCCTTTACAACCACAAAGCCCCAGTACCATTAGGTTTGTGGGATAAAATTGTTGCAGATAAACCCACTAAAAAGCCTTTAGTATTCTGGTGGAATAATAATAAAATGTATTTGCTTACAGCAGCTTGTTTGCTATTAGTCAGCGGCATGTATTTGTTGGTTGAAAATAAAAAAGAAGCAAGTTTTGCTTCGCAAAATGAAACGCTTTTGCAAAATAACAACACGCCTAACAACAATAATTTAAGCATACAAAAAACAGAAAATACTATTGATAAAAAAGCTATTTTAAGCAATAACAGTAACCAATCTAGCGATAACACTTTTGGTACAAATACTGACATTCACAGCCAAAATTTTAATACAGGCAAAACAGTTCCTAATCAAAACATAAATAAAAAATTTAATCAATTATTATTAAAAAATCAAAGCAATCAAAATATTTTTTCAAATCAAAGCCAAGGTTTGAATTTAGATAAAAATATAAGTACGCATCAGCAGATAGATGAAACTTATTCTGAAACACATCATACTAGGCAAAATACCATTTCACTTACTGATTTATCAAAACTTGAACCTAAAAACCCAATATCATTATTGCTGATAAATAAGAAAAAAATATTTGGCTTAGATTGCCCAAATGCTTTGCCTACCAATTGGTATTTAGAAGCTTATGGTTCGCCAGATTATAATATGAAAAACGTTTATGCCAATGGCGTAAGCGATGCGTATTTACAACGTATAGACAGCACCACTAAAATGGGTATGGGCTTTACTTTTGGGTTAAGACTTAGCCGCAGCATCAACGAACATTTATTGGTAAAAACTGGTTTACAATATACCCAACGCAACGAGCAATTTACAAGCAAATCTGATAGCCTTATAACAACGACTAATGTAGTCACAATTCGTACTATTGTACGTGGCGGCGGCCTTAGCGATACTACTGTTAGAGACACTTCATCGCTACAACAAATTGGCTACAGAAAACGTGTTACCAACAACCATTATAAAAGCCTAGAAGTGCCGTTATTAGTAAGTTACGAGCGTGGTAACGATAAATGGCGTGTTGCTGCAAATGGGGGTGTGATAGTTAATTTAACGTCGTGGTATAGCGGCGAAACATTGGATACTGCTTACCAACCTGTATCATTAAGTGCTAAAAATAATAATGGTTTTTATAAGAGTAATCTTAACCTAAGCTTGTATGCAAGTATTAGCGTTTTACGCCGCATTAACAATAATTTTGAAGCTTTTGCTGAACCTTATTTTAGATATGGACTTTCTAACTCAAATACCTCTGCAATTGGCTACAGTCAAAGGTTTAACGCTGTTGGGTTATCGTTGGGTATTCGTTATAAACTAAATCATAAAAGCAGCAGTACCGCTAACTAAAGCATCAATATTAATATGAATAACATCTTTATAAAAACAGCTTTAGTTTTGCTGTCAATTGCTACTATCACCTCTTGCACAAAAGAGAGTTCCGATGAATTTGTGACTTATACCAACAACCCAATTAATGATACAGTTTGGGCTAACAGCGATAATAATAATGCCTCTCTTTATAAAATCATAATTCCTCAATTAATTACGCCAACTGTTGTAGATAGTTTTAATTGCCTAGTTGATAATACCTTAACCTTTGGTGATAGTTTACAGGTTTTTTTTGGTGTCAGTTCCTGCACCAACGGTAATGGCACAACAATTACAAGTGGTGGGAAAATAAAAATTGAAATTAATTTATTGAAGCAAAAAGGCGACTTTATAAAATATGGATTATCCACTACAAATGTTTTTTCGTTGTTAGAAGCAGGTAATTTGATTGACATAAAATTGAGCCAAAATGGTCAAGAAATTTTTCTTCACCCTAATAGTCAAATTAAGGTGAAGATTAAGGATAGCGTTATTAATAACAACATGAAATTTTTTACAGGTTCATTTATCAAATACAACAAGGATACCGTGTTTGCTTGGTTGCCTTCGGTAGATGGAAAAGTTAGCATTTGGAAAGATAATACCGTGGCTAACAAAAGCTTAGGTTACGAGATTGCCACTAACAAATTACATTGGATTGGTACTGCTTACTACACCGATAGCCTACAAGCAAAAACACGGCTTAACGTAACGTTACCCCTAAATTATACCAATAAAAACACAGCCGTTTTTGCCGTATTTAAAAATAAAAAAACGGTGATTAATTTGTTGGGCGATGCAAGTACCAAAACATTTTACACCCTTAATATTCCTGTAAATACTGAGGTTACATTGGTATCGGTAACAAAAATTGAAAATAACTTTTACTTAGGCACCAAGGCTGTAAAGGTCATTAACGGCGATGTATTTAGCCTATTACCAGAAAAGAAAACCACCGCACAAATAGCAGAATTTTTAGAGAAGTTGTAAAAAACACAACACCTACACACACTTAAGCCTTGCAATTGCAGGGCTTTTTTTATATGGGTAAACGATACAATTTTGCTTTAGATTTGACCCTGTAAAACATATTATTTAACGCATAGCGTTGCTTACGTTTCTTTTCGGATAAAACCTGAGAATTTTTAATCGAGAAAGGAGAAACAGTTTAAGCGATGCATCCGCAAGGGTGCATCCTTTGGCTGTTTTCTATCTTTTTCAGGCTCTCTCAGGTGCCTATCCGAAGTAGAATTTCAAGCGGAGGATTGCACCTGTTTTTTTGCAATAATCTTTCTCTAGTAATTCTAAAACTAAGCAGCTACCAAAACTGCTTACAATGCTAAACGGCGAATCGCTAAACATAACTGAGGAGAATTTAAACAAGCTTAAAATCCTTTTCCCCAATATTTTCTCAGAAGGTAAAATTGATCTTGAAAAATTTAAAGCTGCCTTTAGTAACGATATTAATTTTAATAACGAACGCTACACCCTAAACTGGGCGGGCAAAGCAGATGCCTTTAAAACCTTGCAAATACCCACAACTGGCACGTTGAAACCCATGCCAGAACAGAGTATCAACTTTAATACAACCGAAAATATTTTTATTGAAGGCGAGAATTTAGAAGTGCTAAAAGTGCTGCAAAAAAGCTACTACAACAAGGTAAAGTGCATTATTATAGACCCACCCTACAACACAGGCAGCGACAGTTTTATTTACCCCGATAGTTTTAAAGAAAACAAAGCTGACTACGATAAACGCATTGGCGATAAAGATGAAGAAGGCCTATTAATGAAAGAAGGCTTATTTAGAAAAAATAGCAAAGACAGTGGGCATTACCATAGCAACTGGCTAAGCATGATGTACCCACGTTTGTTTTTGGCAAAAAACTTATTAAAAGAGGATGGGGTAATTTTTGTGCATATAGATGATAACGAAGTACACAACCTACGCTTGTTGATGAATGAGATTTTTGGGGAGGAAAATTTTTTAGGGCAGTTTATTATTAACTCAACACCTAATGCAAGAGACTATGGACATATAGGAAAGATGCATGAATACTGTATGTTTTATGCTAAGGATAGTTTTTTAGCAGAAACATATCTTATAGACGACAAGGAAAAGTCGTTTAAATATCAAGATGAAATTGGTGAATTTAACATCCACCCTCTTTACAATAGCAACGTAGCATTCACTAACTTAAATCGTCCAAATCTTTACTATCCATTTTATTTAAATCTCGAAAACAAAATCGAAAATGACTTTTACGAAATTGGTTTAAAGCCATTTAAAAATTCAGTTGAAATTTTTCCTTCAAAATCCGTAAAAGATAATGTTCAATTTGTTTGGCGTTGGGGCAAGGAAAAAGCTTCATCAGAATTGAACAAAAACATAATTGGCTATGAAACAGAAACGGGTGAATATAGAATTGTTCAAAAAATGAGAACATCAGAAAAGTTAATCCGCTCTTTATTATTAGAAAAAGAATTTTCAACAAGACGTGGAACAGCAGAAGTTGAAGAAGTGTTAGGACAAAAGATTTTCAGTTTTCCTAAACCAATTAATCTTACTAAATTATTTTTAAAATCGGGACTTAGTAAAGATGAGTATGTTTTAGATTTCTTCGCAGGCTCAGGTACAACAGCACAATCAGTTTTAGAACTTAATCAAGAAGATGGCGGCAATAGAAAATTTATTTTGGTGCAATTGCCAGAACCTTGTGATGCAAGCAGCGAAGCCTTTAAAGCAGGTTATAAAACCATTGCAGATATTACCCAAGAAAGAATAAGACGCGTTATTAAAAAACTACAAACTACCAATGATGAAGTACGCACTAAAAAAGAACGTGAACTTCAATTTGAGAATCATGGTAATCAAACAAATCCCAGTTCAGACAATGGTTTTAAATCGTTTAAGCTATCCCCTTCTAACTTTAAAATTTGGCGTGGCAACGATATAACAGAAGAAAACTTAGTTACTCAATTAGATGCTTTTGCCAACCCTGTTAGAGAAGAAAGCACACCCAATAATATGCTGTACGAATTGCTACTTAAAGCAGGCTATACACTTACAGAAAAGGTAGTAACCGTCATTCCAACAAAGGAAGAATCTGCTCAAAATTACTACGCAGTAAAAGACGGTGAACTTATTATTGCCTTGCAAGCAATTAACCAAACAATGGTGGATGCCATCATTGCATCTAACCCTAAAAAAGTAATTATGCTAGACCATCTTTTTAAAAGCAACGACCAGTTAAAAACCAATACGGCTTTGCAGATGAACGATGCTGGCATTGATTTTAAAACCATTTAACTACTAACGTTATTGCGAGGCACGAAGCAATCTTGCAACGTTACAGTAGTGTATAAGCTAATAGATTATGAAACTTCATTTTGATAGTAACCAAGCCTACCAACAAGATGCTATAAAAGCTATCACTGCCGTATTTAAAGGGCAGGATTTAAGCAGCAGCGATTT
>JAYVNQ010000181.1:0-12782 GCA_043758365.1 Chitinophagales bacterium
AACACAGAATGCTTTGAAGTATTCTTAAGCGAATTGTCCCAACAAACACCAAAAGAATATAAAATACTGTTTCTTGATAACGGTGCTTTTCATAAAGCAAAGAGGCTTGTGATACCAGAAAATATTATACTTTGTTTTATACCACCCTATTCACCTGAGCTTAAACCTGCTGAGAAAGTATGAGCCTTTATCAAAAAAAAAATAACCAATATGGCATTTAAAACACTGGCTGATTTGCAAGCATTCATGGATGAAATTATCAAAAAATACATTAATTGTCAACGAGTAAAATCTATTACCAATACTAATACTTATGGCAATATTTTAAATGCGAATTTAATTAGTCAATTGGCATAAGTTTGACTATAATACGAGATATTTTGCCAAGCAATAATTAAAGTTTTACGGATATTTTTACGAATAAATAATCTAAAAAAAGTAATATATTTCATTCAATTACCGCTTCATACCAGGCATTCCACCAAAGCCCAGCATTTTGCCACCCATTGGCATTTTGTTCATCATGGTCATCATTTTTTTCATCTGCTCAAACTGCTTCATAAAGGCGTTCACTTCGTTCATATCCTTACCACTCCCTTTGGCAATACGAGTTTTGCGTTTGGCATCAATCAAATCAGGATTGCTACGCTCGGCAGGTGTCATGCTATGTATAATTGCTTCAATACCTTTAAAGCTATCGTCATTAACTTCTACATCTTTCATGGCTTTACCAACACCCGGTATCATGCCCATTAAATCTTTCAAATTACCCATTTTTTTTATCTGCTGTAACTGATCTAAAAAGTCTTGAAAATCGAATTGATTTTTGCGTATTTTTTTCTCTAAGCGTTTGGCTTGTTCTTCATCATATTGCTCTTGGGCTTTTTCTACCAGACTGGTAATATCGCCCATACCCAAAATACGTTGTGCCATACGTTCTGGATAAAAAATATCGAGCGTATCCATCTTCTCGCCACTGCTCATAAACTTGATGGGTTTATTTACCGTGTGCTTGATAGATAAAGCGGCACCACCACGAGTATCCCCATCTAATTTTGTTAATACAACACCACTAAAATCTAACCTGTCGTTAAAAGCTTTTGCAGTGTTTACAGCATCTTGACCCGTCATCGCATCAACCACAAACAATATTTCGGTTGGGTTAACAGCAGCTTTAATATTAGCGACTTCCATCATCATCACTTCATCTACTGCCAAGCGGCCAGCAGTATCAATTATCACTACATTTTTGTTGGTTGCCTTAGCTTGTTTTATAGCATTATTAACAATGGAAACTACATCTTTATTATCGCGTTCAGCATAAATATCAACCCCAATTTGCCCAGCTAAAACTGTTAGCTGATCTATGGCCGCAGGACGATAAATATCGGCTGCAACCAACAACGGACTTTTACCTTTTTTAGTTTTTAAATAGTTGGCTAATTTACCAGTGAAAGTAGTTTTACCACTGCCCTGTAAGCCAGCAATTAATATTACTGCGGGGTTGCCAGTAATATTAAATTCGGCTTCTTTACCACCCATTAATTCAGTCAGTTCATCTTGCACAATTTTTACCATCAATTGCCCCGGACTAATGGCATTAATTACCTTTTCGCCAGTGGCTTTTTCCTTTACACGGTCGGTAAATTCTTTGGCTATTTTAAAGTTCACATCCGCATCTACCAAGGCCCGGCGAATATCTTTAACGGTATTAGCAATATTGAGGTCATTAATACGGGCTTCGCCCTTGAGATTCTTAAACGCTGATTCTAACTTCTCACTGAGTGAATTGAACATATATCGCTGATTTGTATGATTTATTTATGATTATTTTATTACTGATTTAGAACGATTTATTTATGAATTGAGGTATTTACAAATCTCTTTACTTGCAAGCTTGATGTGCCGAAGTTTAGTAGCAACCCTACTTCCAGTTTAAAAACTTTAAGATAATTGATAATTTGATTAAAATGTATCGGCTCAAGTTGGCTACTTACTTTTAATTCAAGCAAAACTTTTTTTTCAACAAGAATGTCTATTCGTTTTTTCCCAATGATTTTTTCTTTATAAAAAATGGGTAGTTCAACTTCACTCTCACATTTCAAACCGCATTCTACCAAATCCATTTCCAAGGCTCGTTGAAAAATGTTTTCGGTAAAGTTACCACCACCCAAATTGCTATGTACACCCATAGCAACGCCGATTATTTTTTGTGTTAATTCAGAATGTTGATAGTTGCTTTGCATTAGGATTTGCAAATATAAAAGTTCAGGTTAAATCATAATAAAATCAATTTCATCTGCGATCTATCCTAAATACACTTTTAAGTGCTTGCAACGGCTGGTGCCACGTAATTTAGTAAGGGCTTTATCTTTAATTTGACGTACTCTTTCTCTAGTTAAATTAAACTGAGAGCCAATGTCCTCAAGGCTTAGCGGGTTATCTACCCCAATACCAAAAAAATAGCAAAGCACTACTTTTTGCCTATCAGTTAAGGTTTTTAAAATGCGTTGTATCTCACTTCTAAGACTTTCCGTATGCTCAACTTCTTTGTCAGCTTTATCCGCATTTGGGTTCGTCATTAAGTCAATTAAACTACCATCTTCACCTTCACTTAATGGGCTATCAATGCTAATGTGCCTAATACCTGCACACATGGTATCGCTCACTTCATCCAAACTAATGTCTAAAATGGTTGCCAGTTCCTCAATAGATGGTTCACGTTCGTATTCCTGCTCTAACCGCTGAAAAGCTTTGGTAATTTTATTAGCAAGGCCTACTTTGTTTAATGGCAAACGTACAATACGGCTTTGCTCTGCCAGCGACTGTAAAATGCTTTGCCTAATCCACCACACAGCGTATGAAATAAATTTAAAGCCACGGGTTTCATCAAACCGCATGGCTGCTTTTATCAAACCCAAATTGCCTTCGTTAATTAAATCTGGTAGCGTTAAACCTTGGTTTTGATATTGCTTTGCTACAGATACAACAAACCGCAAATTAGCTTTCACTAAACGATCTAAGGACTTTTGGTCACCTAGTCTTATAAGTATTGATAATTGCACTTCTTCCTGAGGGGATATCATATCTACTTTGCCGATTTCGTGCAAGTATTTTTCTAAACTCTGGCTTTCACGGTTGGTGATGGATTTGGAAATTTTCAGTTGGCGCATACTCATAGCAGATATAATTAGTGGGTGATGGATGCTTGAGAGAATGGTTTTGCGGGATAATGGAAGCTAGGCTCGTTAGCTTTTTCTTAACACAAGTTAAGATTGTTTAAGTATTACCACCAAAAAAAATCTTTTGTAAACCTTTAGTAGTAAGCATTTGATGGTGAAACACTGGTTTATTTTATAGGATGTCAACAACTTAAAAAAAAAACATTTGGCAGCTATGGTTTATTTAATATTATTGCAGCCCTACGAGTTGTAGAAAAAGCATTTGTAATGAGCAAAAGACAATTATTTACAATAGAATTTCCGGTGAGATGTTCACCATCAATTTTATACGGTTTTTTAAGTTCCCCAGCTGGTTTGCAAGAATGGTTTGCAGATAAGGTTGACGAATGGGAAGGTGTTTATAGCTTTACTTGGAATAATGAACCGCCAGATAAAGCCGAATTTATAGATAGTGCCGACGATAAATTTGTACGCTACCGTTGGTTGCATTATGATAAAAACGAGTATTTCGAATTTAAAATTGAGCGTACCGAAATATCGAATCAAACAATTTTAACCATTACCGATTTTGCGGAAAAGTCTGAGATAAAAGATCAGACCCAATTATGGGACTATCAAATTAAGGAGCTTTTTCACCGCTTAGGCAGTTAATAAATTGAGCAAGATTTTAAAATTTTCTCGTAGAAAAATATCAATACCATCCCACTGTTGCAGTGGGATTTTTTTTGCCAATTTTATAAAAGGTAACGCTGATAATTCATGGCTTGCAAAACTGCTAAAAGCCTTGTAGTTATTGGGTTGAAAGTGGTGCTGCCAAGCATTATCATTGCAACACAATTGCCAATTATTATTTGGGTTAGCTCCTAAATTCTGTATAATATTTTGTTGATAAGCTTGTTGATATTCACCCGATAACTGCAACGTGATACTTACGAAATTTCCCCACCAAAAAAACACTCTTATCGCAAATACATCTTGCTTACCAAAAAGTCTTGGATAATCTAACATCAGCCATGGCAACCCTTGGTAATTTTCGCCCTTGGCAATTTTTGGCGTAGTTGCAATTACTTCTTTTGATAGTAATTTATTGGTAGCCAGTTCATTAAAAAAATCGGTTGCGGCTTGCCCAAATAAAGCATACACTTTTTCTATTACCGCATTCTTTGTTAAAATAAAATCAGCATTTGTAACTAAACTTAATTCGGTTGCTGAAAGCTTTATTTTTGTTACATCCATAAAACAAACCTACGTAAAGAGAGGATGTTTTTAAAAGCTAATCCCTCGGTTAATAAAAGTGATTAAAAAACTCGACATACTCATTATCAAGGCTTTCATTGGGCCATTTTTTGCCACATTTTTAATATCAATCTTTGTATTAATCATGCAGTTTTTTTGGTTGTATATTGATGACTTAGTGGGTAAAGGTTTAGAGACAATTATCATTTTAAAATTAATTGTGTATGTGGCTGCCACATTAATACCTATGGCGTTGCCTTTGGCCTTGCTGTTATCATCTATCATGACGTTTGGCAACCTTGGCGAGACCTTTGAAATTGTAGCCATAAAATCTGCTGGGATACCACTATTACGTTTTATGAGACCTTTAATTATCGTTACAATTTTTATTAGTGGTATCGCCTTTTTATTTGCCAATAATATTATTCCTGTTGCCCAATTAAAACTGGCTTCTACCAAATACAATATCATCGTTTCTAAACCCTCTTTTGATATTAAAGAAGGCACTTTTTACAATAAAATTGAAGGGTTTGTAATTAGATTAGGCAAAAAGGAAAAGGACGATAGCACCATACGCAACATCGTTATTTATAAGCGGAAATATGGATTGCAAGATGATATAATTACTGCTGAAAGTGGCATTATGACAACCACGCCAGACCATAAATATTTAGAGTTTACGTTACGCAATGGATCGTTGTACCAAGAAAAAGGGCCCCAGCAAACTACCAATACACAGTTTGTGCGAATGGGATTCAAAAAGTATAAAATGCTGTTCGATTTAAGAGCTTTTCAAATGAGCAAAACCGAAGACAGCACTTTTAGATACGACCCAAAAATGCTGAGCATCCGTCAATTAAACAATGCTATCGACTCTTTAAAAATATCGGATTCTATTTTTTATAGACGGGCAAAAGTTGAAATTGACCCTTATTTTAATTTCACAAAATTTAAGGACACTGGTTGGGTAACAATTGCACCAGCATTGCTAAAACCCAATAAATCATTTGCTGCTATTATGCCAGATTCTGTAAAATTTATGACCTATGAAAGGAGTATTAGCCAATTGAATACCGTTAAAAGTAACGTTAGTTTATTGACCGAAAATTACACTAGAAAACAACAAACATTACGCTACCACCAAATAGAATGGCAGCGAAAATTTACATTGTCGGCAGCTTGTATGGTGCTGTTTTTAATAGGTGCACCATTGGGTTCTATTATCCGTAAAGGCGGCTTGGGCACACCGTTGGTTTTTGCCATCATATTTTTTGTGGTATTTCATTTGCTCAACACATTTGGCGAAAAGTTTTCAAAAGAAGAATTGACAAGCGTTTTTGGAGGTATGTGGTTATCAACCATGGTACTAATTCCTGTAGGTTTTTTTCTAACCTACAAAGCCATGAGAGATTCACAATTATTTAACCAAGAAGCTTATTACCGTTTCTTTAAAACAGTGCGTACATTTATAAACAACTTCAATTTTAAAAAATAAACTATCTAAAATTTACACCATGCAAAACGAAAATACAAGCCGTAGAAGCTTTTTATCAAATACCGCAAAAGCAGGTGCAGCAATAGTTGTAGCTAATACAATACTACCATCTTTTGCGCATGCAACTACCAACTTTGCACCAACACCATTTACTCAACAACCATTACCTTATGGCTATAAAGATTTAGAAGCGGCCATTGATGCCACCACAATGGAAATTCATTATACCAAACACGCCGCCGCTTATGCCAAAAATTTAAATGAGGCCTTAACTGCTGAAAAGGTGGATTCAAGCAAAACGACTTTAGAGGCTTTAATGAGGCAGATTTCTAAGTATACGCCGAAGATGCGTAACAACGGTGGTGGACATTATAACCACGAGTTTTTTTGGCAAAGTATGACTGGTAAAAGCACTATAAGACCCGAGGGCAAATTAGCCGAAGCCATCACTACAAATTTTGGTTCATTCGAGGCCTTTAAAACCCAATTTACAGATACAGGTAAAAACCGTTTTGGAAGTGGTTGGGCTTGGTTAGTAATGACGAACGATAGAAAATTAGTAGTTGGTTCAACGCCAAATCAAGATAACCCATTAATGAATGTTAGCGACTTGAAAGGTACACCACTATTGGGTTTAGACGTTTGGGAACATGCTTATTATTTACGTTATCAAAACAAACGCCCTGATTATATTAATGCGTGGTGGAACGTTGTAAATTGGGATGTAGTAACAAAACGTTTTCAGACTATGTAAGACAATAGATTTTAAAAACAACTTTTAAGCTTAGCCCACGTTTTAAAACGTGGGCTAAGCTTTTACAAATTTTTAGCGGTTTGCAACACCAGTCTCAGCAAAACTTTCGGGTACAATTAGGCATAACCATACTAAGTGTGGTGCTGTTTGTAACTAAAATTTCAGCATATTACCTTACCCACTCCTTAGCTATTTTAACCGATGCGTTAGAGAGTATTGTGAATGTTTTAGCGGGTTTTATTGGCTTATATAGTTTGTATGTAGCTGGCAAACCAATAGATAGAGACCACCCCTATGGACACGGTAAAGCAGAGTTTGTATCATCGGCGGTTGAGGGTACTTTAATTATTGCCGCAGGCGTTCTTATCATCTTGCAAACCATTCAAAACTTTATTAATACCAGTCCTATTCAATCACTTGATATTGGTTTAATTCTAGTAGGCATTACTGGTTTAATTAATTATGTAGCAGGGTATATTTGTCTCAATATTGGTAAGCGAAATAAGTCCATTGCATTAGAAAGTAGTGGTAAGCATTTGCAGTTAGATACTTACTCTACACTTGCTATTATTATTGGCTTAGTTATTATCATTTACACAAAATGGATTTGGCTAGATACCTTGATAGCACTGGCTGTGAGTGGTTTGATATTGTACAATGGCTATCGTATTATTCGCAAATCTTTGGCAGGTATTATGGATGAAGCAGATACCGATTTGCTACAACAATTTGTAATAATTCTAAATGCTCACAGACAAGAAAATTGGATTGATTTACACAACCTGCGTGTGATAAAATTTGGTAGTAAATTGCACGTTGATTGTCACCTAACGGTACCTTGGTATTTGAATATTCATGAGGCACATAAAGAAATTGATGCCCTTAGCGACTTGATAAAAAATGAATTTGGTGATGCGTTTGAATTGTTTGTTCATACAGATGGTTGTTTATCTTTTAGTTGCCACATTTGCGATAAAATGAATTGCGATGTACGACAACATTCATTTGAAAAAAAGATACCATTTACGCTAGAAAATATTCGGAGTAACCAAAAACACAATCAACCAGAAAAAGTAGGAAACACCGAATAGACCGAGAGTCAGGAAGTAAGAAAATCGATTAGTAAGAAGTCGCTAATCCATAGTAATTTGCATAAATAATTAGCCATTAGCAACTTTCGATTTACGTTTAAAATAAATAATTCATAACTCAAAATTTATAATTGAAATGACCGTTTGGAAAGCCTACCAAGAAAAAAATAAAGACCGATTTTTAGAAGAATTATTAGCCTTATTACGCATACCAAGTGTTAGTGCAAAATCTGAGCATGATGCCGACATGCAAACTTGTGCCAAAGCCGTAAAACAGCGTTTGATAGAAGCCGGTGCAGATACTGTAACTATTTATGAAACCGCAGGTCACCCTATTGTATATGGCGAAAAGCTAGTTGATGCAAGCAAGCCAACCGTGTTAGTATATGGCCACTACGATGTGCAACCTGCCGACCCATTGAACCTATGGAACAGCGGCCCTTTTGAGCCAGTAATTATTGATGGTAAAATTTTTGCACGTGGTAGTTGCGATGATAAAGGTCAGTTTTATATGCACGTGAAAGCCTTGGAAACATTGGTAAAAACGGGTACACTTAACAACAATATCAAGTTTATAATAGAAGGCGAGGAAGAAATTGGCAGCCCAAACTTGGCAACTTTTGTAAAAGAGAAAAAGGACTTGCTAAAAGCTGATGTGGTACTAATTAGCGATACATCAATGCTAAGCATGGATACGCCAAGTATTGATGTAGGCGTTCGTGGCCTTAGCTATATTGAAGTTGAAGTAACGGGCCCTAACCGTGATTTACACAGTGGTGTGTATGGTGGTGCAGTGGCAAATCCTATTACGATGTTAGCAAAAATGATTGCTGCCTGTCACGATGAAAATAACCATATAACGATACCTGGTTTTTATGATGATGTAGTAGAAGCTACTAGTGAAGAAAGAACTAAAATGGCACAAGCACCTTTTGATGAAAATGAGTACAAAACAGATCTTGGCATTAAAGCATTATGGGGCGAAACTGGCTACAAAACCAATGAGCGTACAGGTATTAGACCAACGCTTGAAGTAAACGGTATTTGGGGGGGCTATACCGGTGAAGGTGCCAAAACCGTATTACCATCAAAAGCGTTTGCTAAAATTTCTACACGGCTTGTTCCTAAACAATCATCTAAAAAAATCACTGAAAAACTTATTGCTTATCTTACAAAAATGGCATCAGCTGGCGTTACTGTAAAAGCTATGGAACATCATGGTGGCGAGCCTTACATGACACCAATTGATAGCATCGAATACAAAGCTGCCGAAAAAGCAATCACTACCACTTTTGGTAAAGAACCAATACCGGTTCGTGGAGGTGGCAGCATTCCTATTTGTAGTTTGTTTGAAGAAGTTTTGGGTATTAAAATTGTGTTTATGGGCTTTGGTTTGGATAGCGACAATCTGCACAGCCCTAACGAAAAGTTTGATGTATTTAATTTTTACAAAGGCATAGAAACCATTCCTTATTTCCACCAGTTTTATACTGAAATGAAAGGATAGTTTTTTTGATGACGAGCATTAGTAATCCTGTTCAACTTCGTTGCGTCGCACACTGCAATGGTCTGATACTTTATTGGGCTTTTATTGAAGCGAAAATTAAAAACATGCAGCTACATATTTCACCCACAAAAAACGATTTGGTTATAGATTTTGCAAACTGGTTAGTGGCAACTATTAAACAAACTCTATCAATGCAAAGCCGCTGTACGATTGCATTATCTGGTGGTAGCACACCAACCGATTTGTTTAAATTATTAGCTTCTGATGCTTATAAAATAAAAATTGATTGGGCAAATATCCATATTTTTTGGGGCGACGAACGGGATGTGCCTTTTACGGATGATCTTAACAATGCCAAACAAGCATTTGATACTTTATTAAGCCATGTGCCAATTCCCGCCAATCAAATTCATGTGATGGACACAAGCATCCCTGCGGAAGAATCGGCCAATAATTATGAAAAATTATTACACACTTATTTCGATAATCAACCACATAGTTTTGATATTGTAATGCTTGGTATGGGAGATGATGGACATACTCTGTCGCTATTTCCAAATACCGAAGTAGTAAATGAGGAAGTAAAATGGGCAACTGCTTTTTACTTAACAGCTCAGCAAATGTACCGCATCACTATCACCGCACCAATTACAAATAAAGCTGCCGCAGTATGTTTTTTAGTAGCAGGAAAAAGTAAAGCTGAGGCTTTAAAAGAAGTATTACAAGGCAAATACCAACCGAGTCTTTATCCATCGCAACGCATAAAACCCTTAAACGGCAACCTACATTGGTTTATAGATAAGGAAGCAGCTACATTATTATAGAAAATAAAAATCCCAGAAATTTTATCATTTCGGGGATTTTTTATTAAGAGGGTTATGTCTATTTTCTTGCAAAACGAAAGCTGCCCGTAAAAACATTTGTTGCTGTAGTTAACGATGTAACTTTTACAGTGCAAACACAAGCTGCACCACCTGCAGGAACATTGGTAATTGTATAGTTGTTAGTACTTACGGTAGATTTTGTATCCCCGCCAGTAAAAAAATCTGATGTGCCAGTTTCTAATTTAGCTGTAACTTCTATTTTAACGCCACCAGTTGGCAACGTAGAAGAAATAGTAACCGTTAAAGGCTGACCGTTGGCAAGAGCAGCAGGCGCAACATTTGAGCCAACAGAAGGGTTGGTAGTTACTACCAAGGTTGCTTCAGGAGGTGGTACAGGAGTAGGAGCTGGATCTACACTTTTACTCCCACAACTAGTACTGGTTATAAAAATAAATAATAACGATGATAATATAAAAATAGATAGTAGAGACAATCTCCGCATAAAAATAATTTTCATAAAAATAAATGTTTTGATGTAATGTTTTGCAAATGTTCAAGCAATTCTCGTAAATAAGTCTATTCCGTAGAAATCATGACGTTTCTACTAAAGCTTTCTTCTAATGAGATAATTGTTTCTGTTCTTTCGATACCTTTAATTTTTTGCAATTCATCATGTAGTACAAAACGCAGTTGCTGAATATCCTTACAAACTATTTCCATAAACATACCATAATTACCCGTGGTATAATTTACACGGACTACTTGGGGTATTTTTTTTAACTCTTTGGCCACCGCATCGTACATAGAACTTTTTTCGAGATAAACACCAATAAAAGCTACCACATCGTAACCCAATGCTTTTAAATCTACCGCTAAACGCCTACCCTTAACAATGCCAGAGTCCTCTAATTTTTTTATCCTTACATGGATAGTGCCACCAGATACAAAAAGTTTCTTCCCTAAGTCGGCATACGATATTTCCGCATTGCCCATCATCTCCTGGATAATTTGATAATCTAACTTATCCAGATTTAATTTATTTTGCATTAGGTATTAATATTTAGAAATTATTCAACAAATAAAGGTATTATTTAGATAATATTTATATTTTTAAAATATTGTTTGAAATATTTGTAAGATTATAGCCGTTACTTTAATATTGTGTTATCAAAGTTCTTTAAGCGTTTAAAATCTTTTAATAAAGTAGGCAAATTATTGAAAAATAATTGGATTAAGACTACAAACGACACTTTTTTTATACTGTGGGGTGATGAAATTTTTGGCAGACATGCCCTCTTGTCTCGAGGGTGGGAATAACAGGATAAACATAGCATAGAGCCGAACAGATAGCAATACCTGTTCGACCAGGGTAGACCACTCAACTTTGTGCTAAGGCTAACTGCCCCGTGAAGGTTCGATCCCTTCCCCTACAGCTTTTAAAAGCCTCTGAAATAAGTTTCAGAGGCTTTTTTATTGGCGTTATTATAGAGAACTTATTAACCTTAGTATTCATTTATTCAGTAGTCTATATTTGCCTTTCTTCAAAAATCAAAAATGTCGCATAAAAAGTTAATTAGGTTCGAAGCAATTAAGGACTTTCAAAATGTTTTCGAAAAGCCTGAAAAGATGCAAGGTCAATGGTATGCCTATTTTAAAAACCATTATCCTATTACGTTAGAATTGGCTTGTGGTAAAGGCGAATATGCTGTTGGTTTGGCAAGGCTAAACACTGAAATTAATACAATTGGGGTAGATATTAAAGGCAACCGTATTTGGCGTGGGGCAAAAACTGCCATTGAGGAGGATTTACAAAATGTAGCTTTTTTAAGAACAGAAATTGATAAGCTTACCAATTATTTTACGGCAAACGAGGTAGCAGATATTTGGATAACTTTCCCAGATCCACAATTGCGTTTATCGAAAGCAAAAAAGCGGTTAACGCATCCAAAATTTTTACGCATATATCAGCAAATCATTAAACCAAACGGCACTATTAATTTAAAAACCGATAGTCCCGATTTGTACAATTTTACTAAAACAGTCATCAACTTATTTGATTTGGAACTGTTAATAGATTATGCTGACGCGTATAACGAAACCAATATTCCAAAAGAGTTGCATATAAAAACTTATTATGAAAGCCTGGATATTGCCAAAAGCAAACGCATACATTATTTGAAATTTAAGATTGACATAGACTTACCATTAGCGAAAGACGAGATATTAAAGCAATTGATTAATGAGCCAGCCACTAGTTGAAAATATTGATTTTTACCACGATGAACATGGCTATATGGTACTTACCGAAAAATACCATTTAGAAAAAGGCCATTGTTGTGGCTACGGTTGTAGGCATTGCCCTTACGATTTTGACTGTGTGCCCGAACCCAAACGCAGCAACTTATTAGCCAGTAAAAATGCAACAAACCATATAACTTCAATGGGAAAATAAGTACCATGATTAGGGACAAAAAATCGCAGTTAGAGAAAATAAAAACCATTTTACCTAGTGGCAAAAAAGACACTACATTTTTTGAACAGGTGTACGATGTGGCACGCCAAATACCGCGGGGAAAAGTTACCAGTTACGGTGCGATTGCCGCTTTTTTAGGAGCAAAATCCAGTGCAAGGATGGTTGGCTGGGCCATGAATGCCTCGTTTGTAGTTGTACCAAAAGTGCCTGCGCACAGGGT
>JAYVNQ010000182.1:0-12777 GCA_043758365.1 Chitinophagales bacterium
TTTTTTTGATTTTATAAATTTGACGTTATGCCAAATCCAAAGCGGAGACATTCGCAACAACGCAGTGCAAAAAGAAGAACACACTATGTTGCACAAGAAGTTACTTTAAGTAAAGACGGTACAACAGGTGAATTACATACCCGTCACCGTGCTCACGTAAGCGAGGGCAAACTATTCTACAAGGGCAAGTTAGTAGCTGAAAAAGCTCCTTTAAAAGCGTAACCTTTTAGTTTAATTATTTAGCTTCATACACATGAATATTGGATTAGACATGATGGGAGGAGACTTGGCACCTCTTGTAGTTGTTAAGGGAATCCAACTGTATTTACAATCTAAAATTGTTGAAGCAAACATATTTTGTATAGGTGATGAAACACTGTTGAAACCTCTGATGGAGGAGAACTTTGTTACATCGCCTCTTGTACATTTTATACATGCACCAGAAGTAATTGGCTACCACGAGCATCCTACGAAGGCACTGAAGGAAAAGTCCCAAAGCAGCATTGCCATTGGGTTTCATATGCTAGCCACAGGCAAAATTGATGCATTCATCAGCGCAGGCAACACCGGGGCCATGTTAGTTGGGGCTATGCTTAGCATTAAGGCTTTACCTGGTGTTTTGAGGCCTACCATATCTACCATTGTACCTAAATTAGATGGCAGCACAGGTTTGTTATTGGATGTTGGTTTAAATGTGGATTGTAAACCAGAGCAGTTAAACCAGTTCGCCATCCTCGGCAGCTTGTATGCCCAATATATATTAAACATAACCAACCCTAAAATTGGCTTAATGAATGTTGGTGAAGAGGAGGGTAAGGGTAATGCCTTAGCCCAAGCTACTTATCCGCTTTTAAAAGAAAATTCCTCAATAAATTTTATTGGCAATATAGAAGGTCGTGACTTTTTCAACGATAGAGCCGATGTAATGCTTTGTGACGGATTTACTGGCAATATTTTACTAAAAATGGCTGAAACAATTTACAATGTTGCTGAAAGCCGTGGTGTTGGTAACGATATATACTTTAACCGGTTTCATTACGAAAATTATGGTGGTTCGCCGGTTTTGGGTGTTGCAAAGCCAGTTATCATTGGTCATGGTATAAGCACTGCCGTTGCTTTTAACAACATGATTAGCCTCGCAGAAAAAATGATTGAAACTGATCTTTGCGGTAAAATGAAAGTGATGTTCGAAGCAGTTGGCTAAAGCCAATTAATCATACAAAATTAACCATAACATAAAGCTTCGTCTTTTCTTTCCCAGTAATTTAATGGCTCGAAATCTTTTGTAATTAATTCGCAACTAACGTTTATAAAATTACAAAATGTGGAGCCAAAAATACTTGCAACTGCTGCATCTGCTGCATCTCTGCCATTAGCAATTTTTACTAATCCGTTTATGGGAACCAATCTTGTCGCATCAAAAAACAACCAATTACCACCAATATAGGCCTCAAAACAGGCATGAAAATCTTGTGGATTTAACTTAAACGCATAGCCTGTAAAATATCTTGCAGGAATTGATAAAGCCCTGCAAAAAGCAATACCTAAATGAGCAAAATCTCTACAAACCCCTGCCCTTTCCGAAATAGTATCTAAAGCTGAAGTGTTTGAGTTTGTACTACCGCTTAAATACTCCACATTATTAAAAATCCAGTCGGTAATAGCTGTTACTTTGGCGTAAGCCCCTATAATGCTACCAAACTCTTTTGCCGCCAACCGTTGCAATTTATCGCTTTGGCAATAGCGGCTGGGGAATAGATACGGGATAATTTCTGCATCTAATTGCAGCACCGTTTTTTCATCATGGTATTCTTTTATAATCTGATAACTACTTTCAACAGTAGCACTATACACAATTTTAAAACTGGTAGGTTTCTCAACTTGCAGCCTTAAAAAACGCGTGCCATTTTGAGAATTAAAAGCCTCTAATTTAAAATTTGAATCAGTGGTAAGCAATTCCTTTAAAATCGTTTGGTTGGCAGTTTTTGCCACTTCAATATTAAAAATAAAAATACTCGGGATAAATACTTGATATTCTAACTCACTAAAAACGTTGAATTGCATACTATAACATTAAGTGATTTTTCGATGAGTTAGGTTATTAAAATAATTGTGCCGCAAATAAAGCTTTGGTTATCAATTTTCTATGATAAAAATGAAGTTTATCAGCAACCTGTATTTTTACATTCTTATGCCCAACAACTATTTTCAGTTAAAAAAATTCACTGTTCAGCAAGGTGATTGTGCCATGAAGGTTACAACCGATGCTTGTTTGTTTGGGGCGTGGTTAGCAAAAACAGTTGATAGTTGGCAATTGACAGTTAACAGAACCTTAGATATAGGTACTGGTACAGGATTATTGAGCCTAATGTTGGCACAAAAATGTAATACTAAAATTGATGCCGTTGAAATTGATGAAGCGGCTGCAACCCAAGCTCAGCAAAACTTTGAGCTATCGCCTTGGAAAGACAGACTACAAGCTTACAATTCGTCTATCCAACTTTTCAAGCAATCAACCAATTACAACTTAATTATAACCAACCCCCCTTTTTTCGATAACGATTTAAAAAGCAATGATACAAAGCGAAATTTGGCCTTACATGGGGCTTCTCTTACCTTAAAAGAATTACTTACAGCGATTAAAGAACTATTGATTAATGATGGGCAATTAGCCATTCTACTTCCCTATCATAGAACTGATTATTTTATTGAAATGGCTAAAACAAAGGGCTTTCATTTGCATATAAAAACATTAGTAAAACAAACACCAAACCACCCATATTTTAGGGCTATGGTTTGGTTCCGAGACTAAAACTACCCAACAAACCGAAATAACTATTAAGGAAAATAATGTGCACACTGCTGACTTTGCGGCCTTATTGAAGGATTATTATCTGAAAGATTTTTAATTTTTTACCACAAATAAGTACAAGTAAAATAATATAAAACATACAATGGTTACCGCTTTGTGCTCCTTGTGAAAACTTTGTTTTCTTTGTGGTTGAATACCTAACTAACGAAGCTTTTTAAATAACTAAAACGTTCCGTGAGCTCACCATTTTTAACCATTGTTGCACGGTCAATTACATCGCTTGTACCATGCAATAAATCGTCTAAAACATATTTCATCAGCTGCTCACCAAAATAATTACTAGCATCCCGTGGCAGTTCGTTTGGTAGATTACCAACCGCCATCACATCTATACTACTTTGTAAAAAAGGTAGCGTTTTTTGCAGTGATTTTTTATCAATACCATACACTGGTTCTTGCATAGTTGCATCGCCAATATTGATTGGTATAGATCCATTTGTATCGTCTGTAATATCGGCAATCACTTGCACAGCAAAGGTTTCATCAATTATTGTTGTTTCAAATAATCGTGGCAATTGCTTATCCCAATAGACCCCATTTATTAAAATATCAGTGCATTTGATATAGGGTGAAAACTTACTTTCATATTCTTCAGGATGAATATGGAAATGTTCTCGTTTATAGGATTGCAATTTTATATGGGTGTACAAATCTGCCCCTTTTAATTGCACATAAACTGGGTAAGTAAAATTTTTTTCTAAATATTCATCTGGCTCAACTTCCGTAATACCCATTAAGTGCATAATATCAATTACCCCTTGTGCTACCCTACCACTACCAGTTAAGGCAACTTTTATGGCAGGTAATTTCAACCCAAAATAATGACGTATTAAAGCAATATAATTCTTACAATCAAACACCCTTGGCAAGTTAAATAAACCTGTACGCTTGCCATAAACCCATAACGCATTGTGAACACCAACAATACCAGCAAAAAAGCCAAAACCAATGATGCGTTGACCATCTTCATGCTCTAAACATTCATAATCAATAAGCGTTAAACCCTTGCTAATACAAGCTTTGAGTAATTTTTGATTATAGGGCTGCATCTTTTTTGTATGAGAAAAAAATAAGTATTTCTTATTTGGAATAAGCATTTCAATTGGCACTTCCTTTATGCCAAGAAGTATATCACTTTCGCTAATATCTTCTCGTACTTCAATACCTAATGATGTGTATTCTTTATCGCTAAAGCAACGATGATTAGATGTTTGTACTAACACTTTTACGTTACGGTTTTGTTGCAGCCATTTACATTGGGATGGTGTTAACGCTACCCTGTTATCTAAAGGAATTTTACCTTCTCTTATCAAACCAATTGTTACCATTACTAATACATTGAAGTGATTAATTAATTGTTTGATGCAGCATCAAAAAAGAATGAAATAAATAAACTGGAAGTTTCAGTTTGCTTCAACTATAAATTAACAATCAAAACAGGAATATTTAGTTGATGCCTAACGGCTTCGATAGTTTCGCCAAATAAATAATCTTTCAACCCGCTATGCCTATGAGCACCCATTACCAATAAATCTGCATTACAATTTTTTACCAAACGGAGGATTTCTTTAACCCGATTTTTATATCCTAATTCAATAGTTACAACATAGCCCAACGCTGTTAACTGTGCAGCATAAGCTTCTAAACGCTCTCTATCTTTTCTTGTTTCAGTATCATCGCTAGAAGCCCCTAAATAGTTGGCACTAACACTTTCAACAATATGGAGTAATGTATAACCGGCTTCTTTTTTACCTTGGCTAATAGCATGTGCAATTAATCGCTCATCATTTTTTGTAAAGTCTAACGCCACCGCAATTTGCTGTGTTTGTGGTATGGTTAAATTTTGCAAAGGCAATGCTTCTACGTGTAAAGCAATATTGCGTCGGCTTCGCCTCTTTTGAATTAATGGTAAGAAAGTCATCATTAAAAACAACCAAACAAATGCAATGGAAGCCAGTATGATAAGCGTTTTCCAGCCCAGCATACCATCGTTTTTAAAGAAATCTAGTATCTCATCAACAATCAATTTTACATTTAAAAACACTAAAATAACTGCGACCAACCAAGCTAATATTTTCGTGTAATTTTTTATGGCAAACTCCCCCATTGTTTGCTTATCGCTTACAAAATGTATCAATGGAATAATGGCAAACCCAAGCTGTAAGCTAAGTGCCACTTGACTAAACACCAATAAATCATCTACTTTCTCATCGCCATATAATAGGATTACCAAAACCGCTGGCACTATAGCTATAAGCCTTGTAATTAAACGCCTTAGCAATGGACTAATGCGTAAACTTAAATAGCCCTCCATTACAATTTGACCAGCCATCGTACCCGTAACCGTGCTACTTTGTCCCGCAGCTATTAATGCAATTGCAAACAGCAATGGGGCAAGTTTTGTACCCAACATTGGTTGTAATAATTTATGGGCATCTTCAATTTTTGCTACCTCAGTGTGCCCTGTTGTGAAGAAAACAGTTGCTGCTAAAACAAGTATGGCTGTGTTTACAAAAAAGGCGGCGTTAAGGGCTATGCTGCTATCAATGAAATTATACTTCAAGGCCTTTTTTATACCGGCAGAATCTGTGCTTATTTTACGAGTTTGCACCAAAGCAGAATGTAAGTATAAGTTGTGTGGCATTACTGTTGCGCCAATAATGCCCACTGCAATATAAAGGGCTTGTTTGTTTAGCGATGTTGGGATAAAACCCTTTACCACAAGGCCTAAATCGGGTTTTGCAAAAATAATTTCTATTAAAAAAGATAGCCCTATAATACCTACCAAGGCTATGATAAAAGCTTCTAATTTTCTAATGCCTAGCTTCTGCAACCACAATAATAAAAATGTATCTAATACGGTTAATGAAACGCCCCAAATAAGTGGTAAACCAGTTAATAAATTAATGCCAATTGCCATCCCTAAAACTTCGGCTAAATCGCAAGCAGCAATGGCTAATTCGGCTAAGATATAGAGACAAAAATTTACCAATGGGGGATAAACTTCTCGGTTAGCTTGTGCCAAATCTTTACGCCTAACTATGCCTAACCTAGCACTTAAACTTTGTAGTAATAATGCCATTAAGTTACTCATTAACAGCACCCAAATAAGCTTGTAGCCAAACTGTGCACCACCTTGCAAATCGGTCGCCCAATTTCCAGGATCCATATAACCAACACTTACTAGATAAGCTGGACCGAAGTAAGCTAAAATACGCCAAAAGCCCTTCCTGTTTTGCGTTGTATCAACTGTTGAGTGTACATCTGCTAGAGAATTATCGCTATTTAAATACTCCTTACTCATTTGGTATTTTTTTTACAAATAATGCTTGCGCTAATTGTTGGCTAATGGTAAACGCAGCTTGGTTTTGTATTTTTATTTCAATGGAATTATCAAACAAAAATTTCTTTTTTATGATAATTTTTGTGCCAATGGCAATTTTTTTATGCTTCAGCAATTCTAATAATTCTGATGATTGACTACCAACTGCAGTAACTGCTGCCAACTCATTCAGTGGTAAATCGGTAAGGTTTATTTGTGGTTGAACCACTATTTTTCCGTTTACATCTGGTATCGGGTCGCCATGTGGGTCAAACTTTGGATGTTCTAAAAAAGCATCTAATTTTTCTATCAATTTTTTGCTACTGATATGCTCTAATTCTTCTGCTACTTCGTGCACTTCATCCCAACCAAATTGTAATTTTTCTACTAAAAAATATTCCCAAAGCCGATGTTTACGAACAATAGTCAAAGCAACTTTTTTACCATCACCACTTAGGGTGAAGCCTTGGTATTTTTCGTAGTTCAATATATTTTTAGCATTCAATTTTTTAAGCATATCCGTTACAGATGCGGCTTTGGTATGCAACATATCTGCAACTTCATTAGTAGTTACGTTACCATCATTTTGCTGTAAATGATAAATAGCCTTTATGTAATTTTCCTCAGTTACCGTTAGATTAGTTATCACAAAAAATAATTTTAGGCGAATCTAAAACATAATTTAGAAAGAATGAAAAACAATTGTTTTCTAATTCATTTTACCCTAATAATCACCTTGTTTGAAATGCCTACATTTACGAAAATTTTAAAGTATGAACAAATGGGTAATTATAGTATTTTTATTTGCGGCATGTAGTTGCAAGGAAAAAAAAGTAAGTCTTTCAGGCGATGCTCTTGTAAAACCAAACGACTTTATCAAGGCTTTTCCTATATTGACATTGCCCTACATGGTTACAGATACCAATATTGCTAAGGTTGGTGATACTACCCTAATTAGTAACACAGTTTTTACCCAATTTATACCAGGTGATGTTGTAAGCTTATTAGGCAACCAGTCAAAAAACTTTAGTATTCACCCTTTGGGACGAATTGAAAAAGCAACAGAAAATTATTTATTAGCTATCATTAACCAAAATAAAAAAATACAATTGGTGGCTTTTGTAATGAACAAAAAGAACAAATTTTTAGCCTTTAAAACTTTGTTCAACAATGCTCCCAACGATGGTTATTCGCACTCATTATCTATAAACCGAGAGCCTACTTTTTTAGTTAGTAAAGAGAAAATTGACAACAATTTAAAACTATTACAGTTTTCTCGAGTTGGGTGGATTTATAATGACAGTGCTTTTATGGTGGTGATAAATGACACCAATGAAGACCTTAAAAAAACGAATCAAATTATTAATCCAATAGATACATTACCACGAAAAAATAAGCTAAGTGGAGACTATACACAGGATAACAAAAATTTTATTTCACTGCGTGATGGTAAGGCTGCCAACACTTATTTGTTCTTTATTCATTTTGAGAAAAAAGAAGGAACTTGTGTTGGCGAATTAAAGGGCGATTTTAAAATGAAAGACGCCACCACAGCGGCTTATAACCAAGGCGGCGACTCTTGTGTGATAGATTTTACATTTAACAACAATGCTATAACTCTAAAGGAAAAAGGCAGTTGCGGTAACCGACGCGGTATGTCCTGTTTTTTTGACGATACATTTACAAAAAAGAAGGAAATAAAAGCTGTTAAGAAGAAGAAATCATAGTGTTGCTTACGAGAAGCTATATATCAAAATTTTGAGCTAGGCATGGCACGAAGTTTTATTAGCTTATTGTAAATACCTGAAATGAAACTCTATATAAAATATATGGTGAGTAACCGGTGTAAAATGGTGGTAAAGGAAGAGTTACAAAAACTTGGGATTCATTTTTTACTTGTAGCTTTAGGGGAGGTTGATATTTTAGAAACTATTGTTGGTGTACAATTACAGCAATTGAAGATTGGTTTGCTTAGTGCAGGCCTTGAACTAATTGATAATAAAAATGATATACTTATTGAAAAAATAAAAAATGTCATCATCGAAATGGTTCATTATTCAGATGAGTTGCCTACAATAAACTATTCTGCATTTATTAGCAACAAACTACATTTTGACTACACCTATTTATCCAACCTTTTTTCCGAAGCAGAGGGCACTACTATTCAACAATTCATCATCATACACAAAATAGAGCGTGTAAAAGAATTGTTGATGTACCAAGAATTGAACATTACCGAAATTTCTTACAAAATGCAATACAGTAGCGTTGCTCATTTATCCAATCAATTTAAAAAAGTTACTGGGTTTACTGCATCCCATTTTCAAAAATTAAAAGATAAAAAAAGAAGCCCAATTGAAGCCATTGGCAGTTTACACCTCCTAAATTAAAAGTTACCATAGTGTGAAAGATGTAACTTTTTTAGCTAATGCTGTAATGCTTAGGTGCATCTTTAATGTCACCTTTATATCTAACAATAAAATAAGTAACCCATAAAAAATCGCGTAAAAATTGTTGCCATAACATACACTAGCAATCAGTAATAAGTTGTATTACGTACTTAAATCTTTTTAAAATGAACTGGTATGCACTGATAATTTTTTCTGTTTTTGCACTTTTATTAATTGTGTTTTTAGTAGTTCGTAATATGAAGGATGAAAAAAAATTTGAAGAACAATCAAACGATGATTATTACAAAACAAAAGAGGAAGATGGTGACATTGATTTAGAAGAACCAATGCACTAAATTATTAATACCATTAAATTTATTGAAACCCTCTTGCAGTAGGTTTTACTCTTTTATTGAACCCTTTTATAGAACCTGATAAAATATGAAAGAGCAGGTTTTATTAATGCTAAATCGTACAGACAAACTCTTATTCCAAACTTATTAGAATATCCAAATTATTGTTACAAGTGTAGCAGGATAAAAACTGAAAATTATGCCCTAAGCAATATGGTGTGCAGATGTAAAAAATATTAAACTGCTCCACTTATTTTTTTATAAAATATAACGATGATAATAGTAAAAAAATATGGCATATTACTACATAAAACCGATTTACCTTTTGAAGATGACGGAGTACTTAATCCTGCTGCAATGCAAGTGGGTAAGGATGTTCACATATTTTACAGGGCAGTGCGTAAGGGTAATTACTCAACCATTGGCTATTGCAAGTTAGAGGGGCCATTAAAAGTTGTGGAACGACATGATAAACCCTTACTAATCCCTCATTTTGATTATGAGGCACATGGAATTGAAGACCCACGAATAACTAAGATAGATGACCTTTATTATATGTCATTCACAGGCTACAATGGGGTAAATGCATTGGGCGCTCTGGCTACCTCATCGGACTTAAAACAATTTGAAAGACAAGGAGTAGTTGTGCCGCAATTTACTTACGTAGAATTTAGGCGTTATGCCGAATGCAATGCACAATTAAATGAGAAATACAAACGCTTTCATCATCATAATAATACTGCAAGCAACCCCAATAAAAAGATCTTGTTATGGGATAAGAATGTCATTTTTTTTCCAAGAAAAATTAATGGTAAACTTTGCTTTTTGCACCGCATAAGGCCTGATATACAATTGGTTTGCATTAATAATCTACAAGAACTTACACCTGTATTTTGGGAAGATTATTTTTTACATCTCGATCAAAATATTGTGATGTCGTCGCATTACGACCATGAGGTTAGTTATATAGGAGGAGGTTGCCCGCCAATAGAAACCCCCGAAGGTTGGGTATTAATTTACCATGGTGTTCACGATACACCGGAAGGTTACGTTTACTCTGCTTGTGCCGCTTTGCTAGATTTGGACAACCCTGTAAAAGAGCTTGCCAGATTACCTTACGCTTTGTTTAAGCCCGAAGAAACCTGGGAACTCAGAGGCGTAGTTAACAATGTGGTTTTCCCTACTGGTACAGCACTTTTTGATGACACACTCTACATTTATTATGGTGCCGGGGATAACTGCGTAGCCACTGCATCGCTAAGCCTTAGCGAGTTAATTAACGAACTGGTTAAAAATAAAATATCATGATTACTGATACATTACCAACGCCGATTTTTACCTTGTCACCCTTTGAGGGCTCACCCATTTTCTCAAATATTAGCCGGGATATTTTTGATAAAAAAGTACAAGAAACATCATTACCAGAAATTTTATTTATTACCAGTTATCCGCCAAGAGTGTGTGGTATAGCCACTTATAGCCAAGATTTGTACAACGCCCTACAAGATAAATTCGGATCAACATTCTCGTTTAAAATTTGTGCGTTAGAAAAAAATGAGCAAGAAAATGATTATGCAGATGAGGTAAAATATGTGTTGCACACTGCTCAATTAGATAACTACGAAAAATTAGCAAACCAGCTTAATTCAGATGATAATTTACAGTTGATTTATGTGCAACATGAGTTTGGCTTATTTGGTGGTGAGAATGGCAACTTTTTATTGCATTTATTATCTAAACTTACAAAGCCTTTTATTACCACCTTTCATACCATATTGCCAAAGCCAAACTCGGATATAAAAAAATTGGTTGAAGCAATTGGTATTTTATCTGAAAGTGTTGTTGTGATGACAAAAAACGCAGCCGCTATTTTAAAAAACGATTACGAAATTATAGCTGAAAAAATCACGGTTATTCCACATGGCACACATTTAATTTCTTCCTCAAAAAAAATAACAAGCCACGCTAAAATACATTTTGCAGATAGGTTTATACTATCAACTTTTGGACTGTTAAATGCTGGTAAAAGCATAGAAACTGCATTAGATGCCTTGCCAAAAATAGTAGCTACTTTTTCAAATGTTATCTATTTAATTATTGGCAAAACCCATCCAGAAGTTGTAAAAAATGAAGGAGAAAAATACCGTGATTTTTTATACCAAAAAGTGGTAGAAAATAATTTACAGAACCACGTTATGTTCATCGATAAATATTTGTCGCTAGAATATTTGTTAGAGTATTTACAACGTACCGATATTTATTTATTCACGTCTAAAAACCCAGTTCAAGCAGTAAGTGGTACATTGGCTTATGCACTAGGATGTGGGTGTCCAGTGATTTCTACACCAATACCACATGCCAAAGAATTATTAGATGGTGCAGGCGTGAACTTCGATTTTCAAAATGCGGAACAACTTGCAGATGCCGCCATAACGTTAATTTCTAACCCTAAATTATTAGAAGAAATGCGGCTGAACGCAATACACCGCATCAGCCCAACAGCTTGGCAAAATATTGGTATTGCACATGCCGAACTAGCAAAAAAAAACAGTATTAAAAAAATTGCCCTACAGTTTGATATACCCAATATTTCATTGCTGCATATTAATCTGCTGACAACGGATACTGGCATGATACAATTTTCGAAAATCGGCACACCCGATTTACAATCTGGTTATACGTTAGATGATAATGCTAGGGCATTAATTGCTATTACAAAACACTATAAATTGACGACTGATTTTTTTGATTTAGGGTTAATAGAAATCTATTTAGACTTTATTACATCGTGCCAACAAGCTGATGGTAGTTTTTTAAATTACCAATTGATTGATGGCACATTTTCGTCGCAGAACGATGGCGAAAATTTAGAAGATAGCAACGGACGAGCCATTTGGGCTTTAGGCGAGTTTTTATCATACAGTCACTTGTTTCCTAATGAGTATAGCGACCAAGCAATGTGTACCATTAACAATGCTATTATACGGGTTCACAGCTTTAATTCACCAAGGGCCATTGCCTTTGTTATTAAGGGTTTGTACCATTATAATCTACAAAAACCTTCACCTGAAATGGAAGCAATTATCGTTTCGTTGGCAGATAATTTAGCATCAAAATATAAGGGCGTTTCTGATAAAGATTGGCAGTGGTATGAGGAGTATTTAACCTACGCAAACAGCCTTTTGCCCGAAGCTATGTTATACGCTTGGCTTTGTACAGGTGAAGAGCTATATAAGACAATTGCAAAATCAAGTTTTGATTTTTTATTGACACATATTTTTAAAGGTAATAAAATAAAAGTTGTGTCAAACCAAGGGTGGCATCAAAAGGGACAAATACCCAATCAATTTGGCGAACAACCCATTGATGTTGCCTATACAATTTTAGCACTAGACATATTTTATAAAACTTTTCAAGAAGCCTCGTATCTGAACAAAATGCGGGTAGCCTTTAATTGGTTTTTGGGTAAAAACCACTTGCACCAAATTGTGTACAATCCTAGTACTGGCGGCTGTTACGATGGTTTGGAAGAAAATCATGTGAACCTTAACCAAGGTGCAGAATCAACAGTGAGTTATTTGTTGGCTAGGCTTACTATAGAAAAATATTTTGGTAATCAAGAGGCCATCAAAGTGTATAAAAAACAGACAGCTTTAGTATCTCTATAATCATCAATGAAATAAAAAACAACACATGAAAATTGAAAACAAACTGGGTATTTGGATGGATCATTCAACGGCACATTTAATAGAATTTACAACTGAACCAATGGCAACAACCAATATGAATTCGCCATTTACACACGATGTAAAAGAAGATAGTTTGCTTAAAAGCGAACAC
>JAYVNQ010000183.1:0-12753 GCA_043758365.1 Chitinophagales bacterium
AATGGCTCATTTGCTACTAACCATTTATTCGAAGGTAAATTTGATGTGCTAGTTAATGATAAAGAATCCTCGCTTAGCTTTAATAATATTAAGGTACAACTATCAAAACAGCCTTTTGTTTTTACAGGTAAATTCTTGTTTACAAACGACGCTTCCTTTAATTTACAAGTACAATCAAAACATATTGGCTACAACTTTGCCCGCTCTTTGCTAACTCAAACAATTGCCGATGCTATTTTGCTTGCAAGTCTTGAAAAACCTTTTGATATTGATGCAACCATTGGTGGGCCTTTAAATGGTGGCGACCCTTCGGTAATCGTAAAATGGGACGTAAAGAATAATGTACTACACAATAAATTCATCGACTTTACCAATTGTAGTTTTGGTGGATATTATACCAACGAAGTGGTGGCCAACTTACCAAAAAAAGATCCCAACTCTAAAATAGTGGCAAATAAATTTACAGGTACTTGGCAGGGTTTTGTATTTACCACGCCGCAAATCAGTATCAATAATTTAACTACACCAACATTGGTTTGTAACCTCACCTCACAAACAGATGTGACCGCTTTTAATAACCTGTTTGAGACGGATGCAATTGTGGCACAATCGGGTAAAGCAAGCATGAACATTAACTACAACGGACCACTCGAAAACCACGACAAATTAAATACATCCGTTACGGGCAATATTGCTTTTCGCAACGCAGCATTGTTGTACACACCTAAAAATTTACAGCTTACCAATTGTAATGGCAGCATCTTTTTTACTGAAAACGATTTAACCGTAAAAGATTTGAATTGCAATGTAGAAGGTAATAAAATTATCATGCAGGGCAAGGCTACCAACCTTTTAAAACTGGTAAATAATGCAACCGATAAAATAGATCTTAATTGGAGTATTTATTCGCCACAATTAAACTTGCAACCGCTAAAAAGATTATTCGTTAATAATGTCCCTGTAAAAAAAGTAATCAAAAAAAAATCTGCTTCATTAAAGGCTTCACAAATCAATAATATTTTAACCAACGGCAATATTATATTGTCTGTAAAGGCCGATAGAATATTCTATCAAAAGTTTAGAGCCGATAATGTGAAAGCGACCATTTCGTTACTTGAAAATAAATGGATTTTAAAGAATGCAGGGTTACAACATGCAGATGGGGCGATGACAGTTAGTGGTACTTTAACAACCCTCAAATCCAATAATATCAGGGCTTCTGTAAATTTAAACATGCATAATATGGACATTAAAAAAGTGATGAACAGCTTTAATAATTTTGGTTTAAAAGATATTACTGCCAATAATTTAACAGGTAAATTTTTCTGTAATATCAACACCATCGCAACGCTTAATAATGAGTTAGAGCCTTACCCAAACTCTATTGATGGTACGGTTCGGTTCTCGTTAAAAAATGGCTCGCTGGTAAATTATCAACCCATAAAAAGCTTACAAAAATTTATTTTCAAAAACAGAGACTTCGATAATGTTGCCTTTGCCGAACTAAAAGATACTGTTACCATAAAAGATCAAAAAATAACTATCAACCGAATGGAAATTCAAAGCAATGTGGTGAGCATGTTTGTACAAGGTTTGTACGATTTGAATGGCAAACAAACAGACCTCTCAATACAGGTACCATTAAGCAATTTAAAAAAACGAGATTCGGCATATATACCAACCAATAAAGGCAGTAAAAAAAATGGTGGAGCCAGTATTTTTATACGTGCAAAACCCAATGATAAGGGCGACATAAAATTCAGCTACGATTTATTTAAACGATTCAGAAAAAAGTAATTAATAATCCAAAAAAGCGTTAATAAATTTTCTCTTTGTGTTTCATTGCCTTTCGTGCTTTAATATTACAGATAAATAATTTCGCCTTGGCTAAACGGCTACACTTACTGCTTTTCTTTTTGCTGCTTGCCTTAGTTTGGCAACCCTTGTACGCACAATATATTACCATTAGCGGCACCGTTTACGATATATCTGCCCGCAAACCGCTTGAAGCTGTGGCAATTATCAGTAAATCTGGTCGTGGCACACTAAGCGATTCCCTGGGGCATTATAGTTTAATGGTCTTTAAAGCCGATACTATTTGGTTCAGCTTACTTAATAAAACCACCCAGCATTACGCTGTAGATACCATTCGAAATCCTGATAATTTCGATATCAGTATCCACGTTTATTCAGCCCTTTTGCCCGAGGTAAGGGTGCGCAACAGCAATTATAGGTTCGACTCCCTACAAAATCGCAGAGACTATCAAAAATATTTTGACTTTAAAAAACCTGGTATTGCTTTAAGTCGCAACCCTGGCTATAATCCTGGTGGTGTAACCGTTGGTTTAGATTTAGATGAGTTTATAAATATGTTCCGTTTTAAACGCAACCGAAACCTGCAATATTTACAAAACAGATTGGTGCAGCAAGAACAGGATAAGTACGTTAACTATAGATTTAATAAACTGCTGGTACGTAAAATAACCAAGTTGCAACCGCCCGAAATAGATTCATTTATGAGGCAATACCGACCAAGTTACGAAGGCTTACAATTTTTAAATGACCTAGAATTTGGGTACTATATCGAGCAAAGCTTCGGACAATATAAAGCAAATAAAACAAGAGGTAGTTTACGAAAAAGAGAGAACGAATAATGTTATAATTAAGTTGGGGCTATCGTTGGTAGTTAATAATCTGGCAACAGTTCCGGCTATCCGTTACAAATCCGCCACAAGGCCTTTGCACAAAGCCTTCAGCGGGTTTTTTACTACTATCCGGCAGCCTTTCGTCAGTAGATTATATAAACTTTCAAACTTTCAAAGACCTGAAAAGTAGAAAGCTAAAAAAATTAAAATAACACCATTTTTTAATAGATGTTTGTAACACTTAAGCAAGTTTAACAATGAAAAAAATTAGCGTTCTTCTGGTATTGGTAATTGCTGGTTCCACGAATTTATCTGCCCAAAAAATAGACTCGATGATGAGTTTGTATTCGGAAGAGTTTCAGCAAGAAAAAATACATATTCATTTCGATAAAAGTATTTACAACAAAGGCGAAACCATTTGGTACAAAGGTTATGTGATGACGGGCGGCGACCTATCATTTTACAGCAAAAACTTTTATATTGACTGGTTTGATGAGCAAGGTAAATTACTGAGCCACACAACAGCACCCATGTTCGAGTCTTCGGCTCGTGGTCAATTTATCATCCCAGAAAAATATGTAGGTACGTTTATTCATGCAAAAGCCTACACCAACTGGATGCTAAATTTTGATACCGCTTTTTTGTATAATAAAGATGTGATGGTAAACCAGCCACCTGCACTAAATAATACAAAAACAAAAGTAGAAAAAGCCGTAGTTACAGTTCAGTTTTTCCCAGAAGCTGGCGATTTAATTGGCGGCATAAATCAACGCATTGCTTTTTTAGCAACCAATCAATACAATATTCCTGCAACCATATACGGAGCTATAAAAAACAGTAAAAATGTATTGATAGATTCTTTTGCAACAGAGCACGATGGTATGGGTACTTTATCTTTTGATGTGGCCGCAAACGAAACTTATACTGCCACCTGGCTTGATCAATATGGCACAAGTCATATAACGGCTTTGCCTGTTACAAGGCCATCTGCTGCTACTGTTCAGGTGCAGCCACTAACCAATAAAATATTATTTGTTATAAAACGTAGTGCCAATGCTTCCGATAATTTTAAAACGCTCAATGCCATTGCACACATGAACCAACACGAGGTTTATAAATCTCGTATTAACCTATCTGTAAAAACATCTGGTGTTGGCGAAATTCCTACCAAAGATTTACCAACAGGCATATTACAATTAACCTTGTTCGATGCTAATTGGGTACCAATTGCAGAGAGAGTAGTATTTGTAAACAATAACCAATACGAGTTTGAACCCGATGTTAGAATGGTAGAAAAATCGGTAAAGCCTAGAGGCAAAAATAGGATTGATGTTTATGTTAGAGATAGTGCTCTTGCGAATATGTCAATTGCTGTTACCGATGCCGATTTATTGAACGATAACAGCAACACCATCATTTCGCAAATGTTGTTAGCAGGCGATATAAAAGGCTACATTAACAATCCCGCCTATTATTTTTCAAATAATGAAGATAGCGTGCGCCAACATTTAGATTTGGTGATGCTTACCCATGGTTGGAGGCGTTTTAATTGGGTTGATATTGCACAAGCTAAAACACCAACCGTGGTTAATTCAAAAGACACCGATTATTTGCAGATAAAAGGCTCAGTTTTTGGTTTTAACAAAGCCACTGGTGCTGTGTTACCACAATATATTAACCTGATATTGCAAGCAAAAGATAGCAGTAAACAATTTTTATTTTTGCCATTATCAAAAGCTGGAACCTTTCTTCAAAAAGGCATTACCTTTTACGATACCATTAAAATTTATTATCAATTTAATGGCGATAAAAAATTAACCGATAGGGCTGAAGTACGCTTTAACGCTGGACTTACACAAGCACCATCAAAATTATTTAGTGGTGTTGCTACCTCACCTTTATTGTGGAATTTAAAAACGAGAGATAGTTTGGCGCTAGAAAGAAGCAAGTTTTTTTATGCAGAAAAATTGCGGTTAGATAAATTATTGGCAGCAATAAACTTGCAAGAAGTGACGGTAACATCAAGAATAAAAAATCCTAAAGATGTGCTAGATGAAAAATATGCAAGTGGTTTATTTTCTGGTGGCGATGCAACCCAATTTGATGTAGCTAATGACCCTTTTGCTTTAGGTTCAATTGATGTTTTTAGCTACCTACAAGGCCGTGTTGCAGGGCTGCAAATAAATAATAGCGGTGGGCAAACATCGTTAAGTTGGCGTGGCGGCACACCCGATGTTTTTTTAAATGAAATAAAAACCGATGTTGACCAATTGAAAGGCATCTCAATGAGTGATGTGGCTTATGTAAAAGTATTTCGCCCACCATTTTTTGGCGCAACAGGCGGTGGTGCTGGCGGTGCCATTTCGGTTTACACACGCAAAGGCGGCGATGTTAAATATACACCAGGACAAGGTTTGGGCTTTCAAACATTGGCAGGTTACACACCTTACAAAGAATTTTACAGCCCTAATTATTCAGTATCGCAAAACAGCCAACCCGATGTGCGTACCACTTTATATTGGAACCCTTTTGTGTTAACTGATAAGAAAAACAAAACCTACCGCATTGAATTTTATAATAACGATATCAGTAAAAAACTACGCATTATTTTAGAAGGTATTAATGGCGAAGGAAAGTTGACTAGGATTGAGAAAGTGATACAGTAAGTTAATTTTCATCACCAAAATGTAACATAGCTACATTCGGCAAAAAATATGTGGCTATATGATTTTATGATATTATGGGTTTGCGGTAAAAATTACTATGCAGGTTGAATCAGCTTAAAACAGTTTTTAACTATCTGAATATTAAATTTTGCCGAAGTAGTTTTGGGTTCACCATCAATATGTAGTGGGGCAAGCTTTAGGTTGTTAATACCAACACTTTCTGCTTGAAAATATAAGATGTTTTTGCTGCTAACATCTTCTACCAAAGCCTCTAACTTATTGTTGCCACGTATCTGTTTTAAAATGGCAAAAGGTAGTTTTGCTTTGTTCATTTTTTGCACCACCACTATGTCTAACAAACCATCGCTTAAGCTGGCGTGTGGCGCTATGGTTACATTATTGCCAAACTGATTACTATTGGCAATACTTATAAAAAAGGCCTCGCTAAAAAAGGTAAAATCATTTATTGTAATTTCAAATTGATAAGGCTGTGCCTTAAAAAAATTACTCAAACTTTGTTTTGTATAAGTTAGCAACCCACGACTGTTTTGGTTAGCAAAATCATGAGCCACTTGGGCATCAAAACCTATACCGCTTAACATGCACGAAAACTCGTCATTAATTAAAAATGCATCTACATATTTAGCCGTACCAGTAAACAACAATTCAATAGCATCTTGCGATTTTTTTGGTATGCCAGCTGCATAAGCCAATCCATTACCAGACCCCATTGGTATAATGCCAAAATTTATGGCTGTGCCATGTAACGCAGCTACAACTTGGTTTACTGTACCATCACCACCAACCATTACAAGATCAGTAACTTTTTCGGCCGCTATTTTATCTTTTAAAAAATCGTAATTCCCACGTGCGTTACTAGTAACAATTTCAAAAGCAATATTTTTTTTGGTGTTTATTTGTTGAATTTGTTGTTTTATCTCATCCTTTTTAGCCGTGCCAGATATAGGATTAATGAGATAAATAATTTTTCTGCTCATGCTGTTGCGTTAAGTGCCAATCATTATAAAAAACGCTGTAAGATAGCGCAAACGAATGCTGTAATTTGTAATTATAAAACAATTAACAACCAGTCATGCAGCGAAGGTTTTTGCGAGAGGATGCTAAATTATTGAATCCAAATTCAGTAAAAATATTGCACATTCGTACAATCAAAAAAAACACAATATGAAATTTTTAAAAGCATCTATTTTACTAGCCGTTTTGGTTATTGCAACAACCTCGGTTAATGCACAATTTAAGTTGGCACAATGGCCAGCATAACAAACTTTTCATGGGGTTATGAGCGAAACATTTCACCCAAGTGAAGAAGGTAAATTAGAACCTATTAAAACTCGATCTGCCGAAATGTATAATAAGGCCATGGCTGTTTCTAAATCAACAATTCCTGCCGACTTGAAAAACCAAGAAGGTATTAAAAAAGCTGTGGCAGATTTAGTAAAAGGCACCAAGGCATTAGATATTTTAGTAAAAGCAAAAGCAACTGACAAAGCGATTAAAATAAAGTTGCTACGCTTGCACGATACGTTTCATAAAATAATTGAAACTTGCAATAAGGAAGATGAAAAACATTAAATAATGATGTCACCCGATTAGCCAAAATCCCTACTGATATTCACTAGGATTTTTTATGCCCTATATTTAAAACCTAATTCGGGCTAACTCGTACATAAACTAAAATAGCATTTGTAAAATGGTGAGCGTTATTATTCCTACTTATAACGAGGAAGTAATTATTGCACAATTAATTGCGTATTTGCAGCTTAATGGTGGTGAAGATATTGCTGAAATTATTGTGGTAGATGGTGGGAGCGATAACACCGTACAGATTGCAGAAAAAGCCGGTGCTGTAGTAGCAAAAGCAATTACAAAGAGCCGTGCTGCTCAAATGAACCAAGGTGCTACTTTGGCCACAGGTAGTATTTTATATTTTGTTCATGCAGATACATTGCCACCAAAAACATTTAGCACCGATGTTTTATTAGCCGTAAAAAACGGTTTTACTTTTGGCAGATATTGTACAGCGTTTGATAGCCAAAACATACTATTAAAACTAAATGCCTTCTTTACAAAATTTGATTTATTTGTTTGTTATGGTGGTGATCAAACCTTGTTTATTACCAAGCAATTATTTATACAAATTGGCGGCTTCAATGCTAATTTAAAAGTGATGGAGGATTACGATATTACCATCCGTGCCAAAGAAAGAGGCAGGTATAAAATTTTACAAAAAAAGGTATTAGTGTCTGCAAGAAAATATGAGAAAAATAGTTGGCTACAAGTTCAAAAAGCAAATTATATCATCGTAAAAATGTATAAAAAAGGCGCTACCCAACAAGAGATGATTGCGAAGTACAAACAATTGCTTACAATCAATAGTTATTAAACTTTGTTAATCTCAAGTCAAGTGTTTTTCGTAATTTAAACAAATCAATAAAACCTCCATGCAAAATGTAATAACAGGTATTCAACAAGTAGGTATTGGCGTTACCGATGCACAGGAGGCCAAGCTGCTATACAAACAATTGTTTGGTATGGATGTATTAATTTTTGATGACCGTGCCGAAGCCTCTTTAATGACACAATATACAGGCAGCCAAATACACAATCGTAGGGCTATTTTATCGCTAAATATGTGTGGTGGTGGTGGTTTTGAAATTTGGCAATTTACAAGTAGAAAACCAGCTAAAAGCCTTACTGCACTTGCGCTTGGCGACATAGGAATTTTTGCAGTAAAAATTAAAAGTAACAATGTAAAAGCTGCTCATACTTATTTTAGCCAACTACAAAATATACAAATTTCTGAACTGTTCGATAGCCCCGATGATCGTAAACACTTTTGGTTAACCGACCCTTATGGCAACTGCTTTAATATTGTAGAAGGGGACGAATGGTTTAAGCAAAATAAACAAGTTTGTGGTGGTGTTGTTGGTGCGGTTATTGGTGTTAGCAACATGGAAAAAGCACTTCATTTTTACAAAGAAATGTTGGGTATAGATGAAGTAATTTATAGCGGTACAGCGCCAATGATTGATGTGCCTTTTAACCAAAAAAGCGGCGGCAGTTACTCCAGGGTTTTGCTTAAAAAACAAGTTGCTAATAAAGGGGCTTTTAGTAAATTATTAGGTGCTGTACAAATAGAATTGATTGAAGTAAAAGATAGAACTCCAGAAAAAATTTACGCTAACCGTTACTGGGGCGATTGTGGTTTTATTCACCTGTGTTTTGATGTGCTGCATATGGATGAGTTAAAAACTTTATCAAGCAGCAAGGGCTACAACTTTACAGTTGATAGTGCCAACTCATTTGCAATGGGTGAATCTGCTGGCAGGTTCTGCTACGTGGAAGACCCCGACGGTACTTTAATAGAATTGGTTGAAACTCACAAGGTGCCAATTTACAAAAAACTTGGTTTGTATTTAAATCTTACCAAACGCAAGCAGCACAAGCCTTTGCCAGATTGGATGATTGGAATGTTAGCATTGAGCAAAGTAAAATAGTGGGTATTATTTTCCCCGTATAGCGTAGATCATTACAGGAATAATTTTTACAATTATCGCTCTTGCAATGTTTAAAAGCATTCGCAATTACCATGTTTAAAAATTTATTCAACACCCAATCTGGCGCTTTTCAACAATTAGGCGACCAAATAAGTTTCTTCAATTCATTTAACCGCAACATCTTTAAAAAGGGTTTTGAGTGGAATGAATTTGTACGGCAATGTTTTGTAATTGGCTACAAATCTTTACCCATTGTATTAGTTACAGGCTTTGTTTTGGGCTTCGTTTTAACCTTACAATCATTGCCAACCTTAAAGCAATTTGGTGCACAATCTTATGTACCAAGTATGGTATCTATTTCAGTTGTACGCGAAATTGGGCCTGTAATTGTTGCCTTGATTTGTGCTGGTAAAATAGCATCAAGTATAGGTGCTGAATTAGGTAGTATGAATGTATCAGAGCAAATAGATGCCATGGAAGTTTCAGGTGCAAGCCCAGTTCAATATTTAATAGTAACCCGCATTTTGGCTTGCATAATTATGATACCGTTGCTAACCGTTTTTGCAGATGTGTTCGCCTTTTTTGGTGGATACTTTGGGGTAAATGTTGCTAGCAGTATGAGTGCAGTTTTATACTTTAAAAAGGCCTTTGTTTCTATCGAATTTCCTGATGTGCTACCTGCTATTATTAAAACATTTTTCTTCGGCTTTACTATTGGTTTTGTTGGTTGTTATAAAGGTTACAACTCTAACAAAGGCACCGAAAGTGTTGGTATTGCAGCCAACTCATCAGTGGTTACAGCATCGTTATGGATTATTATTATTGATGCGTTAGCGGTGCAGTTAACTAGTGCTTTTGTTTATAATTAAAATAGTATAATGGAACCAATTATAGAAATAAAAAATCTGAAGAAAAGCTTTGATACAAACGAAGTTTTAAAGGATATAAATTTAACCGTTAATAAAGGAGAAAATACGGTAATACTGGGTCGTTCAGGGCAAGGCAAATCGGTTACTATTAAATGTATTGTTGGGTTGCTAACACAAGATGAAGGTAGTTTAACAGTTTTTGGTGATGAGGTAAAAGACATGAATGTTGATGCACTAAAAGAGCTGCGAACTAAGATTGGTTTTTTGTTTCAAAGTGGTGCTTTATACGATTCAATGACGGTGCGAGAAAATTTATCTTTTCCTTTAACAAGAGTATTGAAAATTAAAGACAAGCAAGAAATTGAAACCCGCATTATAGAAATGTTAGAGAGTGTAGGTCTTGCGGATGCGATTGATAAAATGCCATCGGATTTAAGTGGTGGTATGCGTAAGCGTATTGGTTTGGCAAGAACACTAATAGTGAGGCCCGAAATTATTTTATACGATGAACCAACAACTGGTTTAGATCCAATAACATCACGAGAAATTAGTGAACTGATTTTAGAGATGCAGAAAAAGTATCAAATAACCTCCATCATTATTACTCATGATATTGCTTGTGCTGAAATTATAGCCGATAAAATAGTAATAATGAATGATGGTAAATACATAGCCGAGGGCACTTATGCAGAGCTACAAAAATCGAATGATGAGCTTGTAAAAGCTTTCTTTAAATAAACAATCTTAATCACAACATAAATACCCATTCAATGGACGCTTCTACATCTCAAAAATTTAAAACAGGTTTGTTTACAGCACTAGGTTTTGCTATATTATTAATAGCCTTATTTTATATCGGTAAACAAAAAAATATGTTTGGCAATACCTTTAGTCTCTATGCTAATTTTAAAACGGTTAATGGGCTACAAACCGGCAACTACGTGCGTTTTGCAGGTATTAATATAGGTACAGTTGATGACATTATTATCATTAACGATACCGCTGTACGCGTAGAAATGACACTGCAAAATCGTGTACAACCGTTTATGCGTAAAGATGCAAAAGCAAGTATTGGTGGAGATGGTTTAATGGGTGATAAGCTGGTACAAATTGGTCCCGGCATGAGTAATGAATTACTAAAAGATAATACACAAATAGGCTCGGTAAACCCGATGGATATGGATAAACTGATGGTTAAAGTATCTAACATTGCCAATAGTGCCGATAGCTTGGCACAAGGTTTAGCAAGTGTTGTAGGCAAAATAAACCGTGGGGAAGGCTCGCTAGGTAAACTACTAAATGATAAAGCATTAGCTAATAAATTAGAAACAAGCATAGATGCTACCACTTCTACAGTAAAAAGTATTAAAAGAAGCGCTGATGGATTTAGTGACAACATGGACGCTGTAAAACATAACTTTTTGCTAAAGGGCTTCTTTAAAAAGAAGGAAAAAAAGCGTATTGCAGACTCTATTGCCGCAGCAAAACAAAAGCAAGAATTAAAGGATAGCAAGAAGAAAAACTAATCAATTTTTATACAAAAACGACCCATTTGAAAATTTAAATAGGGTCGTTTTTATTTGATGGCGTTAGTTTTTTTAGTGTTGTATCCAACGTTCAAAAAATTCGTAAGTACGCAACATTTGATCTATGCGTTGCCTATTATTGCCGCTTCTTGTTAGTTCATGTGTGCCACCTGGATGTCTAACATACTCAACAGGCCGACCTAAAACCTTTAAACTTTTATACAACATTTCACCTTGTATTACGCCTGTTCTTAAATCATTTTCCCCATGAAACAGAATGTACGGGGTGGTTATATTTTGCACATAATTAATAGGGCTTTCTCGGGCTAAAATTGGTTTCACTTTTTCTTCCCAAGGATAGCCACCAAAATAATTTGGCACCAAACGCCAAGCATTGCCTTCGCCAAAAAATGTATTTAAATCGTACACACCACGTTGGCTACAAGCGGCTTTAAAACGCTGGTCGTGAGCAATAATCCAACTAACCAAATAGCCTGCATACGAGCCACCAGTTATTAGCAGTTTACTTGTATCGGCCCAGCCCTCTGCAACGGTTTTATCTAACGCGGTTAATACATCGCTTGTTGGGCCGTTACCCCAGTCGTTTATATTATCTTTTAAAAAGCTTAAACCATACCCACCACTACCTCTTGGGTTACAGTAAACCACACCATAACCTTGCGAACAAAAGTATTGAAACTCATGCCACATACTGCTTTCGCCAGGACCCCACATAGCACTTGGGCCACCATGAATTTCAAGCAATAAAGGAAACTTTTTACCAGCTTCGTAATTGGTTGGCTTCATTACCCAATACTCAACAGGCATACCGTGGTTATTGCTAAAGGTGTGTTTTTCTGGCAAACTGATACTTTTGTTTTGTACCCAACCAGCGTTAAACGCAGACAGTTGTTTTGTATTTTTAGCAGCCAAATCGCTAACAAAAACTTCGCTTGGATTTGTTACTGAATTTTTACTAAAAACCACTTTGTTTTGCGATACAGCAAAGCTGTTAATGCCTGTACTAAAATCGGTTAGCGGGGTTACTATTTTTGTGGTAATGTCAGCTTTATACAATACAGCCCCTCCATTACTTTGAGCAGTAAAATAGAGATATTTCTCATCGGCAGACCATGTTACCGCTCCTTTATTTCTATCTAATACAATATCAAATTTTTGTTGCTCATTGCCATTAATTGGCATGATGGATAATGTTGGCACATTAATAAAACCAGTATTGCCATATTGAAATGCGCACCATTTGCCGCTAGGCGAAACAGAAGCTCCGTTAAAACTCATATCTTCTTTGCCAAGTAGTTTTTTAAAACCACTGCCATCAATATTTACCGTATAAATCTGGGTTTCTAAAGCCCTATCGGGATGTTGTGTATCATCAACTTTTGCATCTAAAATAATGCTATTTGTATTGGGAATAAATTGGGCATTGCTAAAACTATAAAAACCATGTGTTATCATTTTTACATCGGCACCAACTACTGCATTGGTAATAAAATAATGATTAAAATTCA
>JAYVNQ010000184.1:0-12705 GCA_043758365.1 Chitinophagales bacterium
AAAAACAAAATTGTTTATGGTGATGAGCCTATTGATTTTAAATTGTTAAGTAGTGATACTGAAGATCGATTATCGGTATTCATCAGCTCAAACAATGCAAAAGGATTTGGCCCCCCATTGCATGTACACCAAACTTTTGATGAGTTTTTTTGTGTGTTAGAAGGCACTTTTTTGTATCAATTGGGTGATGAGATGCTAACATTAAATACAGGCGATACCATATTTATTCCACGACAAGTAAAGCACACTTTTAATTGTATTAGCGAAAAACCTGGCAGTTTGTTAGTAGCCATTACACCCGGCAAAGGGATGGAAAACTATTTTGAAGAGATGGGTAAAATAATTAATACCAAAGGCAAGCCCGATATGGTAAAAATGCAAGCATTGTACAAAACTTATCATTCAGAAATTTTAGGACCACCCATGAAATAGTTTTTGTATTCTATGTTGCCACCAGACTTCAGAGCATTGCACTAAGGTTTAAAACGTAAGGCTTTGCTGGAAAAAATATTTTAAAGTATGCTTAATATTATTAATCTTTATGTTAACTGAATTTAACTTTTATAAATATTTATTTCGATGCTGCTAAATGAAATTAAGCCAAGCCCTTTTTTAACTGATTTCATCAAGTTGTATCGAGTTATTGACTTTAATTTTACCGGTAACGTAACTATTCCGCCGAAACTTTATTCACCGCGGCCAGAGCAATGTCTTCAATTTTATCCTAAAGACACCGAAACTGTAAAACATCTAGATAGCGACTCAAGTGTATCTAACAAAAAAGTTTCCTGTATTAGTCAGCATACAAAATTGCTACAACGTTATGTAGGCAAAAACTTTTTAAGCTTTCAGGTACTATTTCAGCCTGGAGCTTTTTATCGTATCACAGGTATTGACATGCATGAACTGGCAAATACTTATCTGGATGCAGAAGATATATTTGGAAGCTGTGTGAGAGAAGTGAATGAAGCATTATTTACGGCAACTTCCTATTCACAAATGACACAAATTGTTGAAACGTTTTTAAGCAAGTTAGTAAGGAAAACAAAGGGCAAGGTGCATCCTATTGACATGACCAGTAAAATGATGTTGCAACAAAATGAACTGTACAGTATTGATAGTTTTTTAAAAAGTAGTTGTCTTTGTCACCGCCAGTTTGACCGCATGTTTAAAGAACGTGTGGGTATACCTCCAAAACAATTTTTGCAAATTATTCGCTTTGATAGGGCGTTCCGGATGAAGAACCGTTATCCCGACAAGGATTGGCTATTCATTGCCATCCATTGCGGTTATCACGATTACCAACATTTGGTAAAAGATTACAAAGAGTTTACCGGCTATTCCCCCAAACAATTTTTTGAAATTGATAATCAGGCACCGGAACGGGCTTTTGGTGATGCAGAGGTTTAAAAAAAGTCCATTTTTTACCACTGATGCCACTTTATACCAACATAGTTTTGGCTTTCTGATCACGCAGAGATGCTGCAGGAACAGAAGGAAATAAAGGGTTAATTCATCAAAATTTCAAAACAATTAAAACTAAATGACATGACAAATTCAGAAAACGTAAAAACAACATCAAGGCGAGATGCAATTCAACAACTTGCAGTAGCAACAGCAGGGCTTAGTTTCTTTTCTTTAGCCGCTTGCGGCGATAATAAAAAACAGGAAGACCCAAAAAAAACAACAAAAGTGTTAACTCCTTTTTACCTTCCGCCAGCAGAAACATTACAGCCTGGGCCAGGTGGTTCAGCTATAAGAACTTGGATTAGAAGTTCGCAAACCAATATGCAATATTCTAGTGTTGAAGCGGCTGTTGCACCCAAAAAAATGGGCCCATCACCCCATAGTCACAAAGATTTAGACGAGGTAATGTTGGTGCTTGAGGGTACTGCTAGTGTTTTAGTAGAGGATACATTGTACGAAATTCCTGCGGGGGGATGGCATATGAGACCGAGAGGAATTGTTCATACCTTTTTTAATAACACGGATAAGCCACTACGATTTATGGATATGTATTTTAATCAAAATTTCGAAGACTACCTAGAAGAATTATACTTCAAAATTATCCCAGATATGGTACAAAATAAATTATCGCCTGCTGACCCTTCCATTGCAAAACGTTTTGCAGCCCTTGATTTAAAATTTGGGGTAACCATGTATCCAGAAAAAAGACAAGCAATAATTGATAAATACGGGCTTATCGGATAAAAAAGACATTAAATTCTCAGCCCTTGTTGGTAGGGTATAAAAACCTACCAACAAGGGCTTTTTAAATAGTTGCTTGTGTTCTCAACCACTTAACGTATGAAAAGTTGGCTCTGTGCTTGACGATAAATAAAAACAAAACAACTAGGATTGCATTTAGAACCAAAGAAACTAACTGAACATGAAAAAAATTACCTTTTTATCTAATCTAACACCGCTTAGAGGTATAGCTGCTTTGCTAACCGTTATCTATCATGTTGACTTGATGATTGGTGGTGGTGGCGGTATGCTACTAAAATTTAAAGACTCATTACTGCTTACCCGAATGTACCTAATGGTAGATTTTTTCTTTATTCTAAGCGGTTTTATTATGTGCCATGTTTACGGTGAACTTTTTACCAATTCGATAAAAGGCAGTGACTTTAAAAAGTTCACAATTGCCCGCTTTGCTAGGGTGTATCCTTTACATTTTGTAACATTAACTTACACCATCCTACTCTTCTTTATCACGGCAAAAATGGGCATTCCTAAAAATATTATTCTAGAAGTTGAAAATAACAATTTTTCAATTTTTACAAATATCTTTTTACTGCATTCTATGAATTTGCATAACTGGTTTTCGTGGGTACATGCTTCCTGGTCTATCAGTGTAGAATGGTGGGCTTACATGTTATTCCCTTTTCTAGTAGCACCTTTTAGTCGCTTAAATACTGTTGGTAAAATAATTGTTTCAGCACTTTGTTTTGTAGGGTATTTGGCAATTATGTTTTATTTAGTGCCAATGGTTACAATATCGCCAGTACTCTCTAAAATTCTTGGGGGAGAAGGTGGACCAAAGGCAGGTGATAGCTTAAATGTTGCTTTTCAATTTGGATATATACGTTGCCTTTGTGGCTTTATTTTAGGTATGATGATGTACCAAGGTTATAAAACTAATTGGGGTAAAAACCTACTTGGCAATGGTTACGCAATGATAGTATTGGCCTTATGCAGCTTTGCCTGTATGCACTTTGCGTTACCCGATATTTTTGCGGTATCTTTTTTCCCTTTTATATTACTTTCAGGAGCGTATGGCAGTGTAGGTATGAACAAATTTTTTGCTAAAACTGCCTTGCAGAAATTGGGTGATTGGTCTTTTTCTCTTTATCTGGTACACCAACCTATATTGTATACTATTGATAAAGTTATGGCATATCTCAATCCTATAGATCCTGCCAAGCCACCAATGGGACCACCACAGCCTAACATGCTAATAGGGTGGCTAATTTGTGTAGTTATTATTGCAGTTGCTTTATTAATATCTTATGTAACTTTTGTGTTTATAGAAAAGCCATCTAGACAATGGATAAACCCGAGCAAAAAGAGTTAAATGAAGTTATCTATAATTTGTAAATTCATCTCTGCGAATAAAACCTAGAAACAAAGGATTTAAAATATTTTATTAATTAAAGTAATACTACCAAAAGCGTAACATTAATTGCCGTTATTACGGTATTGGCGTTACTTTACTTCAAGAAAATTCTAAAGCCAAAAATGTCATTGTAATTACAATGGTTCTAGGTATCATTTTAAAAATTAATTTCATGAACAGAGTAGACTTTTTAAAATCGGGAACATTGATTGGTGCAGCTTCTTTAATCAGTACTACCAATGCTTTTGCACAAAACCTAACCAATAATAATATTGATAAATTGGTAGATGCTAATGGTAATTATATACAGCAGGCATTGCCTTACAGCGAAAATTTTTTAGAGCCGTACATGGATGCTGAAACCTTGCATTTGCATTACACGTTTCATCATGGTGGTGCTACCAAGGCTGCAAATAAAGATTTGGCAATGATTAAAAAAGCTTTGGATGATAATAATTTAGAAACCGTTGATTATTGGACAAAAAAACTAGCCTATCATTCTTCTTCCCATATTTTGCATTCAATATTTTGGACAAACCTTACCAACAAAATGACCATGCCAACTGGCGACCTTTTGAAACGCATAGAAAAAAACTTTGGCAGTTACAACAGGTTAAAAGCACTAATTGCCGAGACATCTAAAAATGTAGATGGTAATGGTTGGGGCATTTTAGCGTATCAACCTTACAGCGATAGTTTAACAGTGTTACAATGTGAGAACCACGAAAAATTAACGCAGTGGGGTTGTATCCCATTATTGGTTATTGATGTGTGGGAACACGCTTATTACCTAAAGTATAAAAACAAACGTACCGACTTTGTAGATGCGTTATTTAATTTGATTAATTGGGATAATGCAGCACAACGTTTAGCCGATGCGGTAAAGCTTACAAAGTAGTGGTGTTGCCTACATGAAATTTTAAATTTATTGAGGCTTTACATAAATTGGTCTCATCATTTTTAGTCATTTTAGTAAGCTAGAAGCTAGCAACAACATCTTTTAAATAAAAGGATTAAATAGTAAAATGCTTAATAAATTAAGTGCCGTTTTCTTCGTTTTACTTGTTGCAGCAATAGTTTTTTGTAGCTTTATTTGTAATAATACTGTAGGTGATATACCACTTTTTTCTGATGAAAAACTCGCTAAAAACTTTACCATAAAAGGAGTTGGTTTGGTGGCTACAGTAAAAGAAATTAAGTCTGAGGTTTTTACAGCTATCAAGCAAATAAATGCCAATGCCATTGCCATAATGCCTTATGCATTTTGCAATGTAGAAGAACCAACTGTAAAGTATAATAATGCCCGGCAATGGTGGGGCGAAAAAGATGAAGGTGTAATTGGTACCATCGTTTTGGCAAAGCAAAATGGACTATCAATAATGCTAAAGCCACACTTATGGTTAAGGTATGGCACTTACACCGGCGACTTTGTTTTACCCAATGAAAAAAGTTGGCTAACGTTTGAAAATAGTTATAAAAACTACGTGTTGCACTACGCCAAAATCTGCGATAGTTTACAGGTTGATATGTTTTGTATTGGTATTGAATTAGGGGCTGCTGTAAAAAATAGACCTGATTATTTTAGTAAATTAATTGATGATGTAAAAGCCATTTACAAAGGCAAATTAACCTACGCTGCCAATTGGGATGATTACGATAAATTTCCTTTTTGGAACAAGCTAGACTTGATAGGCATTGATGCTTATTTTCCTTTGGTAAATGCTGCAAGTCCTGCTATTGATGAGTTACAAGCCGCTTGGAAGTTGCATATTATAAAGATGGAAGCCCTAAATAAGCAAGTAAAAAAGCCAATTATTTTTACAGAATATGGCTATCGAAATACAGATAGTTGCACCGCAGAACCTTGGAAGGAAAACGTTCGCACCACTAATAATGCCGCCCAAGCAACCGCCTACGAAGCCTTGTACAAATCTGTAGCAACAAAACCTTGGTTTGCTGGCGGTTTTGTATGGAAATGGTATGCAGACGACTATTATAAAAATGCTACGCGACCAGATTATACCCCTCAACTAAAACCAGCAGAAGCGGTGATTTCAAAATGGTATAACAAATAAGAAGTTGATTATTTGATGCTTCAAATGTTGCATTATATTTTCATACCAAACTAACAACTATGCTTACAACACAGCAACAACGTACCTCTTGGTTTTTAAAGTTTGTAGAATGTATTTTAGTGGTATTAGCAATTGTAAATACTTTAGGCACTTCTCTTGGTATTATACCCGAAAAATATATTAAGAACATCCCTGATGGTTTTTGGGATTGGTATATTTCTGGGCAGCTGATTGTAGGTATTTTTTTTGGTACACTATACTCAATTTATTGGCATACAAAAGAAAAAAAAGGACGTATAAAATACTGGTAAAATACATGCGGTTTTACGGGGAATTATCCGTTACTGGTTGGCAATGCAAATATGTAGCTATGGCTTTGCCAAAATTTTAGGCACACAGTTTCGTACGCCAGATTATGCGTTAGATATGGCCTTAAGTGATGTGAGTGGAGTAAGACTTACTTGGTATTACTATGGTTACTCCTATGCTTTGGCAGTCATTATTGCTAGTGTTCAAATTGGCGGTTCCATCTTATTATTGTTTAGGCGAACCACTTTAATAGGGGCTTTTATTTTGCTACCCGTTATGGTAAATATTATACTGATAAACATATTTTTTTCAATAGCAAGTGGTGCTTTTTTAAATTCGATTTTGTTTACAATAGCATTAATTTTTTTAATAGCAATTGATGGGGAAAAAATCAAAGCTTTTCTTATTTCTATCAGCTATGAACTTCCGCCTGTTAAACTCGGCGTTTTCAAAAATGTTTTGCGTTTTGCAATAGTTGCTTGTGCATTTGGGCTTATTTATAGTTACATTATTATCGACAAGCCATATAACCAATTAATGGGTACTTGGAAAGTAAATACTTTAATTAAAAATGGCGATACCCTTTCAAAAAATGCTTGGCAAACTGATACCACAGCTTGGTCAAAAATTTATTTAGATGGCGGGTATGGATGTGCTTTTTGTCCAAATCCTTATAGGTATTTACCAGACCAATCTATACGGGGCAGATATACTTACGACACAGCTGCACATACTTTAGTCGCCACATTTCAGGATGCAAAAAAACATTCCGATACTTTAAAAGCAACCATTAGCAACCTCACTGAAAAAAGTAGGGTATTAAAAGGCATTTTATTAAAAGATACCATTGTTTTATACCTAAGTAGGGTAGAGCGGAAGAAGCGATAAGTTTGCGAAATCTTTTTTCAAATTAGTACCAATGGTAGATGTGTTAGGTCAAGCAATTTCGGATTATTATCACCAATCTCAGCCAAAAAAATTATGGATTAATAATAAATATTGGCAAAGAGAAGAAATGCCAGTAGAAGTGTATTTCAGAGATGAGACAAATATGACCAAACTAGAATTAATGGCCTTAAAAAAATGCAAAGGCAAAATATTAGATATTGGTGCAGGTTCAGGCAGCCATGTGCTTTGGTTGCAGCAAAAAAGCAAAACAGTATCTGCTTTAGAAATATCGCCATTGGCTTGTGATGTGATGCGGTTACGGGGCGTTAAAAACATTTACCAACAAGATATTTTTACGTTTGAAAATGAGCGTTTTGATACCCTTTTACTATTAATGAATGGTATTGGCTTAACGGCTAATTTAACTGGCTTACAACAGTTTTTTCAGCATATAAAAAAGCTATTAAAACCAGGCGGACAATTACTTTTCGATTCGTCTGATGTGTCTTATTTGTACGATGGAACGGTTGGTTTATCTGGCAATTATTTTGGTGAAATAGATTACCAATATGAGTATAAAAAATTAAAAACCGATTGGTTTACTTGGCTATACATTGATCAAGCAACGTTGCAACAAATAGCTTTAAAAGAAGGTTTTAAAACCGAGTTTTTAATGGAGGACGAATTTGCCCAGTACTTGGTAAAATTGACATTGGATTAAGAGGTATCCTAAACTTATAAAAAACATATACAAAAATTATACGTTCGTAACTTATATTCCTTAGTGGTAAAATCTACGCTTCTATAAAAGCTAAATTATAAATCAAACTGCCGTAGTGTGCGATGCAACGATGCTAAATACCACCCCAAAAGCCTGTCAACAAAGGTTTTTCACTACTTCTCCACACCATATTTTTACGTTTGTCATTTCAGGTTTCAAAACCGTATGTTCGTTGGTACTAAAATGGGTTCGGCATGCGTTTAAAGAGTTTAGAAATAAAAGGATTCAAGAGTTTTGCAGATAAAACAGTGGTTACTTTCGATGAAGGTATTACTGGTATTATTGGGCCAAATGGTTGTGGCAAAAGTAATATTATTGATAGTATTCGTTGGGTAATTGGCGAGCAAAAAATTAGTGCCTTACGAAGTGAAAATCAAGGGGCTTTGGTATTTAATGGCTCTAAAACCCGCAGTGCCAGTGGCTTAGCTGAAGTTAGCTTAACTTTTGAAAATACGAGAAACTTGTTACCAACCGAGTTTAGCACGGTTACAGTTACTAGAAAGTTTTATAAAAATGGCGATAGTGAGTATCGGTTAAATGACGTGAGCTGCCGTTTGAAGGACATCCACAATCTGTTTTTAGATACAGGTATTAGTACTGACAGTTACGCCATTATTGAGCTTGGCATGGTGGACGATATTATCCGAGATAAAGAAAATAGCCGTAGACGAATGTTAGAACAAGCTGCTGGCATTACGATTTACAAAACCCGTAAAAAAGAAGCTAAAAGTAAGTTAGATGCAACCGAACAAGATTTGGCACGTATTGAAGATTTATTGTTTGAAATAAATAACCAGCTTAAAACTTTAGAGAACCAAGCAAAGAAGGCTGAGAAATATTTTGAACTAAAAAAGGAATATAGAGAAATTGCCGTTGAACTAGCAAAAGCTGCGTTGGAAGGCTTTAATGTTACTTATAAAGATTTAAACGAGCAGCAAGAAAATGAAGCCAATAAACGGATGCGTTTGGAAGCTGGAATAGCTACCGAAGAAGCCGCCATTGAGCAAGAAAAAGTAGGTTTTATTGAGAAAGAAAAAGCTTTGCATGGTATGCAGGTTGCATTTAACGACTTGCAGCAAAACCTTCGTACTAAAGAGAATGAGAAGAATTTAGCGTCGCAAAAATTACATTATTTAAAAGAAAAAGAAACCAACCTTAAAGACTTTTTATACAAAGCTGAAGGGCAGCTAAAAAACTTAGGTGATAGTATTCAATTTACACAAGTTCAAGTAGGTGATGAGGGGAATCAATTGCAGGAATTGCAATTTAAAGTGGCTAATGCTAAACAAGCTATTGATGATAAACGACAAGTATTTGATGATAAAAGAACCGGCCTCGATACATTACGTAACCAATACCAAAGCATTCAGCGAAACCAGTTTGATGCCGAGAAAAAAGTAGCGGTTGCCGATACATCTATCAATAATATTCAACGCTTAACTGCGCAGTTGCAAGACGAGAAACAAAGTAGACAGTATCAGTTAACGCAATTAGAAAATGAAGCGGTAGAAAAAGAGGAATTGCTAGCTGAAAAACGAATTGATTTACAGCAATTACATGAGCAACATGAAACTACTAAACAAAATATTTTAGCCACACAACAACAGATGGAAACCTTGCGTAGCCAGCTAGCAGAGGAAAGCCGTAAGCTAGATAGCAAACGCAATGAATATGCTCTGTTGAAAAGTTTGATAGACTCAATGGAAGGTTATCCAGAGAGCATCAAATTTTTACACAAAAATCCAAATTGGAACCACACTGCTCCCATACTTTCAGATATTATTTATGTAAACGAAGCTTATAGAACAGCCGTTGAAAATGTGCTGGAACCCTACCTGAATTATTACGTGGTAAATAATTTTGAAGAAGGTATGCAAGCCATCCGTTTATTGGATGATAATAAAAAAGGCAAAGCCAATTTCTTTTTGTTAGACCAGTTGAAAGGGCAGCAAATAATAAATATGCCACAGCCACAAAATACCATTAAAGCACTAGATGTTGTAGAGGTAGATGAGGACTATAAAAACCTAGCAGAATACTTGTTGCAAAATGTATTTATAGCTGAAAATGATGAGGCTTTTCTCAATAGTAATGGCGCTATTATTTTAGAAAAATCTGGCAAATATGTTAAGGGGAAATACACGCTAACTGGTGGTAGCGTTGGCTTGTTTGAAGGAAAAAAAATTGGCCGTGTTAAGAATTTAGAGAAACTGAATGATGAAATTATTATGTTGGATGCTGTTGTTCAATCGCTAAAAGCAGAAATTCAAACAACACATATTCGGGTAATTGGTTACAATGGTCAGTTGCAAGAAAAAACCATTAAACAAACCGAAAACGACATCAATCAATTAACCAATCAAGTATTTGCAGCTAAAAATAAAATAGAAAATACACAAGCTGCACAAGCTAGTGCCAATCAACGTTTAGAAGATTTTCAGTTGCGTTTAGAGGAGGATCAGGAGGCTATTGCAACAACAAGAGAAACGCTGCAAACCCTTAACCAGCAATTGTTACAGACAAATGAGGAACTAAAATTGGTAGAGCAAGATTATAAGTTGGCAGAGCAAGATTATCAACAAGCATCAGCACAATACAACGAAAATAATTTGCAATTAACCCGTCAGCAAAGCAAGATAAATGCGTTGCAACAAGAGTTAACTTTCAAGCAAAATCAATTAAACGATTTGCACTTGCAAATTGATACCAATACTGCACAATTAAGTGAAGCTGCTATCAATATAACCGAAGGTGAAAATGCGTTGCAAGATAGCCACGAAGCCTTTTTGGTATTGCTTCGTAACAAGGAAGAAGAAGAGAAAAAACTGAATGAAACAGACCAAGCATTTTACAATTTGCGTAATACTCTACAAGTTAAAGAAAACGAGTTGCGTGCCAAAATAAAAAGTAAGGAAGTAGTAGATGGTTTGATGAATGAAGTAAAGGATAAATTGAACGAACTGAAACTACAATTGGCTGGTATGAAGGAGCGTTTGCACGTTGAATTTAAAATTGATTTGGATAAAATTTTAGATGAAGCCAGAACATCTGACACCACTTTTGAAGAGCTGCAAGCCACTAGCGACCGTATGCGTAAGCGTATGGAAAATATGGGGGAAGTAAACCCAACGGCAATTGAAGCTTATACCGAAATGAAAAAGCGTTACGACTTTATTCTAGAACAAAAGAACGATTTGGTAACTGCAAAAGATAGCTTGTTGCAAACCATTCAAGAGGTTGAAGCAACTGCTAATCAACAGTTTTTAGATACCTTCAATAAGGTACGAGACAACTTCCAAAAAGTGTTCAAAGCCTTGTTCACAGAGGAAGATACGGCTGATATGGTATTGGTTAATCCTGAAAATTTGGCCGAAACTGGCATTGAAATTATTGCCAAACCAAAAGGCAAAAGGCCATCATCTATTACCCAATTAAGTGGTGGAGAAAAAACCCTAACTGCAACAGCTTTATTGTTTGCCATCTATCTTATTAAACCAGCACCGTTTTGTATTTTAGATGAAGTAGATGCACCTTTAGATGATGCCAACGTTGGAAAATTTACACAAATGATTAAAAAATTTAGCGATAATTCACAGTTCATTATTGTAACGCATAACAAGCAAACTATGGGTGCGGTAGATGTAATTTATGGCGTAACCATGCAAGAGCCAGGCGTAAGCAAACTTGTGCCAGTAGACTTTAGAAGTTTGAATTAGAAACCTAGCCGTAAAAGAGTGTTATTGTATTTTGTAATAGGATTCAAACAAAGTTTTAATTCTATTGATTTTTTTGTAATAATCTTCTGTAATACTATTCAGCTTTATATGCGTCGCACACTGCAACATTTTAATCTTTGGTGAACTTCAGTTTCAGTAATATAATTCATACTCATTCACGTTATTGATTTCCTTGTTTGATAGCTCTCTATAAACTTCCTTTCGATGAAATGATTTTATATGAATCCTCCCAAAATTATAATTACTAGTATTCCATTTTTCTTAAACTCGGGGCTTTAAACCATGTGGTCGTTACTACCAAAATTGTCATAAAGCCACCAAAAACCACCGAAGGAATAACGCCCAATAATTTAGCGGCAATACCACTTTCAAATTGGCCCAACTCGTTGCTGCTATTAATAAACATCGAGTTTACACTCATTACCCTGCCACGCATATTGTCTGGTGTTTTTAGCTGCAAAATTGTGCCTCTGGTAACAACACTAATGCCGTCTAACACGCCACTAACCATTAATGCGGCAAACGATAACCAAAATACTTTTGATAATGCAAACGTGATAATACAAACACCAAAACCAGCCACGGCATACATTAATTTTTTTCCTTGTTTTGTGCGAATAGGAACCATTGTTAAGGCAATAATAATAATGACTGAACCAATATCTGATGCCGCATTTAACCAACCAAAACCAACTGGTCCAACTAGTAAAATATCTTTTGCAAATACGGGTATCATAGCCACAGCACCGCCAAATAAAACAGCAAATAAATCTAGCGATAATGCACCCAATAGTTCCTTGGTTTTAAACACGTATTGCAAGCCTTCTTTTACACTGTCAAGCGTTTTCTTTTCGCCACGTTCGTTTAAAGGCGGCTTAGGTTTTAGCTGAAATAAAAATGTGAAACCCGTTGCTGCTAAGGATGCTACAATAATTAATGAACCCGTATTGCCAATGCCTGCAATTAAAAATCCAACCGTAGCATGGCCAATTACCGAAGCCGATAACCATATACCTTGGTTCCAAGTAGTGGCGTTTTGCAACAAATCTCTTGGTACTATTGAGCCCACCATTGCGTTGAAAGTTGGTCCAGTAAATGAACGAAAAATACCAGTAAAAAACACAATGATATAAATACAAAAAACAATGGTATGATTGCTTAATTGCTGTGAAGTAATTTTAGTTGAGAGTAGTATTAAAACCAATACTGCAGAAAAGTATAAGGTAACGCCACGCAGCATTAGTTTTCGCTTCTCACTTATGTCAATAACATGCCCTGCATATAATGATAATGATA
>JAYVNQ010000185.1:0-12691 GCA_043758365.1 Chitinophagales bacterium
TTTTTGATACTGACTTTTTCGGCGGTCTGCTTTTGTAATGTAAGCCATAATGTTGCTAAAAGTGTTTAATTTTTAGTCAACCTATTTTAGGGTTTGGCATTTTACTATTTGCGATTACCGTTTATTCTTAAAAAAATCTTTCATTAATTTAGAACATTCAAACGCTAGAATGCCAGTAACAATTTCTGTTTTTGGGTGCAATGGACTTGATGATGTGAAACGTCGATAGCCATTCTTTTCATCACTAGCACCATACACAATTTTACTAATTTTACCCCAATACATAGCACCACAACACATTAAACAAGGCTCAACGGTTACATACAAGGTAGCATCCGGCAAATATTTACTACCAAAAGAATTATAGGCTGATGTTAAGGCTAAAATTTCTGCATGAGCCGTGCTATCGTTTAATAACTCAACTTGGTTGTGGGCACGGGCAATTATTTTATTATTGATTACCACCAAAGCACCAACAGGTACTTCATCTTTATAAAAAGCTTCTTCAGCTTCACGTAAAGCCTGCCGCATAAAATAGTCGTGCGAAAATTGTAACTCGTCTATCATGACTGCAAAATAAACATTTGCCTTTGGGTTAAATTAAAAAGATGACCTTTCAACTTCCCAGTAGTAATAATTGTTCATTTTTTAAAGTTGTATTATGACCATAAAGCAGCAATTATTAAAGCAAGCTTACAACCTAATAATGTTAAAAGGAAAGCTGCTCACATCTGACAGCGATATAAAACAAAACGAGTTAGAAGTTAGTGGCTTGCAATCATTTTACGATTTAACAGCAACAGCTAATAATGGCTCTATCATTAACTTTAAAGAATTTAAAGACAAAAAAGTAGTAATTGTAAACACCGCTAGTGATTGTGGCTACACAGCCCAATACGATGAACTTGAAACATTATACAGGCAATATAAAAATAAACTAATTGTACTTGCTTTTCCTGCCAACGATTTTAGAAACCAGGAACAAGGAAGTAATGAAATGATAGCTCAGTTTTGTAGGCTTAATTATGGTATTAGTTTTCCAGTAATTAATAAGAGCAGTGTTGTAAAAGGCGAACATCAACACGAGGTTTTTAAATGGTTATCGGATGGTTCTTGCAATGGTTGGTGCCATCAACAACCCACTTGGAATTTTTGTAAATACATTGTAAACGAACGAGGCAATTTAACACATTTTTTCTCCCAAAATATATCGCCATTAAGCAAACAATTTATTGAAGCTATTGTAAAATAATGCTGTGTTATTTGTAAACATCAGCCAAAGTATTTACCTTTTCTGTGCCATCTGAATCCCCCTAAATAACGATTATGCTTACTAAACAAGCTATTGTGAAATATTTTACTGCCGAAAAACAAGAGAGTCTTTTATTTATAGCAGTTGGATTACTAGCAATTATTATTGCAGCTATTGGCTTATTAAAATACAAAACAAATGCTTGGCAAGGTGCTGCCCTACCCTTAATTGGCATTGGATTATTGCAATTAGTGGTTGGCTATACAATTTATAAACGGAGCGATGATGATTTGTTGAGGGTGGTTTATACGTATGAGGTAAACCCAAACGACATTAAAACCGCAGAATTGCCAAGAATGAATGTGGTGAACAAAAACTTTGTAATTTACCGTTGGGTTGAGGTTTTGTTAGCAATTACTGGCCTTGTATTTCTATTTTACAACCGCGATTTTGTACTCCAGCAAAATTTAAAAATCGCTCATTATACGTTTACGTTTGGTTGGGGTTTGGCATTACTACTTCAATCAATTATTATGTTAGGTGCAGATTATTTTGCAGAAAAAAGAGCCGCCATTTACCATAAACAATTACAAAATTTTGTAAAAACCAGTCGAAGCTAAAAAATACACTAGTACTGTCGCAATAAATGTTTTTAAACAATGAATTACCTAGCACATGCTTATTTATCGTTTAATAAACCAGAAATTTTGGTAGGTAATATGATAAGCGACCATGTGAAAGGTAAAAAGCAATTTGATTACGAAACGGCTATTCAAAAAGGTATAAAACTACACCGTGCCATTGATGCTTTTACCGATGCACATGCCATTACCAAACAAGCAAAACAATATTTGTACCCTGCTGTTGGCACTTACTCAGGGGCTTTTATTGATGTGGTTTACGATCATTTTTTAGCGCTAGATACAAAACAGTTTAGTAATGATTTTACCTTGCAAAAATTGGCTACCAATACCTATGCAACATTATTCAATTTTAAAAATGTTTTGCCGGAAAAATTTGCCAATATGTTGCCTTATATGCAGCAACACAATTGGTTGTACAACTATCAATATGTGTCAGGCATACAAAAAAGTTTTGAAGGCGTGGCAATGCGGGCAAAATATTTAGCATCATCGCAAAGCTGTTTCGAATTGTTTGAGGAACATTACTGCGCCTTACAAAATTGTTATGCTAACTTCTTTCCTTTTGTTAAAAAAATGTCCCTTGAATTTTTACAAGCCGACAACAATTTATAAGCACCTATATATTTGTAAAAATAAACCAACCATGAAAAAAATACTATTTCTATTGCTTACCATTGGTGCAATGTGCCATTGTTGGGGTCAGCAAAAACCAACCGAACTTGATAAAAGTCCAATGGATATGTCTTATTGGCCAGCCAACTACCCTATTTTAAAAATGAGTGGTAAAGCAAAAGATATTCCTACGGCACGAATCATTTACAGCCGCCCTTTAAAAAACAATCGTACCATTTTTGGTGGCATTATAAAGTACGATGAACTATGGCGATTGGGGGCCAATGAAGCTACCGAAGTTGAGTTTTTTAAGAATGTAAAAATTGATGGTAAGCTTTTGGCAAAAGGCCGTTACACATTGTATTGTGTACCTTCAGAAAACAAATGGACCATCATTATCAATAAAGATAATTATTGCTGGGGCAACTTTGTGTATGACGTTAAAAAGGATGCTTTGCGAACAAGCATATCAACTGAAAAAAATATTGAAAATGTAGAAGCGATGACGATGTATTTTGAAGAAACAAAAACTGGTTGCAACCTAATTATGCTGTGGGATGATGTAAAAGCGGTGTTGCCAATTGGGCTGTAATTTTATACAAAACCGTTTTTAAATAAAAATGCCGCCTTTTCAAGGGTGGCATTTTTATTTGTAAATATTGCTAAAATATATTGTAGGTCTTTATTTTTTCTGAGTAGGCAGGGTTATAATTTGGATAATCGAACCAAACAACGCCTATTTTTTTGGCATAATAAGTATATTGAGTGTAGCCGCTTAATATTGTGAACAGACCTCCGCTACTCTTCTCTTTTTTCAAAACCTCTTGCCGTACTTTAATTACGCTATCGTACACTTTGGTGTTTATGGTAAAACTTGTGTTTTTAGCATCAATCGTAAATCTTACTTTTAAAGTATCAGTAACGCCACCTGAAGTAGCTGTAAACTCTTGCGTTTCCCAAAAACTGTTCAGTGGTAATTTATCATCCAAAAACTTAAATTCAAACACTGTTGAGCTATCGAAAAATGCTCCATACTGATAATAATTGCCTTGCAAACTATCTTTTCTGTAAAATAGAGTATCTGCTTGGCTGGTTGCAAAAACCTTATATGTTTTACCAGTACTAGCAACCGTACCTGTTAAGTTGGTGCAAGTATATCGCACAGTATCATTTAGCCCGCTATTATTATACGTCCAATTACTATTAACAGTTGTAGGAAAATAATTACCCGAAGGGGATGTTACACCTCCACCGCCACCAGTAAAGCCAGTACCTGTTGGGGTAATTGAGAACAAGCAAAAAGAGGTATTAAAAAATACTGTGAAGTTTGAAGCGATTGGTAATATTGGTTTACCGAAACCCTTTAGCTTAAAGGTTTGCATACCAGCAGTTAGCACGTAAGCACTATCTCTAAACCAAAAACCATTTACTGTATCGGTATAAATTTTATACTTACCTGCGGATAAGATAGTGGCTGTAACAGTTACATAATTACTATCGTTCATTACAGTATCAACAGCATAATTACCTTTAATAATAATGTTTTGGCAATTGCCCATGCTATCTTTTAAACTGCCCTGTGCCAAACCGAAAGGATTACCAGTTTCAAAACTAGTTTCCTTTGCACAGCCAATAATAAGCACTGCAATGCCAAAAATAAATAAATGTATTTTATTAAAATGCTTGCCCATACATTGATACTTACACGAATATAAGATAAACCCTACACCAACATTGCTGCCTTGTTTGTTAATATTTTACCTTGTATTAATGCTAAAATATTGTTTAATGTAATAGAGGCTATTTGGGTAACTGCTTCATGGGTAAAAAATGCTTGGTGAGCGGTTACTAAAACTTTAGAAAAACTCATGAGTCTTTGTATGGTATCATCTTCAATAATGGTATCGGATAAGTCTTTAAAAAATAGCTTTTCTTCTTGTTCATATACATCAATACCTAAGTAACCAATATGGCCATTTTTTAATCCTGCAATAACTGCATTGGTATCTAACAATGCTCCCCTACTCGTATTTATCAACATAACCCCTTTTTTTAACATAGGTATTGTTTGTGCGTTGATAATATGCTTTGTTTGGTCGTTTAGTGGGCAGTGTAACGATATAATATCTGCAGCTCTATAAATATCAATTAAAGGATGATAAGTTACGCCAATGGCTTCCATTTCCTTATTGGCAATAACATCAAACGCCATTACGTTACAGCCAAAACCAAGCATTATTTTACAAAAAGCTTTACCAATATTACCAGTACCAATTACACCAACGGTTTTACCATGCAAATCAAAACCTAGTAAGCCATTAAGCGAAAAATTTTGTTCCCTTACCCTATTGTAAGCCTTATGTGTCTTGCGGTTCAGAGTTAGTATCATCGCAATGGCATGTTCTGCAACAGCCTCGGGCGAATAAGCTGGTACTCGGCAAACTTTAATACCATTTTGCTTACAGGCTTCAACATCTACATTATTAAATCCGGCACAACGCAAGGCAATAATCTTAACACCATTTGCTGCCAATTGCTTCACCACATCAGCATCAACTTTATCGTTCACAAACACACAAACCGCTATAGTATCCTTTACCAAATTGGCGGTAGTTTTATTTAATTGTGTTTCAAAATATACAAGCTTAAAATCAAATTGCTCGTTGCATTGGTTAAAAAATAGTTGGTCGTATGGTTGGGTTGAAAAGAAGGTGACGGTTGCGTTTGATGCAGATGTTATATTCATTTAAACTAAAGGTAGCCATAAATGGCTTGGCTGTAAAAAAATTGGTGGGAACCCTTGTACCATCTTTTGTTTTGGGATTGTGTTGCTCTTTTGGATAGAAAAATTATTTTAATTTTTCTATCAATGGCTAATAAGAAATTTTTTTTGTTTAAATAATGTGTTTATTTTACACCTTAAATTACAAAACACATAATATGAAACAAAAATTTTTACTCACATTCTCTCTATTTAGTTTATTAACAACTACTGGTTTTTCTCAAAATGTTTTTAGCGGAGAAAGGGTGCAAGTGGTAGGTACGTTTAATGGGTTTACAACAACGCCTTATGGTACAGATTATCGTACTACTACTTATCGTACAGTTTCTACTACACCAACAGCACCTTTTCCTACAGACGGCCGTGGCCAATGGGCTACAACTATTCAAGTGGCGGCAACCAATGGTGATGTTACGCCAATAAATATGCCCGGTGGTGGTGGCGGTGGCTTTTTGTTTATTTCAGGTCCTGTTGGATCAGCTTTTAATAACAAATGGGCGTTTGGTACTGTTGCACAAGGTGTAGTAAATGGCGTTTCTACTAGTATTTATCAAGGTAGTACAGATATGGGTTTAGATATGAGTACACAAGGCTATTACACCTTTGTAATGAACGATTTTGGTTACGCTGCTGATCCTAAAACAAAATATTATGTAGGTCGTACAGCAAATGCACCTGTAAATGTAACTAGGGTTTCGCAAGTAGTAAATACCAATGGTACCATAACAGTAAATATTACTACAAGCGCCAATACATCAAATGGCGAAAATGTATTTGTACGTTTTGTAACTGGTGCTACTAGCGACTTTTCTGGTTCAACAGCAACATCTGTTGTACAAGCAACAGGGTCTGGTTCAGTGTATACTGCCACTATACCTGCACCTACCACATCTACTACTGTAAAATATTATGTATTTACAAGTACTGCTTCTAATTTAACAACTGCAGCCGAAATAGATAAATCATTATCAGTTTTAAGATACGATGATAACACTAGGCTTAATTATACTACTAGTATCATATTGCCGATTTCTCTACAATATTTTAATGGCTTTTTAAAAAATAATGCTGTTGTACTTAGCTGGAAAACAACATCAGAAATTAATGCTAGCGGATTTGATGTAGAAAAAATAGTTGGTAGCAATTTTACAAAAATAGGTTCAGTAGCAGCAACAAATAATAGTGCTGGAAGTACTTATAACTTTACTGATAATAGCAATGCTACAAGCACTTATCGTTTAAAATTATTGGATAAAGATGGGGCTGCAAAGTATTCATCTGCCATTACTGTTAATGCATCAGCTACGGCTTTAAATAGTGTGAAACTATACCCAACAATTATTAACGATAATGCGTTTACACTTAACTTTAATCAGCAAATTTCAGGTAAGGCAACCATAAAAATATTATCAGTTGATGGTAAAATACTGCAACAACAAACACTAGATATTACTGCAGGAACAACATCTATAAAACAACAATTACCATCTTTACAAAAGGGTACATATTTTGTTTCGGTTATTACAAACGAAGAACAAACAAACTTTACTGTTTTAGTACAATAAAAAAATAAATACTCTCACCCTGATGAAGTGATAGAGGATTAATAAAAGAAAAGCCGTTCAAAATTTGAACGGCTTTTCTTTTATTATAAAACATCAATACGCTTATCTTACTACTTTATCTCACCCACCATTTCTACAGGCACTACCCAAGCATCAAATTCTTCTGGTGTTACGTAACCTAAAGCAACGGCCGTTTCTTTTAAAGTGCTATTATTTTTATGAGCCGTTTGTGCAATTTCAGCCGCTTTGTAATAACCAATTTTGGTATTTAAAGCCGTCACCAACATCAAACTATTATCTACGTGTTTTTTAATATTTGCTTCTAATGGCACAATGCCAACAGCACATTTATCGTTAAAAGAAACGCAGCCTTCACCAATTAATCTAGCACTGTGTAAGAAGTTATAAATCATCATTGGTTTAAAAACGTTTAGCTCAAAATGCCCCATGCTACCACCAATATTTATAGCCACATCGTTACCCATTACTTGTGCAGCAATCATGGTTAATGCTTCGCACTGTGTAGGGTTTACTTTGCCCGGCATGATAGAAGAACCCGGCTCATTATCAGGAATAAATAATTCACCAATACCGCTACGTGGCCCACTAGATAACATACGAACATCATTGGCAATTTTCATTAAACTAACTGCCACAGTTTTTAAAGCTCCATGCGTTTCTACAATAGCATCGTGTGCTGCCAAGGCTTCAAATTTATTTTCAGCAGTAATAAAAGGCAAGCCAGTTAAAGTAGCAATATGCTTAGCTACATTTTCGCTGTAACCCTTTGGTGTATTGATTCCTGTGCCAACAGCTGTACCGCCTAAAGCTAATTCGCTCAAGTGAGCCAATGTATTTTTTATAGCTTTTAAACCGTGGTTTAATTGACTAACATAGCCACTTAACTCTTGCCCTACGGTTAGTGGTGTTGCATCCATAAAATGGGTACGACCAATTTTTACCACGTGCATATATTTGGTGCTTTTTGCTTGTAAAGTATTACGCAGTTTTTCAATGCCAGGAATGGTTACTTCGGTTAATATTTTGTAGGCCGCAATGTGCATGGCCGTAGGAAAAGTATCGTTGCTAGATTGGCTTTTATTTACATCATCATTAGGGTGAACAAATTTTTCTTTATCGGTTAATGCACCGCCTTTTATTACGTGAGCACGGTAAGCCACCACTTCATTTACGTTCATATTGCTTTGTGTGCCACTACCTGTTTGCCACACCACCAATGGAAAATAGTCGTCTAATTTGCCTTCTAAAATCTCGTCGCAAACTTGGCCAATTAAATTACTCTTTTCTTGGCTTAAAACACCAGCATCTAAGTTGGTTAACGCTGCTGCTTTTTTTAAGTAAGCAAATGCCTTAATAATTTCTTTGGGCATTTTATTCGTATCCTGCGCAATTTTAAAGTTCTCAATACTGCGTTGCGTTTGCGCACCCCACAGTACATCAGCAGGTACATGTACCTCACCCATGGTGTCTTTTTCTACACGGTATTCCATAAAATATATTTTTTATTTTTGAGATTGTAAATGTAATTCGCTGTAAAATAATTGCGTAGCTATTTTAATTTATTTACCTACAAACACTGCTTTACGTTTCTCTAAAAAGGCAGAAGTACCTTCTTTCATATCATCGGTAGCGAAGCAACTACCAAAGGCTTCTATCTCTAAAGCGTAGCCATCTCGTTGTTCATCAACTGCCGCATTGGCGGCTGTAATGCAAGCGGCTATTGCTATTGGTGCTTTTGTATTAATAGTTTCTAGTATAGAATTTGCTTTAGTTAACAACTCTTCTTGTGGCACAACATAGTTTAACAAGCCATAGTTTAAAGCAGTAGTCGCATCAATCATCAGACCCCTAATCAGTAGTTCAATTGCCCTTCCTTTACCAATTAAATGCGTTAAGCGTTGTGTGCCACCATAACCTGGAATTAAGCCAAGGTTCACTTCGGGTTGACCAAATTTTGCATTATTACTTGCTATACGAAAATGACAACTCATAGCTAACTCACAACCGCCACCAAGGGCAAAGCCATTAACACATGCCACAATTGGTTTAGGGCAGTTTTCAATTCTAAAAAAAGTATCCTGACCAGACTTTGCCAAGGCCATTCCTTCTTCTTTAGTTAAGCCATTAAACTCGCTAATGTCTGCACCAGCCACAAAGGCTTTTGTACCGCTACCAGTAATGATGGCACTCTTTATTTCGGGGTTTGTATAAACTTCATCTAATGCCAAATTTAAGTCGGCAAAAACAGCTTTATTTAAGGCATTTAACTTATCAGGACGATTGATGGTGATTGTAAAAATATGATTTTCAAGTACGGTGAGAATAGTAGTGTAACTCATAATATATATTTTAAAAAGGTCTATTTTCTTTTACCCATTTTTTTATATAATCTGCAATGTCGGTAGTAGTTGTGCCGGGTGCAAATAGTTTTCCAACACCCATATCGTTCAATGTTTTCATGTCGTCCTCTGGTATAATGCCACCACCTGTTAACAACACATCGTCCATTTCTTTCGCTTTCATTAAGGCAATGATTTTAGGAAATACTGTATTGTGAGCACCACTTAAAATACTAACGCCTATTGCATCTACATCTTCCTGCAATGCAGCATTAACAACCATTTCAGGGGTTTGTCGCAAGCCTGTATAAATCACTTCCATACCTGCATCACGCAAAGCGGTAGCAATAACTTTTGCACCACGGTCGTGGCCATCAAGGCCAACTTTTGCAACTAAAACACGAATAGGACGGCTCATACACAATCGTTAAAAGATGAAAGTAATCTATTCAATACAGGTTAATGTTCTAAAATACCTAGCACATGTTTAATTCGCCCAATGGTTTCTTCCTTGCCAATTATCTCTGCAATTTCAAACACGCCTGGACCAAATTTACCACCCACCAACATAATCCTAAATGGCAACATTAACTCGCCTGGCTTTAATTGATTAGCTGCTGCCAATTCTTTAAACTCAGTTTCTAAGTCGGCAACTTCCCACAAAGTACTCAACTCATAAGCCCTAATCAACTCAATAAAAAACATATTTTTCTTATCATCCCATTTTGATTGAATAGCAGCAATATCAATAGTTTCAGGTGCTTTAAAGAAAAAAGAAGCTTGTGCTACAAAGTCATTTAAAAATGTACAACGCTCTTTTACTAGTTCCATTACACGGATTAGTTTTTCATCATTTTCAGCAACAATTCCTGCATCTACCATCAAACTTGAAACTTGAAACTTGAAACTTGAAATTGGCAACTTCTTTATCCACTCACCATTGTACCACTTGGCTTTTTCGTAATCAAATTTTGCACCGCCTTGATGCACACGATCCATTTTAAACTTAGCAATCAATTCGTCAATAGTAAAAATTTCTTGCCCGGTACCATCGTTCCAACCCAAGGCAGCCAACATATTTACAAAGGCTTCTGGTAAAAAGCCTCGCTCTTTAAACCCTGTAGCTACTTCATTGGTTTTAGGGTCTGTCCAGTCCATTGCAAATGTTGGGAAACCCAATCTATCACCATCACGTTTACTTAATTTACCATTACCATCTGGCTTTAAAATCAGTGGTAAATGTGCCCATTGCGGCATATTTTCTAACCCAAATAAATATTGCCACAACAACACATGTACTGGTGCACTAGGTAACCATTCTTCACCACGAAACGCATGGGTAATTTGCATTAAATAATCATCAACCACAACGGCTAAATGATAGGTTGGCATATCATCGGCTTTCAACAAAACCTTATCATCAACTTGGCTAGTATTAAAAATTACACTGCCACGTATCATATCGGTAATAGTTACATTTTCATCTACAGGTAAATTAATACGAACTACATACGGCACACCTTCTGCTAATAATTTCTGCGTGGCTTCATCACCCAAAACTAATGAGTTTTTTAAGCCACTTCTTGTAGCATAATTATATTGAAAATTTGGAATTTCTTTACGTTTAATATCCAATTCTTCGGCAGTATCAAACGCATAATAAGCTTGCCCATTGGCTATTAATTTATCAGCATATTGCTTGTAAATTGGCTTACGCTCACTCTGCCTGTAGGGTGCAAATGCCCCACCATGCAAAGGACTTTCATCTGGCTGTAAACCACACCATTTAAGGGTTTCAAAAATATAAGCTTCTGCACCTTCTACAAATCTTGTTTGGTCAGTATCTTCAATACGAATAATAAAATCGCCACCATTTTGTTTGGCAAATAAATAGTTGAATAATACCGTTCTTACGCCTCCTAAATGCAAGCCACCAGTTGGTGATGGTGCAAAACGTACACGTACTTTTTTAATATCCATGCTGCAAATATATACCACTGATTAAATGTTTAAGATTAGTGAATGCCTGATGCGTAAATCCTTCAACCAATTTTGAGAGTTTATAAAAAAGTACTAATGTTATAGCATGAAAAAACAACAACTTGTCCTTATTTTAGCCTTAGTTGCTAGCGCTTTTACGTTAAGCCTACAAGCAAAAACCCTAAAAAAATCAAAGGGAGAAATTTATCAATTATCAGTGTATCATTTTAAAAATAACGAGCAATTGGCCGTTACAGAATTATACTTAAAAAATAGCTATTTGCCAGCTTTGCATAAAATGGGGTTTGAAAAAATTGGCGTGTTTGCAACCATTGGTAATGATACTGCCCTTGATAAGAAATTGTATGTTTTTATTACCCTAAAAAACATGCAGCAATTACAAATGCTGGCCATAAATGTAGCTGCAGATGATTTGATTAAACAAGATGCGACTGGCTATACAAAAGCAACTTATGATAAGCCGCCCTACGAACGGATTGAAACAATTATCCTAAAATCTTTCGATAAAATGCCCGTATTGCAAACACCACAATTAACAGCACCATTGGCAGAAAGGGTTTACGAACTTCGCAGTTACGAGGCTTCAACAGAGACTTTGTACCGCCAAAAAATAAAGATGTTTAACGCTGGTGGCGAAGTTGATTTATTTAAACGCTTGGGATTTAATGCTGTGTTTTATGCAGAAGTTTTAGTTGGTGCTAAAATGCCCAACCTAATGTACATGACAACTTTTAATAACAAAGCCGAACGAGATGCTCATTGGAAAAATTTTAGTGCAGATGCAGAATGGAAAACCTTGTCGGGATTGCCAGAATACCAACATACGGTATCAAAAGCTGATATATTTTTTCTTCATCCAACTAGCTATTCCGACTATTAATAACTACTACCATAAATACTAAGAATAGTTTTCCATGACAGTACATGATGGCTAATAAGCATAAGGCTTTTACTTTCACTCCTTATTGCTTTGTCCATACAGAAAACTAATCGTTTATGCAAGTTATTCTCGGTGTTATTTTTCATTTTATTGGTGGTTTCGCATCAGGTAGCTTTTACATACCTTATAAAAAAGTAAAAGGTTGGAGTTGGGAAAGTTTTTGGATTATCGGTGGTTTATTTTCTTGGTTAATTGTACCACCAATTGCAGCCTATTTAACCATACCTAGTTTTGCAGACATTATTAAAAATACACCAACTAGTACCCTCACTGCAACTTACATAATGGGATTATTGTGGGGCATTGGTGGCCTAACCTATGGCCTTGGTGTTCGCTACCTTGGTGTATCACTTGGCAGCTCTATTATTCTTGGTTTATGTTCTGTATTTGGCGCATTAATTCCATCAATTTATTACTATTAAGTAGTCTGTCATAATTATCTTATACTAATTCTGACTGAAGAAATCACCAAATACACTGAATTTATATACTAAAATGTTTGGGCATTTTATAAGTTAATTATGACAGACTACTT
>JAYVNQ010000186.1:0-33097 GCA_043758365.1 Chitinophagales bacterium
GGTATTATTAGAAAAAAATGAATTGCAGAAAAATTATAACCAACAGTTACAAACCGCATTAGATATAAGAACTACAGAGCTCGCAACACAAAACAAAGTAGTAGAAGCTCAAAAAATAAAACAAATACAAACTGCCTTTGAACGCAAAATAGCCGAAACAGAAATGACGGCTTTAAGGGCACAAATGAACCCACATTTTATTTTTAATTGCCTTAATTCTATAAAATTATATACGCTAGAAAATGATTCGCAAACAGCATCTGAATACCTCACCATTTTTTCTCAATTAATACGTTTGGTACTAGAAAATTCACGGTCAGAAAAAGTAACACTGCAAAAAGAATTAGAAACATTAAGACTTTACATTGAGCTAGAAGCGATGCGGTTTAAAAACAAGGTACAATACCAGATAAATGTAAGCCCAGAAATAGACCAACAATACATTGATATTCCACCATTGCTATTGCAGCCTTATGTAGAAAACGCTATTTGGCATGGGCTGATGCACAAAAAAGAAGGTGGTACTATTTGGATAGATGTATTGCTGTCGCAGGAACATTGCTTACAAATTGAGATTACTGATGATGGTGTAGGACGAGCATTATCTGCTGAATACAAAAGTAAATCTGCTACTAGGCAAAAGTCATTTGGCTTAAAAATGACATCAGAACGCATTGATATTATTTACCAAGTGTACAATATAAAAGCCGATGTACAAATTATAGATGTGAAAGACGATTTGAATAAAGCAATTGGTACAAAAGTGATTATTAAAATACCCGTGTAACTATGCTAAAAGCCGTAATTATAGATGATGAACCGGACAACGTAAAATTGCTGGCACTACAATTAAAAATGTATTGCCCACAGGTACAAGTTGTAGCAGAATGTACAGAAAGTGAAGTGGGTTATTTGAAGATAAAAGAGTTACAACCTGATCTTGTTTTTTTAGATATTGAAATGCCGATGATGAATGGGTTTCAGTTACTGGAAAAAATTGGTGACATCAATTTTAGTTTGGTATTTGTAACCGCTTACGACCAGTTTGCAGTAAAAGCTTTTCGTTTTAGTGCATTAGATTATTTGCTGAAACCCATTGATGGTAAGGACTTAAAAGCCGCAGTAGAAAAAGCTGAGAAACGATTATGGCCACAAACGCAGCAACTGAATTTACTAAAACAGCAACTTCAAAATGGCGATAAAATATTGCCCGATAAGATTGCATTACCTTATCAAAACGGGGTCACGTTTGCCGAGATAAAGAATGTGATTTTTTGCGAATCAGATAACAACTACACCCGTATTCATACCGTTGATGGTAACCACTATATGGTGGCAAAAACTTTGGGCGATATACAAGAAGTGCTAGAAGAAAGGAATTTTTTAAGGGTGCATCGCCAATATTTAATTAACCTAAACCATATTAAAAAATATGTGCGTGGCGAAGGCAATTATGTAATTCTCTCTAACAACCAGAGCATACCTGTTGCTAGAAATCAAAAAGATAAATTGATTGAAAAATTTGGCTGGTTGTAATGTCTAGCGAACAAAAAAATAAAAAGAAATACATATCATTTTCTTTAACTAAAGTAAATACTACTCTGTGTTACAGCTAATTCTGCTAACAATCTTTGCTATTAATTCTCTTCAAAAAAATGGCCGCTATAGAAATAGCAGCCCAATTATTCATTGCTGAACTTGCGTCAAAAAAAACCGAGTTTGTAAATGCTAGCTAGCATTCAATCTTTTCATCATTTTTCTATTTTCCCTTTTATGCATAAACTGAAATACCATTGAATAAATGATTGGTAAAATAAGTAGCGTTAAAAAGGTTGAGGTAATTAAACCACCAATTACCACCGTTGCCAATGGCTTTTGAGACTCACTGCCAATACCTGTTGAAATGGCTGCTGGCAATAGACCAATTGCTGCCATCATTGCTGTCATAACTACCGGTCTTACCCTTGAAATAACACCTTGTAAAATGGCTTCATGCAACGGCATTTTGGCCTCTAAGTTTTTTCTAAATACACTAATTAATATCACGCCGTTTTGTATACAAATACCAAACAAAGCAATAAAACCAATACCTGCACTAATGCTAAAGTTCATGCCACGAGCATGTAATGCAAGTATGCCACCAATGAGTGCAAATGGCACATTTATTAAGGTTAAAATACTATCCTTCACGTTGCCAAACATGATAAAAAGTATGAGGAAAATAGCCAACAAACAAAGTGGCACAACTTGCCCTAAGCGTTTCATAGCACGGGTTTGGTTCTCAAACTCACCGTTCCAACTGATACTATAACCTTGTGGTAGCTTAATGGCAGCATCTACTTTTTGTTGAGCCTCAGCAATGGTACTGCCAAGGTCACGTTCACGCACCGAAAACTTAACGGCTATATAACGACTATTGTTATCTCGGTAAATAAATGCTGGCCCAGTTAGGGTTTTAATGGTTGCAATTTCACTAATGGGAATCTTAGCTCCATCTTGTGTTGGCACCATTAAATGATTAATTTTTTCAGATGTATTTCGATAGTCTTTTTGGTAACGAATCCTGATGTCAAATTTGCGTTCGCCTTGGTACAATTGCGATGCTGCTTTACCACCAATGGCCATTTCAATAACCGCTTGTGCATCGGCAGTGCTAATGCCGTACAAAGCCATTTTATGTTGGTCTAATTCTATTCTAAATTCTGGTTGTCCAAGGTTGCGAAGTATCCCCAAATCTTCAATTCCTTTTACATTTTTTACCGATGCTTTTATGGCATCTGCCAAGCTATCCAAAGTTTGAAAATCTGGTCCGAAAATTTTGATTGCCATCGCAGCATTTACACCCGCAACTGCTTCCTCTACATTGTCTCTAATGGGCTGAGAATAGTTGTACAACACACCAGCAATTTTGCGTAATTGTGTATCCATACTATCTATCAACGCTTCTTCAGTAAGACCTTTTCGCCAATCTTTTCGTTCTTTTAAATCTACCTGAATTTGCACATTAAAAAATCCTTTAGGATCCGTGCCATCATTGGTTCTACCCATTTGAGAGAGGGTTTGTTTTACCTCTGGAAATTTTTGTAAAATAGCAATCATTTTATTAGAAATTTCTACCGCTTCAGGTAAGCTGGCACTCATAGGCAATTCACTTTCTACCCACAATGCTCCTTCATCTAATTCAGGTAAAAACTCAGTACCTAAAAACTTGGCAGAGAAGAAACAAACCACCATAAATACGATTGCCATTAGCAAACTGGTTAGTGGAAATTTATACGATTTATCGAACAAAAATTTAATCCCTTTCTCGAAGAAAATAACGATTGGGTTATGTTTTTCTCTTACGTTTTTGCGTAGCAAAATACTTGATAACGCAGGTACTAATGTCAGGGTAAATATCAATGCGCCAATTAAGGCAAACCCAAGTGTATAAGCCAATGGTGAGAACATTTTACCTTCTACTTTTTGGAAGGCAAAAATTGGTATTAAACAAGTTAAAATAATGACTTTTGAGAAGAAGATGGCTTTACCCATTTCTGTACCAACTTGCTTAAATAAACCAAGCTTGGCGAGCTTATTAAACTTCTCCATACCTACTTCTCTGGCTTTGGCATCAAGTGCTACAAACAAGCCTTCCACCATTACCACCGCACCGTCTATGATGATACCAAAATCTACCGCCCCCATCGATAATAAATTGGCTGTCATACCTTTTAATTTCATACACATAAAGGCAAATAAAAGTGATAGCGGAATGATGATACTTACCGTTACAGTCGTTCGCCAATCAGCCATAAATAAAAACACAATTACCGTTACTAAAACGATACCTTCTAGCAAGTTATGAATCACCGTTTCTGTACAAAAATCCATCAAGTTTGTACGATCGTAAAAGGTATCAATCTTTACATCTTTTGGTAACACTTTCTCGTTTAAATACTTTACCTTTTCTTGTATACCTTTTAGTACAATGGCTGGATTTTCGCCTTTGCCCATAACAATAATTCCTTCAACTACATCCTCTTGGTTATCTCTTGTAACCTGCCCTAGCCGTGGCTTTCCGGTTTCTTTTACTTCGGCTAAGTTGCGTACTAAAATAGGTACACCATTTATTTTGGTAACAATAATATCGTTAATCTCATCTACATTATTTAGTAACCCAATACCACGTACCACATAGGCTTGGCCATTCTTTTCAATCACATCGCCACCTACATTTACGTTGCTTTTATTTACAGCGTTATATACATCTAACGATGTGAGGCTGTACTTGGTTAAGTATTCAGGATTTACGCTTATTTCAAAGCTCTTTTCTTCACCACCAAAACTGTTTACGTCGGCTACACCAGGTACAGATTTGAACTGCTTATCAAGTACCCATTGTTGAATAGTTGATAGCTCACGAATGTTCTTTGTTTTGCTCTTTAATGTATAACGATAAATTTCGCCAGTAGGGCCATACGGTGGTTGAATATCTGGTTTTACACCATCTGGTAAATCCGCATTATTTAAACGGCTATTAACTTGCTGGCGTGCATAAATATCATCCACATCATCATCAAAAATGATGCGGATATAACTTAATCCAAAGGCAGATGTAGAACGTAAGTTGGCTTTTTTCTTTACACTATTTAGTACGGTTTCTAACGGTACCGAAATAAATTTTTCTACTTCTTCAGCACTACGGCCTGGCCATTGTGTGATGATGATTACCTGTGTATTTGTAACATCTGGAAAGGTTTCAATTGGGGTATTCTGATAGCTTACAAACCCAATTATCGCCATAATTGCCGTTAGAAAAAATACAAGGTAACGGTGGCGTAATGAGAAGTGGATGATATTTTTAATCAGCTTGACCATGTGAACGATTTATGATTTGTGATTGTTTGTTTGAACGGAAATCTTGTATGATTAATTTGATTTTTTGAGATTGGAAACTGAAGCTGCGTAAAGTATTAAACCGATGCAGTGTGCGACGCAACGATGTTTAATGCTTGCTATTTGCTAGTTACCAAAATCTTCTTTTTAATCTTTTAAATTTTACTCAATTCAAGTTCATATAATTATTAGATTCCTCGTTCCTCGTAATGACGAAACCTGCTACTGATTATCTGTAAACTCATCGTAAATGAGTAAAGCACCTTTGGTTAAAATTTTCTGTCCAACGGTTAAGCCATCATTGATGTAAATCTTGCTGCCAACCTCTTTCATAATGTTTACTTCCTGTACTTTTAAGTTGCAATTGCTGTTATAAAGCACCACAAATGTTTTTCCATTTTCTTCTACAATTGCTGTTTTAGGCAAGCAAATTGCTGAGCCTTCGGTTTGATTTGAAACGACAACTTTGGTAAACATTTCTGGCTTTAAAAGCATGCCTGGGTTCTCTAATTTTATACGCACTTTCATTACTTTATTTACTGGGTCAAGTACCGAGCTGCTTTTCTCTATAGTGCCTTTCATTATTTTATCAGGGTAGGCTAGGGTGGTTACTTGCACTGTCATGCCATCCCTAACACGAGGAATATCAGCCTCAAAAACATTAGCCAAAACCCACACATCTTTCAAGTCAGAAATGGTGAACACATTATCAGCGGCATCGCTACGAATAAAGTTGCCTGCGTTGATTTTTTTCTCAACTACATAACCACTTATCGGTGCTGTTAACACATAAACGCCGCCAGCTTTCGTGTTGTTACCACCATTAATATTTAGTTGTACCTCTATCTTATTTTTTACTGCTTTTGCTTTCTCGTAATTCTGTTTCGCCTCGTTCAATTCACGTTCGCTGGCAATACCGTTTTTGTACAGGTTCTCAGTATTTTCCATTTGCCTTTTAGTAATGGCAATATCAGCGTTTGCTGTTGTAATATCTGCATAACTACCAGCTATATCAGCACTACGAATAACGGCTAGAACCTGCCCCTGTGTTACTTTATCGCCTAAACTCACTTTGCATTCTAGCACTTGGCCACTGCTGCGTGGAAAGATTTTATTAACCTTATTTTCGTTAAAATTCACTTCACCACTAAGTGTAATTTCATCGTCAATCCGGCACATTTTTACACTGTCAATTTGCACCATTGTAAGCATGGTATCACTGAGGCAAAATTGCTTTTTAGCAGGCTCTTTTATTGCTTCTACTTTCTTCTCTTTACAAGCTGTAAAGGATAAGAAGGCAAAAATTGTAAGTAAGTATGTTGTATGTTTCATAATTATGATTTAATCTAGGATTATCTGTTTAAATGGTAGTCTAATGCTTCCTTAGCTAGTTGTAAATTGAGTAGTTGTTGCAGTTTTTTTTGTTGACTTTCTGTGTAATCATTAAAGAAATCCAAGAATTCTAGTAGGTTGATTTGCCGTTGTTTATAACTCTCAACCATGTTATTGTAAATAGTGGTGTAGCTTTTATAAAAATCTTTCTGCGTTGCATTGTTTTGGTTAATGCTAAATAAAAGTTTTCTATAAGCATTACTCACATGGTTACGCAACTCAGTTTCAGCATTTTGAGTAATGGCTTGTTGTTGTTTAATATTAGCTTCTGCTGCTTTAATATTACCCTTGTTTTTATTAAAAACAGGCAATGGCAACGATACACCCAAACCAACATAATTAGGTGCAAAACTTGAGTTACGATCAAAGTTTGGTCCAAGTGTTATATCAGGTGTTTGCAATGCTTTTTGATAGGTCAAGTTTTGTTGCTGATACACTGTTTGCGATTGCTGTAACAAGTAATACGGATTGCTTTGTAATGCAGTATTTATAAGTACTTCAAGGCTTTCAGGTAGCTGCACATTATCGCTTAAAACATCGCTAGGTTTAATAAATTTATTAGCATCTTTTACTTGCAACAAGGTTTTTAAATCCGCTTCATTATCAGCCAAGCTTCTATTAACCTCAGCTATATCTTGTTGCAGTGATATGACTAATGCCTGCATTCTCACAAAATCTTTCTGAGCAATATTGCCAGCTTTTAATTGTGCTTGCATACCTTTTAACAGCTTATCTAATTGTAAAGCTTGACCATTATAAATAGCCAACAAAGCCATTTGTTGCTGAATATTGTAATAATCTTGGTGCAACTGATACCGCAGATTTCGCATTACATCTTGCAATTGCAATTCACTTAATTTAGCATTGGTAGTTGCTAAGGCAATTTGCTTACCACGCTTTTTAGCCGTTAATATTAACTGCTGTAACTGTACATAATACTGACCAGTATAATTACCATTGGCATCGGTGCCATACTTAAAATAATTGCCATTGGCTCCAACCATAAAGTCGGTGTTCAAGATAGGGTTCTGCCACACTTTAGCTTGCTCAATTAATGCTTTTTGAGCATCAACATTGTAGTGTTTTGCCAGCAAAATGAAATTACTATCAATAAATATTTTTTCTGCCTGTTGCAGATTGATTGTAAGGGTGTCCTGAGTGATTTGTGCTATAAGTTCGCAGTTTAATATTAGCGCAAAAACCAACACTAACAACCACTTCAACCGCTTGCAAGGTTTGTACCTTTTAGGCATGGATTATTTTATTTTATTTAGAAAATGGATTGGGAAATAATAACTATTTAGTAAAAATAAAAGCTTCACCATGTGATTAATTGATGTAGCTGCAACTTGATCCATATTGATATGGACGTACAAGTGATTGACACAACCATAGCATCATAGTAGCACTTGGCTTGTTTAATTTTTTAGATAAGCCTTATGATACATTGACTATTAAGCCTCGGGAGGACGTGGTGTAATATCTTTAAGAAAAAGAAAACGATGTTCTTCATCGGTTGGATAAGCAAATTGAATAACTGCACTACACGCTTTTTGCGGTACCAAAAGTATTGATGGTTGTAATAGTTTTATTGTAATGTGCTTTGCTGTTTGAGATTGTTTGTTGTTCTTTTTTTTCTGGAACTCGGGGAATAAATCTTTAAAGCCAAATATGATTTCAGAAAAATATTCAGTACCTGAATTAATATCATTAAAGTCAGCAATACTATTTACTGAACTGATGGGCGTAAACTCAATGATATCAATACTTTGGTTAAGTATTTGGAACGCCATTAGTAGCAATAGGCATTTGATAATAATTTTTTTCAACGCAAATTCCGTTTAAGAATATATGCAAAATACAGTGTATTGCGTCAAGTGAAATTAAAAATTCATTATACTTAAAAAAAGGGGCCGCCATAGAAATAGCAGCCCGATCGTTCATTGCTGAACTTGCGTCAAAAAAAACCGAGTTTAAGAACGAGATACAAGGCCTGTTTTCTTCAAGAGTTTCCTGTTTTGTCGTTTGTGCATAAAATTGTAAACCAATGTATAAATGATTGGCAGGATTAATAAAGTAAGTATGGTTGAAGTAATTAAACCCCCAATTACAACAATGGCCAAAGGCTTTTGTGTTTCGCTGCCAATACCTGTTGAAATAGCTGCTGGTAACAAGCCAATAGCAGCCATTAAAGCTGTCATAACCACAGGGCGAACCCTTGAAATAACGCCTTGCAAAATAGCTTCATGCAAAGGCATTTTTGCGGTGAGGTTTTTGCGGAAAACACTTATCAAAATAACCCCATTTTGAATGCAGACTCCAAATAATGCAATGAAGCCAATACCTGCACTAATACTAAAATTGATGCCCGTAATATGCAAGGCTAATATACCACCTATTAAGGCAAAAGGAACATTCATAATTGTTAGTAATGCGTCTTTTACATTTCCAAAAGTTATAAACAATATTAAGAAGATAGCCAATAAACACAGAGGTACTACATTAGCTAGTGTTTTAGTAGCACGTTGTTGATTTTCAAACTCACCGTTCCAACTTAATTTATAGCCGTGTGGCAATTTTACATTTGCATTTACTTTGGCTTGTGCTTCTGCAATGGTACTGCCTAAATCTCTACCACGTACCGAAAATTTTACGGGTATATAACGGCTATTGTTATCACGATATACAAAAGCTGGGCCTGTTAAAGTTCTGATATCTGCTATCTCTTTTAGTGGAATTTTAGAGCTATCCTGTGTAGGAATCATTAACTGTTCAATCTTATCTTCAGAATCTCGAAAGTCTTTCTGGTAGCGTATTCTAATGTCAAACTTACGTTCACCTTCGTACAATTGTGTAGCTGCTTTACCACCAATTGCCATTTCAATAACCGCTTGGGCATCTGCTGTGCTAACGCCGTATAAAGCCATTTTTTCTTGGTTCAATTCTATTCTAAATTCTGGTTGACCAAGATTGCGTAATACCCCTAAATCTTCAATACCCTGAATTTTACCAAGTGTTGCTTGTACTTGATTGGCCAAGCTATCTAATACCTTAAAATCTTTACCAAAAATCTTGACCGCTAACGACGCTGGCACACCTGCAACAGCTTCTTCAACATTATCCCTAATTGGTTGCGAGTAGTTAAGTAATAATCCAGGAATTTTACTCAATTGCTGGTTCATACTATCTACTAATAAGTCTGTGGTTAAGCCTTTTCTCCATTCATCTTTTGGCTTTAAATCAACTGCAATTTCTACATTAAAAAAACCTTTAGGATCTGTGCCATCATTGGTTCTGCCTATTTGTGCCAAGGTATGTTTTACCTCGGGAAACTTGCGTATCATTTCAGTCATTTTATCTGAAATGATTTTTGATTGAGATAGGGATGCACTCATTGGTAATTGTGATTTTACCCACAACGCACCTTCATCTAATTCGGGTAAAAATTCGCTACCCAAAAACTTAGCAGAGAAGAAACTTAATGCCATTACAATTATAGCAATAAACACACTTAGCTTAGGTACTTTAAAGGCTTTTTCGAATAAAAATTTAATGCCATTTTCAAAAAAACTAACAACTGGATTGTGCTTTTCACGAACATTTTTGCGTAATAAAATGCTTGATAATGCAGGTACTAAAGTGAGGGTAAAAATCAACGCACCCAACAGGGCAAAGCTCAACGTGTAAGCCAATGGCGAGAACATTTTACCTTCTACTTTTTGGAAAGCGAAAATTGGAATCAAGCATGTAATAATGATGATTTTTGAGAAGAAAATAGCTTTGCCCATTTCGGCACCAACACTTTTAAATAAGCCAAGCTTAGCCAGCTTATTAAACTTCTCCATACCTACTTCTTTGGCTTTATGGTCTAGTGCTACAAACAAGCCTTCTACCATTACCACAGCACCATCAATGATAATACCAAAATCTATCGCCCCCATCGATAATAAATTGGCCGTCATACCTTTTAAACGCATGCACATAAATGCAAACAATAACGAGAGAGGAATAATGATACTTACGGTAACTGTGGTGCGCCAATCAGCCATAAAAAGTAATACAATACAAGTTACCAATACAATGCCTTCAATCAAATTATGAATAACAGTGTGGGTAGCAAAATCCATTAAAATAGTACGGTCGTAAAAGGGTACAAGTTTCACATCTTTCGGTAAAACATCCTCATTTATTTCCTTTACTTTTTCATGTATTCTATCTAATACTTCGGTTGGGTTTTCACCTTTACGCATCACCACAATCCCTTCTAAAACATCGCTTGTTGCATCCTTTGAAACTAGCCCCAATCTTGGCTTTCCGGTTTCTTTTACCTCTGCCAAGTTGCGTACTAAAATGGGTACACCATTTACTTTTGTAACAATAATGTTTTGTATCTCATTAATATTGTTCAGCAGCCCAATACCACGTACCACATAAGCTTGTCCATTACGTTCTATCACATCGCCGCCAACATTAATATTGCTTTTGGTAATGGCATTATATACATCTAAAGATGAAAGGCTATACTTGGTTAAATAATTAGGGTTTACGCTTATTTCAAAACTTTTTTCTTCGCCACCAAAACTGTTTACATCTGCCACACCAGGCACACGTTTAAACTCTTTGTCCAAAACCCATTGTTGTATGGTGTACAAATCTCTAATACTGCGTGTTTTACTGGTTAAAGTATAACGATAAATTTCGCCTGTGGGGCCGTAGGGTGGCTCAACTTCTGGTTTAATACCATCTGGTAAATCAACATTACCTAAGCGGCTTAGCACTTGTTGACGACCAAAAGCATCATCAACATCATCATCAAAAATGATGCGTACATAACTTAAACCAAAAGAAGATGTAGTGCGTAAGTTGCTCTTTTTTTGAACCGACGTTAAAGCCGTTTCTAAGGGTACCGTAATAAATTTTTCAACCTCCTCGGCACTACGGCCAGGCCATTGTGTAATGATGATGACTTGTGTATTGGTAACATCAGGGAAGGTTTCAATCGGTGTATTTTGATAGCTTATAAAGCCAATCACTGCCATCACTGCGGTAAGAAAAAATACCAATACCCTATGACGTAGTGAGAAGTGAATAATGCCTTTTATGAACTTGTTCATCTTTTAAATTTATGGTGTAGTTAGTTGTGTGTAGCCAGCAATTGTGCTACTATTTAGCTTCGTTGTGTCACTCACTTGTACGTTCGTTTTTTTAATCAGCATTACCATAATATAGTAATAGCAAGGGTTTCAATTAAGGTATTGGGCTATCTAACAATTGTTGAAACACCAATAATTGATTACTTACTATTAATTTATCACCTTCTGCAATACCACTATTTATATAGGTTTTATCGCCAATAGTTTTAAGAATTGATACTGTAGCAATCTTCATGTTATCCCTACTATTATACACCACTACAAAGGTTTTTCCATCTTGGTCTATCAATGCTTTTGTTGGGATGCATAACGCTTTTTTACTTTCTTTATTCGATACAATTACTTTGGCAAACATCTCAGGCTTCAACATGGCACCAGGGTTTTCTAACCTAATACGCACTTTCATCGCTTTGCTAATTGGGTCTAGCACTTCACTAATTTTATCAATTTCCCCATTAAAAATTTTATCAGGGTAAGCAAGCGTTATTACTTGCACCTCATAACCTTCCTTAATTTTTGAAATATCTGCTTCAAACACATTAGCATACACCCACACATCTTTTAAATCAGAAATAGTGAATAAATAATCACCCATATCTGGTCGAATAAAATTGCCAGCATTTACTTTTTTCTCAACCACATACCCATTAATTGGTGCTGTTAATACATAAGTGCCGCCAGCTTTGGTATTGTTGCCACCATTAATACTCAAAGTGCTTTCTATCTTGCCTTTCACAGCTTTTGCCTTCTCGTAATTCTGTTTCGCGTCGTTCAGTTCACGTTCGCTAGCAATACCATTTTTAAATAAATTTTCGGTGTTCTCCATTTGCCTTTTAGTAATAGCAATATCTGCATTTGCACTAGTTAAATCAGCATAACTACCTGCAATATCTGCACTGCGTATTACGGCTAAAACTTGCCCCTTTGTTACTTTATCACCAAGCGTTACCCTGCTCTCAATAACTTGGCCACCACTGCGTGGAAACACTTTATTGATACTATTTTCATTAAAGCTAATTTCACCACTTAGCGTAATAGCATCGGTTATAAAACAGTTTTGCACCGTATCTAATGTTATTAATTTTGCCATGCTATCGCTTAGGGTAAACTTCTTTGGTGCTTCCTGTACTACCTTTTTTTCGTGGCAGGATGTGATGCCAAAAAATAAAATAATGGCTATTAATAATGTTGTGTGTTTCATGTAATCGTAATTATTTTAATGAGTTTGATTTGCTATGCTTATTTATCTGTTTATATGATATTGTAGTTCTTCTTTGGCCAATTGTAAATTGAGCTGCTGTTGCAATAGTTTCTGCTGGCTTTCTGTGTAATCATTAAAAAAGTCCAAAAACTCTAATAGGTTAATCTGTCGTTGCTTATAACTCTCAACCATATTATTGTAAACGGTTGTGTAGCGGGCATAAAAATCTTTTTGTATAGCATTGTTTTGATTAACGCTTAGCAGTAACTTTCTGTAGGCATTACTTACGTTATTCCGCAATTCAGTTTCAGCGTTTTGGGTAATGGCTTGCTGTTGCTTAATATTCGCATCTGCCGCTTTAATATTGCCTCTGTTTTTGTTGAACACTGGTAATGGTAAGGATACTCCCAAACCAATATAATTAGGGGCAAAGTTGGAGTTACGATCGAAGTTTGGACCTAACGTAATATCTGGCGTTTGTAACGCTTTTTGGTATGCAAGATTTTGTTGTTGATATACAGTTTGCGATTGTTGCAATAAATAATACGGATTACTTTGTAATGCAGTATTTGTGAGCACCTCAAGGCTTTCGGGTAATTGTATATTATCGCTTAAAATACTACTAGGCTTAATAAACTTATTGGCATCTCTTACCTGTAATAGCGTTTTTAAATCGGCTTGTGTATCTGCCAAACCTTTGTTTAGTTCGGCTATATCTTGCTGAAGTGAAACCACCAATGCCTGAATACGCACCAAATCTTTTTGGGCAATATTGCCGGCATTAAACTGAGCAGTCATACCTTTTACCAATCTATCCAACTCCAAAGCCTGGCGATTATAAATAGTTAATGAAGCCATTTGTTGTTGAATATTGTAATAATCTTGGTGCAATTGATAGCGTAGATTACGCATTACATCTTGCAATTGAAGTTCACTCAGCTTGGCGTTGGTAGTTGCCAAAGCAATCTGTTTACCTCGCTTTTTTGCAGTCAATATTAACTGCTGTAATTGAATATAATATTGACCTATATAATTGCCATTGGCATCCTTACCATAGTTGAAATACGAGCTATTTGCACCAATCATAAAATCGGTGTTTAATGTAGGGTTTTGCCAAACTTTAGCTTGTTCTATCAATGCTTTTTGTGCATCTACATTGTAATGTTGGGCTAGTAAAATATAATTACTATCTATAAATATTTTTTCTGCCTGTTGCAGGTTAATGATAGTTGTATCCTGCGTATTTTGAGCAACAAGTATGCTATTGAATATTAGCATGAAAGCCAATGACAGTAACAACTTCAGCCGCTTGCGCAGTGAATAATTGAGTAACATGATGAATACTAATTAGATAGTGAAAGAAATAATCTTCACATAGGAGCAATACAAAAAATGTAATAAAAGATTTTAAGAAAATAAACTATGCCTTAGGAGGCGGTGGGGTAATATCTTTAGAAAAAAGAAATGAGTAGGTCTCATCTAATGGATAAGCAAATGAAACAACTGTTACAAACGTATTTGGTGTAAAAGCAATAGTTTGTGGTTGAAATAATTTTATGTTAACGTGCTTAAGAGATTGAGCTGCTTTGTGGTGACCACTATTTTTTGTTTGAAACTCAGGGAAGGCATCTTTATTACCTAATATAATTTCAGAAATATATTCTGTTGCTGAATTAATATCGTTGAAGTCTTCAATAGCGTTAACTGCGTAAATTGGATGGAAGTCAATGGCATCAATACTTTGGTTAAGTATTTGTAATGCCATAAAGAAAATGATGCATTTAGTAGTTATATTTTTTAATGCAGTTTCCATAAAGTCTTTGCAACAGTACAACTATCTTTTTTCAAAAAAATGTTAATAGATTCATAAGTAGGTTCTTTAAGCATATTTTAAAGTAAAAGCCCCGTAAGATTTAATTTACAGGGCTCAAAGTATGTACAATAAATACAGTTATTTCCTATCCTCGCCAGACCCTAATGGTTTGTTTTTTGCAAAATCAACCAATATTGGTGCTGCAACAAAAATTGATGAGTAAGTACCTGTAATTACACCAATCAACATCGCAAAAGCAAAACCTCTTGTAACTTCGCCACCGAAGATGAACAATATTAAAATGGTTAAGAACACCGTTAAAGATGTCATTACCGTACGGCTCAATGTTTGGTTGATGGCTTTGTTGATAATTACTGAATTGCTTTCGCCTTTCATCAACTTGCTATCTTCTCTAATTCTATCGTAAACAATTACCGTATCATTCATAGAAAAACCAATAACCGTAAGTATTGCAGCGATAAAATGCTGATCAATTTCTAACGGAAAGGGAACAATTTTACGAGCAAAACTGAACACAATTAAGGTAACAAATACATCGTGCAATAAAGAGAAAATAGTACCTAAACTGTATCTCCAATCGCGGAAACGGATAAATATGTACAAACAGATTGCTAAGATCGCGAAGATGGTTGCTTTAGTTGCACCAGCTTTTAAGTCATCAGAAATGGTAGGTAAAACTGTTTGTGAACTTTGTTTGTATTTAGTATCAAATTCGTTGAAAGATAAACCAGCTGGTAAATGATTTTTCAAACCTTCAAACAACTTGCCTTCTACTTCTTTATCAATTGTATTATCCTTATTGCTTTCAGAAATTTTGTAAGCAGTTGTGATGTTTAATTCGTTTTGTGTACCAACTGTTTTTATTATTGGTGCTGCATCAAAAACCTTTTTTAAATCGGCTGTTAAATCGTCTTGGTTAACAGCTTTATCGAATTTAATAGTATAACTACGGCCACCTGCAAATTCAACTCCTTTATCAAAGCCATTAAAATACGATGCAATACCTAAGATTAACACAACTACAGAAATACCATAAGCAACCTTTCTGTACTCAATAAATTTATAAGAAGCATGTTTAAAAATTGTTTTTGAAAGACCAGTGAAATAATTGAAGTGACGGTTCTTGTTCATATACAAATCAGTAACCAGCCGAGATACCAAAATACCACAGAACAAAGACAGTACGATACCAATCATTTGTGTAGTGGCAAAACCTAAAACTGGGCCCAAGCCAAAGTAGGCAAGTATTGCAGCGGTTAAAAAAGTTGTAACGTGAGCATCTAATACTGGTGATAATGAGCGTTTGTAGCCATCTGTTACGGCCGTTTGATAATTTTTACCCTTGGTCAATTCTTCTTTTATACGCTCAAAAATAATTACATTAGTATCTACTGCCATACCAATGGTTAGTACCAAACCAGCAATACCAGCAGCTGTTAGCGTAAAGCCCATTGCTGCCAAAATTCCAATAGTGAATAACAAGTTCAGTATTAAGGCAATATTTGCAACCCAACCTGCTGTGTTGTAATACACGAGCATTAAACCAAAAATTACAATAAATGAAATTAAGAAAGACATAGCACCACCTTTTAAGGCAGCCTTGCCTAATGTAGGGCCAACAACTTGGTCTTGTACAATTTTAGCAGTAGCAGTCAATTTGCCACTCTTTAATATATCTGATAATTCTTGTGCTTCTTTTACCGTATAATTACCACTTATTGATGAGTTTCCAGTTGTGATAGCATCGTTGACATTTGGTGCAGAGTACACAAAATTGTCTAACACTATGGCAAGTGGTCTACCAACATTTTTGGTGGTCATTTTTGCCCAAATGCTAGTACCAATTTTATCCATGTTCATTTTAATGGCAATCTTACCATTATCAAAATCCTGTGCGGCTTCTGCTACGTGTTCACCTTCTAACTCTGCTTGACCATTGTCTAGGGTTTTAATTGCGTATAATTGAAGGATATTTTTAGCCTTTGGATCATCACTTTCAAACTTGCCATACATAAAGGCAACATTTGCAGGAAACTTGCTTTTAGCAATATCCATACGCAAATAACCATTTACAAGGCTAGTATCTTTTGTTTGAATATAACCAATAGATGCAGGGTAATAAGTCTTTCCGCTTTTATCTTGCTGAGGTTGATTAAATTGTATCCAACGCCTTATAGGTGCTTCGTTTGCTTTAAAAGCAGTGCTATCTATTTTACCATTTTTAGCTTTTGCTAAATCTGATAAATTTTTAGATGTAGAAGTATCTTTCGCAAGTTTTGAGGTATCAACTTTTGCAGTTGTATCTAGAGCTTTGGTGCCGTTTAAATAGTCTTGAACAGCTTTATCAGCTGCCACTAAACCTTCGCCAATTTCGTTTAAATTATAGACTTCAAAAAACTGAAGATTAGCGGTTGATTGCAAAATTCTACGAACACGTTCAGGATCATTTGCACCAGCTAATTCAATATTAATAACGCCTTTCACTTTATCAGGATTAATGTTTGGGGATGATACACCAAAACCATCAATACGAGTAGTTAAAACGCGAACAGTATTGTTAAATGCGGCTTCCGATTCTCCTCTCAAATAGCTAATAACAGTGGCATCGCTGGCATCAAACTTAATTCTACCATTACTTTTTGCAGCAAAAAATGGAGCTAACGTCCCATTTGGGTTTACTGATTTATAAGCATCTGTAAACAAGGTTATAAAGTCTGCACCACTGTTTGCTTTTTTAGCTACAGCATCGGCAATTGCTTTATTAAACCCAGCATCTTTGGTATAGTTAGCCAACGATTTTACCAAACCATCCAAACCAACTTCCATAGTTACACTCATGCCACCTTGCAAATCTAGACCAAGCAATAATTCCTTGTCTTTAGCACTGCGGTAAGTTGTTAAACCAAATGGTCCAATTTTAGTATCTTTTGTACTATCCAACAAACGTTGCAAATGCACTTTTTTCAATTCTTTTAACGTGTCGGCATAAAGAGCTTGGAGCTCTTTATTGTCTGCATACTTCTTCTCGGGCGAAGGATATTGGTTTAGCCATTTATCGGACTTGGCTTCCATATCACTTTCATGGTTATGTACAAACCATGTAAACGATAATTGATAAATACAAATAAGAATGAGGGCAATCGCAAAGAAGCGCACTAAACCTTTCAGTTGCATAAGTAGTAACAGTTTAAAATTTTTAAGTGGGCAAAGATAGGGGGGAATAGGTATGCAAAAATCTACCCCAAAATATGTGTAAAAAAGGCAGATTTAGATGGCTAAGAACGTTGATAGGATTAGATTTCAATAGATTTTTAAAACCATATTTAATTCAATTTAAGTAGTCTGTCATAATTAACATATAAAATGCCCAAACATTTTAGTATATAAATTCAGTGTATTTGGTGATTTCTTCAGTCAGAATTAGTATAAGATAATTATGACAGACTACTTATAATTTAGAATTGCTGTTTTTAGATAAATTTTCTGAAACGATTAATCAAAGTGAGGCTTTATAATGATTGTCTTTATTCTATTTCGTGTTATTTATTCGCATCCATTCTTTTCAAACCGTTTCTTTTTTGCCATCAGCTCAAGGTATTGTTGCTCTTTATTTTCCCACTGAAAATTTCTGTACAACCAAGCCATGAAAACAGTTATTAGCAATAAAGCTATTATAAAAACAGCAGTGCTCATTTTACTATTGGCAACCATATTGGCACGTTGATACCAACCTGTAATAATTAAAATAATAATGGCTGTACTAATGCCTAAACCTATTGACATCCCTTTTATAAATTGTACAAAACTTTGTTTATGAGTATCTCTATTTTTTTGCCAGTAAATTAGGTAATCTTCTTCTTTTTGGGTTAGCATTTGGCAAAAGTAATACGGCTTTGTTATGATAGTAAGTTTTAAAAAAATGTTTTAATGAGATAAAATTGTATTGATAGCTTAAACAGGATATTTTCGCCCAAACTAATCTAATCATAGGATGCAATTAATTAAAAAGAGGGGTCTTCTTATATACTGGATATTATTGGTAATAGATTGCTACTTAATTTTTGACGAAACCGATAAGCAAATACACTGGATTCGCTTTGCTTTGACACCATTATTGGCAGTTTATTTTTTTTCTAACGTTCGCAAAAACTATAACAGTACTTATAAATTATACCTTTTTCTTGTTTTTATTAGTGCTTGGGTAGGGGATATTTTAGCTGGGTTTGATAATGCATTTTTTTTCGTACCTACAGTAGTTTGTATGGTAATGATGCACGTGTTTTATAGCCTATTATTTTTTAAAACCAAACCTTTAAATTTTCACGAATTTCAAGAAGCGTTCTTTGCTTTAATTTTTGCGGCGGTGGGCTGTTATATTCTTTATAAATTTATATATGCAAACCTTGGGAACTATAAAATCCCTGTTATTATCGTAATGATTGTTGTCAGTACTACTTTTATTTTAGCCTGCAACACATATAGTAGTAGTAGTACCGCAAGGCGAATATTAGCAATCGGGCATTTTATGCCGGGGGCATTGTTATTTGTACTTTCGGCAGTTTGTATTGCTGTCAATAGATTCTTTTTTAACGAGGCATATTTGGATGTTGTAATTTTACTATCTTATGGTTATGCCCAAAGTTTAATGGTTGATGGTATTAGTAAAATGCTTAAATAAGTTACTTGTAACTACACCAAATTAAATAGCCGTCTTTAAAAGTTTTAAGTGTATCTAGATGCCTATTTATTGCAATGGTTTCCAGTCTTAAAACATCGGGGCTGTCGAATTCGTTTATGAACCAAATAATATAATGAGGTGGTTTTTTATAATAGTTTTTTACCTCCTTTTGGTGTACAGTTTCTGGTATTATTTCGCAAGGTAAACCTGTAAAAAAATAAACCGCATCGTTAGCATTGGATGTAATTTTTATACCCTTTTTTAAAGTCGTATTTTCTTCGTGTAAAAAATGGATAATGTCAGACCGTTTCCATGCTGATTCTGTGTAACCAGGAATGCCATCACTAGCAATTATTTCGTACCAATCTGTACACCATTTGTATTGCTTATATTGAAATAATGAGAAGATCATTATGCACATAACAATCAATGCAAAGCCTATTTCTTTTTGTTTGGGAATATTTGTAAAAGATGGTATCCAAAAGGTTAATCCAAATAATAAAGGGATAAAAGCAGGCGATAATAAACGATTATTAATTCGCTCGTAACGAGATATTGTAGCTGTAATTACAATAAAGGCTACGTAAACAATAAATGCAATTGCAGCAATGTTTTCAAAGCTAAAAATATCTTTTTGTTGCCAATATCTTTTTATAATTACAACAGTAAATACTAGCACTAATAATACACCTAAAACCGAAGCATAGCGATAATCACCAATAGGCAATTTCAACCAATCCCACATAACGTTGCCATAGTATTGAAGGTTATCGGCTAAAGGCGTAATACCTTGTTGCCTTTCGCCAGTTAGTGTGCCTTTTACAAGATAATTTTTAAGTAAATTAATCGCCAACAGCACAAGGCTTATTACGCCAAATAATAAAATATGCCACCATTTTTTTTGCCATTTTAATTTATTATCCAGAAATAATAATAAACTACCAATACCAATAAATGTAACGCCTGCAAACCTTGTAACACAAGCAATTGAAGCGATTGAACCAATAATAATCAGCGATTTTAGGGAGTAGTTTTTTGAATATTGTTGCAAGGCAATCATAAACAAAACAAGTTCGAAAATAAATAGGGTTTCACTCCAAAGCATGCTATAAATTTCTAGTAGCGATGAGCTTAAAACCATGCAACTAAGCAATAGCCATTTATAAATTTTTGTAGTATATCTAAACCGCTGTAAAATGCAGCCACTTAAAAAAATAATCATTCCAAAAAGTGCTGCGTTTAAAATGGGTGCAAACTTTAAAATATCATCTCTAACAACAAACATTATACTACCTAAAAACGAGGGGTAGAAAAAAGGAAAAAGTATTAAAGGCAAATGATCAAACTGATACCAAAACCTACCAGTTTGCATATTCCGAGCTACGCTTATATAAGCAATCGAATCTGGAGAAACCCCGATACCATTTAAGCTAGTAAACTTGTAAATAATATAAGCCCCAACTATTGCTGCAAACAAGGAGTCGAGGTTTTGTTTAAGTGTGATAATTCGGGTAGTCATCATTGATTGTAGTGCTTGCAGCTAAGGTACTATAAAGCCTTGCAGGCTGAAAATTTAGTAGCTAATTAGCGAGTTTTTAGTTATTCAGGCATCAGCAACGCTAAATATTTAGTATAAATTATAAATAAAAAATAAAACAATATGATGGATATGTTGTTTTTGCTTATTATCATTGCATAGATAATGCTATATCCTAAAAAGTAACCGCAATCCGACCTAAAAAAATCAATTTCTAATTAACAAAACTCGAATTATATGTTTTCAGGATTATTAGGGTTACATAGTTTGCTTCGTTGGGTAATGATTGTTTTCTTAGTTATAAATATCATAAGAGTTAATGTGGAGGCAGGTGAAGAATTTGATGCAGCAGATAAAAAATGGAGCCTCCGTTTATTAATAACCACGCACATAAATTTAGTGGTTGGACTGCTACAATATTTTTTTGGTGATAATGGCTTGCAACGTATAATTAAAGAAAACTACACCATGAAGGATGTGATGAAATCTTCTGGTCTTCGTTTCTGGATAGTTGAACACCCTACTACTATGATTCTTGCAGTTGTACTGATTACAGTCTCTCATTTAACATCTAAAAAACTTGGCACCCCGGTACGCAAACATCGCACCATGTCTATTTTGTACATACTAGCCTTGCTAATAATTATAGCTGGTGTGCCTTGGCCGTTTAGAGATTTAGAAATTGCTCGTCCTTGGATTAGACCATTGTACTAAATACCATATAAAAAACGCACCCAAAAGGTGCGTTTTTTTATATGGTTAATGTGCTATTGAAACTTGTCTCAGTTCTAACAAATTCAAAGCATTTGGGTAAAAGCCTTTTACTTTATTGTTTACCAAATGTATTACCACATCGTACCAAATTGGTATCACTGGTGCATCATTAATTACTATTTGATCCATTTGCCTGTATAAGCTGTAACGTATGCTATCATTGGTTTCTAGCAAACATGCTTCATATAGTTTATCAAAGACCAAATTCTTGTAGTGGGTATAGTTTGGTGGGGCAGGATTTTTACTATAAAACATTGCCATATAGTTTTCAGCATCAGGATAATCAGCTATCCAACTACCTCTAAAAAATAAGGCTTGGCTTTTAGCTGTTTGCTCTAGCAACAAGCTTTTTTGAATCGTTTCTACCTGAACTTTTATACCCACTTCTTCGCATTGTTTAGCTATAAAGCTGCCAATATCTGCATAGGTTGCTATGGTTAACATTTTAATAGTTGGTATGGGATGTTCAGCATCAAAGCCAGCATCTTTTAGCAACTGTTTTGCTTTTGTTGGATTGTAATGATAGCCCTTAACCAGCTCAGTATTTTTTGATGGCAAACCGCCTGGTACAAATCCCGCCTCGGCAGCAATGCCAATGCTGTTGCGCATATACATCATTAGTTGTGGCCTATTTATAGAGTAGTTAATCGCTTGTCTTATGGCTTTTATTTTTGTGGGAGATTGCTTTACCAAATCGTTCGTTTCATCTACCAGTATGCCCAAATATTCGGTGTTTAAGAAGGGGTATTTTTGCATGCTCAGTTTGCCTACCCAACTTTGTCTTAACTCCCCTTTCTTAGTTAAAATTTCATCTTTAAACGATGGGTCTATATCGTTTATAAAACTCAGTTCATTCTGTTGAAACTTTAAAAACTCAGTGCCCTTATTATCAAAAAAAGTCACTTTTATAGCATCTAAATATGGTAGTTTTTTACCGCTGCTATCTTGTTCCCAATACTGCTCATTTTTATGAAAAATCAATGCTTGACCTTCATCCCAACTTGCAAATTTAAAAGCCCCCGTACCGCAAGGGTGGCGACGAAAATCTTTCCCATATTTTTCCACAGCTTCATGTGGTACAATGCTGCAATATTGTGTTGTTAATATGCCCATTATTGGCTGAAACGGTCGTAATAATTTTACCACCACCGTGCTGTCGTTCAATGCAGTAAAGGGTTGCAGGCTATCAACACGATTATTAAAAATCCAAGCACCACTACTAGCCGTTGCTTTGTCAAGTATGCGGTTAAAACTATACACCACATCATCTGCCACCATTTTTCTGCCTTTACTACCAGCAAAACAATCGCTATTATGAAAATAAATATTGCTTCGTAAATGAAAGGTATAAATCAATCTATCGCTACTAATTTCCCAACTTTTTGCCACCGATGGCACAATGTGCAAAGCCGTATCAATTTCCACCAAAGTATTGTACAATTGATGAACCGCCCACATGATAGATTGGCTTTTAGCAAATGCGGGGTCTAACGTAGCTAGGCCAGTACTTTCATTGTAGGTAAAAACCGTTTTGGTAGTGGACTTTTTATCGCTACAAAATGTGATTGAGCCACAAAGGCAGAAAGACATGAAGTAGCACAAAAACTTAAAACTTAAAACGTAGAACTTAAAACTTGTTTTCATCTCGCCGAATATCTTACATTTAAAACATGATTACAAACAATAAAAATTTATTGGCCAGCAGTAGTAATACTATTCAGCTGTATATGCGTCGCACACTGCAACTGTCTGTTCTTTTATGTTGCTTCAGTTTAGTTGGTTTCAATCAGCTTGTCAACGCACAGTTAATGGAAAAAAAAGAAATATTTACCCATGCAGATACCTTACGTGGCAGCATGAACGAGAACAGAGATTGGTGGGATGTTCAAAAATATTTTATTACCGTAAAACCAGATTTTGAAACTAAATCTATAAATGGTTTAGTTGTAATACAATTTAAAGTTATCAAGTCGGGTAAAATAATGCAAATAGATTTACAGTCGCCATTGCAAATAGATTCAATATTTTTAGATGATACTCGTTGTACTTATATGCAAGAAGGGAATATTACACTTGTTAGTTTACCAACACAACTACAAAAAAAGGATACAGAAAAATATAATAAAATATTAATAATAAGTTATCACGGCAAACCAAAAGAAGCCATCAGACCACCATGGGATGGCGGTTGGATTTGGCGTAAAGATGCCAATGGCAATCCTTGGATGAGTGTGGCTTGTCAGGGGCTTGGTGCCAGTGTGTGGTATCCTTGTAAAGACTATCAAGGTGATGAACCTGATAATGGGGCTTTGTTAACCATGATTGTACCAGATACTTTGGTAGCGGTGGCAAATGGCAGGTTGATAAGTGAGAAGTATAATGTAAGAAGTACGATACACGATACAGGCAATCATAAATCCCAAATCCCAAATCTAAAATTCTATACTTGGGAAGTTAAAAATCCCATCAACAACTATCTCATCATCCCAAGCATTGGTAAATATGTCAATTTTACAGATACATTAATGGGCGAAAAAGGTAAGCTAGATTTAAGCTATTGGGTGCTTGATTATAACCTCGATAAAGCCAAAGAACAGTTTAAGCAAGCCAAGCTAATGTTGCGTGCATTTGAGTATTGGTTTGGGCCTTATCCTTTTTACGAAGATAGCTACAAGCTAGTAGAATCGCCACATTTGGGTATGGAACACCAAAGTGCTACCGCCTATGGCAACAAGTTTGGCAACGGCTATTTGGGTAGAGATTTAAGTGGCAGCGGTTGGGGTTTAAAATGGGATTATATTATTGTTCATGAAAGTGGTCACGAATGGTTTGCCAATAATATTACCACCAAAGACATTGCTGATATGTGGGTACACGAAGGTTTTACAGATTATAGCGAAACCTTGTTTACTGAGTATTATTATGGCATAGAAGCTGGTAACGATTATAACTATGGGCAACGCAAAGGCATAGGAAATAAGGAAACAATTATTGGCCCTTATGGTGTAAATAAAGAAGGTAGTGGCGATATGTATCCTAAAGGTGCAAACTTAATACACACCATTCGCCACAGTATTAATAACGATAGTTTGTTTAGGCAAACATTACGTGGTTTGAATAAAGAATTTTATCATCAAACCGTTACCACGCAACAGGTTGAGGCTTATATCAGCAAACAATCTGGTACTAATTTCAGTAATATATTCGACCAATATTTGCGCACCACACAAATACCAGAGCTAGATTATTTTGTTGATTCTACAAATTCAAAACTTACTTATCGTTGGGCAAATTGTATTGATGGTTTTAACTTGCCAATAACAGTTACAATATCTGGCAAACGCCTGCATCCAACAACCAAATTTACCACTACAAAACTCACAAACGATGAGCTAAAATGGTTCAACGATACAACTATTAAAAGACAATACTTTATCAAAACCCAGCAACTAACAAGCAAACCGTAATTTGCAACTTTCAAAATCTCCCTTTTGGGGATTAAGGGTAGTATGGCTACAATTAGAAAACAGGCAATTATTTCCGGCGTTTTAATGTACGTGGGCTTTGCTGTTGGTGCATTGAATGTGTATCTGTTCACGCACTTTTTTCATCCACAACAATATGGTTTAACAAGGTCTTATATGGATTTTGGACAAACCATGTTTGCGTTTGGTAGCTTTGGTGCGGTTTCGGTTTTGTATAAATTTAGCCCCTATTATATTTCTAATTTATCGCCTAAAAGAAACGATTTATTAACGTGGGTACTTTGCCTAGCCATAATTGGGTTTGCACTTGTAAGTATTGCGGGCTATGTGTTTGAGCCTTATGTTATTCGTAAATTCAGCAATAAGTCGCCACTATTTTTACAATATTATTATTGGGTATTTCCGTTTGGTTTTGGTATTTTATTATTTGGCATTTTAGAAGCTTTTTCTTTATCGCTTAAAAAGGCAGTGCTGCCTACTTTTTTTAAAGAAATCGCTTTACGACTTTTAACCAGTTGTCTTATTGGCTTATATCTTCTCAAGCTCATTAGTTTTCCAACGTTCATTTACCTTTTTTCATTTACCTATTTAGGCATCGCCATCATGTTGCTGCTGATGCTTATTAAGCAGAACAATATTCACCTTCATTTTTCTGTAAGTAAAGTCAGTCTTCGGCTTTGGAAAAAAATGTTAGCCATGCAAGGTTACTTTTACGCCGGCACTATCATTTTAATTTTAAAAGATACCATTGATGGCATTCTAATAAATGGCCTTATAGGTTTGGAGGCTTTAGGCGTATTTGCTTTGGCACAATATGTTGCTAGTTTAATTCAGGCACCGCAACGCAGTATGCTTAACGTAAGCGTTGGTATTATTTCGCAAGCATGGAAGGATAAAAATTTTGCAGAAATCAATAGGGTGTACACTCGTAGCTGCATCAATATGTTTATTATGAGTGCTTTTATGTATGGTAATGTAGTACTAAATACAGAAGAAGCGATTCATGTTTTTAGCTTAAATCCTCTCTATTTACAAGGCATTCAAGCTATGATAGTTTTAGGTTTTATGCGTGTAATAGATGCTGGTACTGGGGTTAACAATATCGTTATTCAAACATCAAACCGTTGGCGTTTCGACTTTTACAGCGGCATTATTTTACTGGCTTTAATACTGCCGCTTAATTATTTTTTAATTAAAAAGTATGGCATCATTGGCTCTGCTTATGCACAGCTAATTTCTTTTGTTATTTACAATATTATTCGTTTCGAGTTTATACGCAGACAATTTAAAATGCAGCCTTTTAGTAGCAAAACAGTTTATAGTATTTTATTAGCTGCATTAGCATTTGTATTAGCGTATTTTATTGGTACTTATTTTCAGGGATTGGCGGGCATTTTACTAAGAAGTATTATTTTTTCTGGGTTGATGATTAGTGGTGTTTTTGCCTTTAACCTTACACCAGATGCTTGGCAACTTTGGGAAAAATTTATGTCGAAACGGAAGTGATAGGAACACTAATACCGCAGATTTGTATGGATGAAATTATTAATCATCTTAATCATTTCAAATCATTTAAATCCGCGGTTAAAAACATAACATATCTAAAATATACACTGTATTATATTTGGAGCAATAAGTAGTATTTATGAGCAAACAGTTATTTATTCAACGAGATATAAGTTGGTTAAGCTTCAACGCAAGGGTGTTGCAAGAGGCCAACGACCCAACAGTTCCATTAAAAGAACGCATCCGTTTTTTAGGTATTTTTTCTAATAACAGCGATGAATTTTTTCGGGTACGAGTGGCTGCGTTAAAGCGTATGATTGAGTTTGGCGAGAAACGTAGAAAGCTGAATATGCACATGGAAAATGATCCACAAAGTATTTTAGATCAAATTCAAACCACCGTTTTGCGCCAACAAAATGAGTTTAATCGTATTTGGGAAGGCATTTTAAAAGAGCTTAAAAAAGAGAAAATAATACTGCTTGATGAAAAGCATTTAACCAAAGTACAACAAGAATTTGTAAAGCATTTTTTTGATGAACAGGTTCGTAGCAACGTTATCCCATTAATGATAGAAAGCTTACCACAACTGCCTTACATACGCGATAAGAGTATTTATTTAGGCGTGGTAATGCGAAAAAAAAACGATGCGTACAAACAAAAATATTCATTGATAGAAGTGCCAGCAACTGCTGTTGGTCGCTTTATTTTATTGCCCTCAAAAGCTGGTGAGCAGCATATTATTTTGCTAGAGGATGTGATACGGTTTAATCTGCCCAATATATTCTCTTACTTTGAGTACGACTATTTTGATTCTCATGTTTTTAAGGTTACAAAAGATGCAGAAATAGATATTGATAGTGATGTTAGCACCACGTTTGTTGAAAAAATGGAAAAGGGTTTAAAAAACCGTCGTAAAGGTAAACCTGTTCGTTTTGTATATGATAAGGAGATGGATGCAGGCTTGTTGGAATATTTGATTCGTCGTTTAAACTTATCTAGAAAAAGTAATATTATTCCTGGCGGCCGTATCCACAATTTTAGGCATTTTATTGATTTTCCCGATGTTTTTGCTACAAAAAATACACGTCGAATCCCATTTACACATCCTGACTTAAAAAACACAATGCGTGTTACAGATGTTATTTTAAAGAAGGATGTAATGCTGCATTTCCCCTACCACTCTTACAACAGTGTTATTGATTTATTGCGTGAAGCTGCCATGGATCCACATGTAACTTCTATTAAATTAACGGCCTACCGTTTAGCTTCAAATTCCAAAATAATTAATGCCATTATTAATGCTGCACGTAACGGTAAAGAAGTGGTGGTGATGTTAGAATTAAAAGCAAGATTTGATGAAGAGGCCAATTTAGAATGGAAAAGTATTTTAGAAGAAGAAGGCGTGAAAGTGTTGCTGGGCGTGCCTAAACAAAAGATACATGCCAAGTTGTGTATAATAAAAAAACGTGTTGGTAATAAAATTATTCAGTATGGTTTTGTTAGTACTGGCAACCTTAATGAACGTACAGCAAAAATTTATGGCGACCATTGCTTGCTTACATCTAACCGTAACGTGATGGCAGATATTAACCGCATTTTCCGATATTTAGAGAACTGGCAAACTGGTATCAGCAATTTGCGTTTGTGTAAAACACTGTTGGTATGCCCAACCAATATGCGTAAGCAAATTGAGGCCCTTATTAACGTAGAAATTAAAAATGCTAAAGCTAAAAAGGAAGCTGTTATTACCGTAAAAGTGAATTCGCTAAGCGATGCCGCATTAATAAATAAATTGTACGAAGCGGCAACGGCAGGTGTAAAAATTAATTTGATTATTCGCAGTATTTTTTGTGCCGTAATGGAAAACAAGAAGTTTAAATTTCCTGTAAAAGCCATTAGTATTGTTGATGAATATTTAGAACATGCTAGAGTTTTGATTTTCAATAATGGCGGTAAAGAAAAAATTTTTATTTCCTCGGCAGATTGGATGGTTCGCAACCTAGACCATAGGGTAGAAGCGGCTTTCCCAATTTTAGAGCCATCAATTAAACAAGAAATAAAAGATATCATCAACATACAATTAAAGGATAACGTTAAGGCACGTATTCTCAATAATGAACTTACAAATAACTATGTATCTTCCACAGGCAAAAAGATACGGTCGCAAGTAGAAACCTATCATTATTTACACCAAAAAACAGTTAAAAAAATTGAGGTTAGCAGCAATTGATATTGGCAGTAATGCCGCAAGATTATTAATTACAGAGGTAATTGAAAATGGTAATGGTAAACCACAGTTTAACAAGTTAAATCTAGTACGTGTACCACTCCGTTTAGGGTTTGATGTTTTTGAACTTGGCGAAATAAGTAAGGCGAGAAAGGATATGGTAATGCAAACCATGAAAGCTTATGCCCACTTAATGAAAGCATACGAAGTTGAGCATTTTAGAGCATGTGCAACCAGTGCTATGCGTGATGCTAAAAATAGCCAAGACATTATACGTAAAGTGAAGTTGGAAACTGGTATTGAAATTGAAATAATAACAGGTGATAAAGAGGCTACCATGATTAATCAAAGCCACATTGCCGAAGGCATGGATAAAAATCATGGTTACTTGTATATTGATGTAGGCGGCGGCAGTACTGAGCTTACTTTTTTTAGCGAAGGAAAGATGAAATACCGTGAAAGCTTTAACATTGGCACCATCCGTTTACTTAAAGAACAAATACACGAAACTGTTTGGGATGAAATGCGTGACCATCTTAAGTTAAATACAAAGTCTGTTTTGCCAATTGCTGCTATTGGCACGGGTGGTAATATTAATAAAGTGTTTTCGCTAAGTAAAAAGAAAGACGGCAAACCCTTGAGCCTACAGCTTTTGAAGGATTTTCATAAAGAATTAAGCAGCTATACCGTTGAAGAATTAATTCGTATTTATAAACTTAGAGAAGACCGTGCAGATGTGATTGTGCCAGCATTATCCATCTATATAAATGTAATGAAATGGGCAAATATTGAAGAAATTTATGTACCTAAAATTGGCTTGGCAGATGGTTTGGTGCAAAGTTTATATGAAGAAGTGAAGTAGGAAGCCATTTGTGATTTGGGATTTTTGATTTCCGATTTGACAAGCACCATTATTTACTACGTATTATTTTAGTAAAATATCTTAAACTAGATTTTTTGTTATCATAACATCTAAAATCACACATCAAAAATCATACATGGCATGTCAATCCATAAAGAAATAAAAAAAATAACTACCCATACTTTACAAAAAATGAAAGCCAATGGTGAGAAAATTTCGATGCTTACGGCTTACGATTTTTCTTTTGCCAAACTATTTGATGCTGCTGGTATTGATGTGATTTTGGTAGGCGATAGTGCTAGTAATGTAATGGCTGGAAATGAAACCACTTTGCCTATAACGCTAGACCAAATGATTTACCATGCTCAATGTGTTGTTCGTGGTGTTGATAGAAGTTTTGTAGTGGTTGATATGCCTTTTGGATCCTATCAATCAGATTCAAAAGTAGCCCTGGCTTCAGCTATAAAAATTATGAAAGAAACCAATGGCCATGCTATTAAATTAGAAGGTGGCGAAGAAGTAGTAGATAGCATCAAACGCATTGTGAGTGCGGGTATTCCCGTAATGGGTCATTTGGGTTTAACGCCACAAAGTATTTATAAATTTGGCACTTATACCGTAAGGGCAAAGGAAGATGCAGAAGCTGAAAAGCTAAAAAATGATTGTCAATTATTGCAGGCTGCCGGATGCTTTGCCATTGTGTTAGAAAAAATTCCTGCGGCATTAGCTAAGGCAGTTTCTGAGTCGCTTGCCATTCCAACAATAGGTATTGGAGCAGGTAAATATTGCGATGGACAGGTATTGGTAATGCATGATATGCTTGGTATTAACACAGAATTTAAGCCACGTTTTCTGCGCCAGTATGCCAGCTTGCATGAGCAGATAACAGGTGCAGTAAAAAATTATATCGTTGATATTAAAACCAGCGATTTTCCTAATGATGAAGAGAGTTATTAGGTAGTGAATAAAATAAGAATTCAGATTTTTATTTGTACTTAAATTATTACCAGAGCTAAAAGTTTTGTGTCATCTGTTCAACACTAAAACTGGTTTTATAAAAGCTAACTAATTTTTTAACAACACTTTCTACAACGGCATCTGGGCAGCTTGCACCACTGGTTATTAATATTTTTACTGGCTCGTGTTGTGGTAAAAAATCAGTAATAATAGTTTGTTGTTTTGTTTGCCAATTACAATTTATAAGTTCATTTTTCGAGGTCAATTTATCTGCACTATCAATAAAGTAAGTAGGTAATTTGGGTTCGCACAATTCCACCAAATGCGACGTGTTGCTGCTATTGTAGCCTCCTATTACTAAGGCCAAATCTGCTTCGGTTTGCAGCATACCTGTTACAGCAGTTTGGTTGTCGTTTGTGGCATAGCAAAGCGTATCTCTTGTATCTGCAAAATGGTTGCCAATAGTAAACTCATTTAGTTGATAATGTTGTGTAACTGTCCGTTTTAAATAGTCGGAAATAGCTTGCGTATCTGTTGCCAATTGTGTAGTTTGGTTAATAACTCCAAAACGCTGTAAGTCTTTGCCAATATCAAATCCATCAGAAAAACGACCAGCAAATTCTTTGTAAAAATCGGCTGCTAATTTCTCGCCAGTAATATATTTTCCAAGCTCAATTGTTTCGGCCATATCGCTAACAATAACACTTGGTGCGTTAGCTGCCGCATGAGAAAAAGTGGCCCTTGTTTCCTCGTGTTTTGGTTTACCATGAATAACAATACTGTAACCTTTTTTAGCAATTTGTTCGCCCCTGTTCCATACCTTTTCTACAAATGGGCAAGTGGTATTATACTTCTCTATGGGGATACCTTTTTCATGTAATATTTTTTCAATTGACAAGGTGGTACCAAATGCAGGAATTAGCACTATATCATCTTGTGTAATCTCGTCAAAAGGCACTATTTGTTTACCATAAGTATCTTGTAAAAAACTAACTCCACGGTCTTGTAAGTCGGCATTTACTTGAGGGTTATGTATCATTTCGCTTAATAAAAAAATACGTTTACCAGGGTTATCGTCTATTGTTCTAAAAGCAATTTCAATGGCATTTTCTACCCCATAACAAAACCCAAAATGGCGAGCCAAATAAATTTGTATCGTACCAAAATCTAGCAATGTCGGCGTAAAATCTTTCTTTAGTTTATCATCGCTTTTGCGCTTTGCTTTGATAGCACTTATCAGGTTGCTACGGTAAATATTTGGAACAACAAATTGCTTCATGGTAGAAAAATAGTGTAAGTAAAATGAACGATTTAATGTTATTGAAACGTGATAAGCCCAATTATTTTTTCTAGATATCGTTGATCGGTTTCGTCAAAATAATCTAAGTGTTCGCTGTCAACATCCAAAACCCCAAACACATGCCCAGCAAGGATTATAGGTATTACAATTTCGCTTTTTGATAAGCTACTACAAGCAATATGCCCCGGAAAATTTTCAACATCTGGTACAATTAAGGTTTTTGCTTTTTCCCAGCTAGTACCACAAACACCACGTCCTTTTTTTATTCTGGTGCAAGCAACCGGACCTTGAAATGGTGCTAATACTAACTCATCTTTTTTAACCAAATAGAAGCCCACCCAAAACCAACCAAATTGTTCTTTTAAGGCAGCTGTAACATTTGCCAAATTGGCTATCAAATCTTCTTCACCCATTAATAAGCCTTCAATTTGGGGTAATAAATTTTGGTACTGTTCCTCTTTGCTACCTATTACAATTTGTAAATCTTCAGCCATAGTTTTTGTATTACTTGCGAAGATATTTGTTTGATTTGGGATTTATGGTTTGAGATGTGTTGTGCCTGAAATCTGTCAATATTTTAACGCATATTTTTATTGGTACACAAAAAATACTAAATCAACAGTTACTTTAATGTTCTGTAAAAAAACAATCATTTAACAATAAGCACCATTTATTTTTGTAGTATGAATAAAACGATTTTCTTCTCTTCTTTTTTATTAATTCTACTGGTTTCTTGTAAAAATTGTAGTAGCGATATGGCCGCAAAACACAATGTTGATGCAGCATTTGTAAAAAAAATAGCTAAGGCAGTTACAGAAAATAGAGATAGCGCCGGGTTACGGTTTAACTATGTTACTGTTTTAGATAGTATCGGCGAATATAAATTAGCCATTGCTCAGATGGATAGTTTGATTTTAAAGGATAGGGGTAATTATGCACTTTGGTTTAAGTTGGCAAAAATTTATGAGCATTCAAAAGACACATCGCAAGCAATAAATTGCTACTTAAATGCTTTGAAAATTTACAGGGCACCAGATGGGTTATTAGCGTTGACAAATTTGTACGCGGAAACAAAAAATATCACTGCCATAAAGCTTTGTGATGAAATTGATAATTTACGGATGGGTAGGGAATACGATAGTTACACAAGTTTTTTTAGGGGTATTTATTTTGCACGGACAGGTAATAAGCAACAAGCCATTTCATTGTTCGATAAAAGTATCATTAACAATTACAATTTTATGGATGCTTATATGGAAAAGGGCTTCGCTTTATTTGACGATAAAAAATATGCTGCTGCATTACAAGTATTT
>JAYVNQ010000187.1:0-33087 GCA_043758365.1 Chitinophagales bacterium
ACCTAATTGTTTGGTAATTTGTTGTTCCATTTGTTTTAAATGCTGGTGAATTTTTATTAATTGCATTTGCCCGTCCATATCTGCGTGTTCCATGTCGTACTGGTTTTGGTCAAACATTTTTTTAATTTTACGTAGCTTATAATAGTTTAAACTCATCAATACATCTTGGTGACTTGTATCTCGTCCTGTAATTTTTTTGCCATCAATTAGGTTATCCCAGCCTGCATTTAACTCGTATGGAAAAATAGTAATCGCAATTGTTAGGTTACGGATGGCTTCATCTTCATTGTATAAAAAAGACTTAGTATTTGGTTGTAAGCCTTGCCTATACTGCAGTCTGTACATCTCTAACAACTGCTCTAACTGTTGGTTATCAAAGTGAAAACCTTCCATTTCTGTAAATACATACTCTGCCACAGTTTGTGTTTCTGAAAATTGGTTTAAGCCAAATTCAAGCAGCACACGCAACACATTACGTTCGTGTTTTTCATCAATATTTATTAAAAAAGTGTTATCGTCTAATACGTCTTCTGGCTGCTCAACCAACTGTGCGTTAATGTCGTCAAAGGATTGCTTTTTCTCGTCTTTTACAACCTTATCTCGCTTGTATTTATTCACCAAAGTGGTCAACCCACCTTCATCAATTTTTAATATAGATGAACATTGTTTAATGTATTCTTGTTGTTTGGTAAAATCTTCTGCCTTATTTATTTTACTAATTGTCTCGGCAATTTGGTTTACCAGCGTACTTTTTTTTGTTATATCTGTGCCAGCATCCTTTAACATCACTTCTAACTGAAAAAGAATAAAATCTTTTTTATTAGCAGCTATAAAATCTTTAAAGCCAGTAGCCCCAACTTTATTTACGTAACTATCTGGGTCTTCTTTATCAGGAATTAGTACCAACTTTACGTTTAAGCCTTCTTCTAAAGCCATGTCTAAACCACGCAAAGCCGCCTTAATACCAGCACTATCACCATCGTAAATAATGGTGAGGTTATTGGTATATTTTTTTACCAATCTTAGTTGGTCAATAGTTAAAGATGTACCGCCACTTGCCACCACATTTTCAATGCCAGCTTGGTGCAAACTCACCACATCTGTGTAGCCTTCAACCAACAAACATTCATCGGCTTTATCTATTGCAACCCTTGCAAAATAAGAGCCGTAGAGGATTTTGCTTTTTACATAAATATCATTTTCGGGTGTGTTAATGTACTTTGGTGCTTTATCAGCTTTGCCAATAACCCTTGCACCAAAACCAATTATTTTACCCGTATTGCCATGAATAGGGAAGATGATTCTACCACGATAATTATCAACCAATTCAGTTTCATTGCGTACTACAACCAACCCAGTTTTGGGTAATAATTCTTTATTAAATTGGTTGGCCAATAATGCTTTGGTAAGGGTGTTTATACTTTGTGGGTTATAGCCAATTTGAAACTTTTTAATAATCTCTTCCCTAAAGCCACGTTCTTTTAAATAACTCATGGCAATAGCTTGCCCATCTTCGGTATCAAACAATTGCTCTGCAAAAAACTTAGCGGAAAAATTATTAATAATGTATAAACTATCGGCTACTGCAAATTGCTGTTTTTGGGCTTCGCTTACTTGTGTTTCTTCAACTTCAATATTGTAACGAGCGGCCAACCATTTAAGGGCTTCTACATAGCTAAGTTTTTCGTGTTCCATTACAAACGTAATGGTATTACCACTTTTGCCACAGCCAAAACATTTATACAATTCTTTTGCTGGAGAAACCGTAAACGAAGGCGACTTCTCGTTATGAAAAGGACAGTTACCTAAATAATTGCTACCACGTTTTTTCAATTTCACAAACTCGGCCACCACATCAATAATATCAAGGCGGTTTTTTATTTGTTCTATTGTTTGTAGAGTAATCATATTATGAAGTGATGCAAAATAATAAAACAAACGCATTGCCAATAAATAATGGCTTTTGGAAGTCTAAATCTTAGTAATCTATTCATCCAGAAATCCTCAAATTTTTACAAGCAATCAATTGGTAAATCTTGTAAATCCTAAAAAACCAATTTGTTAGAATTTATTTAAAACGTAATCGTTTGCACTGTGGAAAAGGTTAAATAAATATTAATTAGCGAATTGAATTTAGAAATAATTTAAAACACTACTTTCGTAAAACTAACAAACGTTTGTTTTTATGCCATATCAAATAAATCAATTGTCTGCATCAGCATTATCAAGTTTAGGGCTTTCAGAATCTATTAATTGCCATTATCAACTAAGCTCTGCAGAATTAACCGAACAAGCCCTTTTGCGAGGCGAGGGAGTGATTAATAACACAGGAGCTTTGTGCATTAATACAGGTGAGTTTACAGGTAGAAGTCCGCAGGATAAGTTTATAGTTAAGGACGGTATTACTACCTCTACTGTGAATTGGAACAACTTTAATATTCCGATTGAAGAAAAATATTTTCTTCAACTGAAGCAAAAAATGATTGCTTATTTGGATAAAAAAGGTGAGCTGTGGATGAGAGATGCCTATGCTTGTGCCGATGAAAATTATCGCTTAAATATTCGTATTATTAATGATCAGCCTTCTGCGAACTTGTTTGCGTGCAATATGTTCCTTCGCCCAACTGAAGAGGAATTGGACAGTTTTGAACCCGATTGGCATATTATCCAAGCACCCGGTTTTAAAGCTAATCCAGCGGTGGATGGCACACGTCAACACAATTTCGCCATTGTTTCATTTACACATAAAAGCATACTGATTGGGGGCTCTGGCTACACTGGTGAAATTAAAAAAGGCATCTTTACTATTTTAAACTTTTTATTACCATACAATCATCAGGTGTTAAGTATGCATTGCAGTGCCAATAAGGGTAATGCGGAAGATGCGGCAATATTTTTCGGTTTGAGTGGTACTGGTAAAACAACCTTAAGTGCCGACCCAAACCGTCAATTAATTGGTGATGATGAACATGGTTGGACAAATGACGGTGTATTTAATTTTGAAGGTGGTTGCTATGCTAAAACAATAGATTTAAGTGAGGATAAAGAACCTGAAATTTATCATGCTATTCATACTGGTGCATTAGTAGAAAATGTTGTTTTTTTTGATAGCACAAATGATATTGACTTTAGCGATAAAACAATTACAGAAAACACAAGAGTAAGTTATCCGTTACATTTTATTAGTAACGCAGCTGAGCCAAGTATTGGTGGGTTACCAAAAAATATTTTCTTTTTAACTTGTGATGCATATGGTGTTTTGCCACCAATTAGTAAGCTAACAAAAGCCCAAGCCATGTACCAATTTATTAGTGGTTATACCGCAAAAGTTGCTGGTACCGAAGCTGGTGTTACAGAACCTAAAAGTACTTTCAGTGCTTGCTTTGGTGCTCCTTTTATGCCATTGCACCCAGGCTTTTATGCTAAAATGTTGGGTGAAAAAATGGAAGCAAATAAGGTAAATGTTTGGATGATAAATACTGGCTGGAGCGGTGGCGGTTATGGCATTGGCAATCGCATAAAACTTAATTTTACTAGGGCAATGATTACTGCTGCATTAAATGGTGGTCTGGATAATGTAAACTACGAAGCACACCCAATTTTTGGTATGTTGATGCCTAAGTTTTGTCCTAAAGTTCCCAAGGAATTATTAAATCCCCGTTATACCTGGGCCGATAGAACTGCTTACGATGTTGCAGCTAAAAAACTGGCTCAAGAATTTGTTGCCAACTTTGAAAAATATAAAGCTGGTGTAAGCGAGGAGATTTTGATGGCTGCACCTAAAATTTAATTACCTTTCCGTAAATATTTCCTTAATAAAATACCCCAATCATTATTGAATGATTGGGGTATTTTGTTTTTAAAAAAGTCCAAATAATTGGCTATCAATTTTGGTAATTATTTCGCCATAATGTTCTTCGTTTTCAGCAAATTTATTTTTATCACAATCAATAATCAATACGGGGCCTTCGTTGTAGCCAGATATAAATTTAGTATAGTATTCGTTTAGTTTTTTTAAATAATCCAAGCGGATATTTTCTTCATATTCACGGCCACGTTTTTGTATCTGTGCCACCAATGTTGGTACAGAACATTTTAAATAAATCAATAAATCTGGCGGCTCTACCATTGTTTTTAACGTTTGAAAAAACTGGTAGTAATTATCAAAATCACGCTTGCCCATTAAGCCCATATCGTGCAAGTTGGGGGCAAAAATATTTGCATCCTCATAAATTGTTCTATCCTGAATAATGGTTTCAGTACCCCTTTGAATCTCCAATAATTGGTTCAAACGACTGTTTAAAAAATATATCTGTAAGTTAAAACTCCAACGTGGCATATCCTCGTAAAAGTCCATTAGGTAAGGGTTGTGGTCAACATCCTCAAACTGAGGAATCCATTTATAATGCTTGCTCAACATTTCAGTTAAGGTTGTTTTACCAGCACCAATATTGCCTGCTATTGCTACGTGTTTTGGTTTTTTTGACTTTGCCATTTATGATGTAAGATTTACGAAGTTTAATGTTATAGGAACGAACTTAATTGAAAGAATTTAAAACACAATTATTAAGATTCAAGTTTCAAAATTCTTAAATTAAAGTTTCCCACTTGAACCTTGTTCTTTGTCACTATTCTTACATGCCAATTGCTTGCCTTACTTCTTTTAAAGTAGCAGATGCACTTTCTCGTGCTTTTTCAGCCCCTTGTTTTATAATGCTGGTTAATAGTGCTTTATCGTTTTGAATATCCGCAGCTTTTTCACGGATTGGTGTAATAAATTTTACCATATCCTCTCCTAATTGCTTCTTCATATCGCCATAACGAATAACACAATTATTAAAATCCGCCTCAAATTTTTCAAGCGTATCTGGGGTGCTTACCAAGCCCATGAGCGTAAATAAATTCTCTATAAAATCTGGCTTAGTGCTGTTAGGCTCAACAGGTGTTTCAGCTGTTTTGGCTTTCATTATTTTTTTACGAAGTAATTCATCACTATCTGCCAAATAAAGGGTGTTCATTTGGTTCTCACTTTTGCTCATTTTGCCAATGCCATCTAGGCTTAAAATTTTAATTAATTCACCACCATAATTAAACGCATGGGGCTCTGGCAACACATTGCCATAACGATGGTTAAAACGCTGGGCAAAATTTCTAGCCATCTCTAAATGCTGCTCTTGATCTTTACCAACTGGAACTTTTACTGCACGGTGAATCAAAATGTCGGCAGCCTGTAATACAGGGTAGGTAAGCAATCCAGCGTTCACATTATCTGGGTTTAGCCGAACTTTTTCTTTAAAAGTTACTGTCTTTTCAAGCTCACCTTTGTAAGCCAACATATTCAAGTACAAATACAATTCTGCAATTTCTGGCACATCACTTTGCACGTACAAAGCCACTTTTTCTGGATCTAAACCACAAGCTACATTTTCGGCAATTACACGGTGTACGGCACCATGTAATTCCTTAGTATCGGGGTGAGTTGTTAAGGCATGCCAGTTTGCAACAAAAAAGTAACAATTATACTCATCTTGCATACGAACATAGTTACGCATAGCACCAAAATAATTACCTAGATGTAAAAAACCCGTAGGGCGAATGCCACTTAAAACAACCTCTTTATTCATAGCCAGCGAAGATAGGGATTAGTGAAAAGTGATAACGGAATTGTAAGTTATGATAGTGAAAAAATGAAGCGCTATCCGAGCGAAATAAATGGATAAGATGATGCTTTAAGTTTGGGTTACACATTAAGTTGTAGCAGCGTAAGAATTACTGTCACACTAATCAATGTTTTAAACAATAAGACGGTAAAATAGGCAATACAACTTTTTATAAAAAAGCTGGGAGTGCTATGGTGATAGAATTGCTGTAGGATTTACGCAGCCAAATAACTTAATACTTCATCCATAATCTTGGCCAATTGCAAAGTGAAACTATGTTGCAGCAATGGGCTTTCTAGAAGCCCATTATTTAAGCAATTGGTTACTTCACGTATTTCATATTCAAAGCCATTACTGGCATGTGGCATAGAAAAATGTTGGGTCATTCCATCGTTCAAAATAAGTGTTATGTCTGTTGCTTTAAACCATGGATTTTGTATATGAATGCGGCCTTTTGTGCCAATGATTGTAGCTTCAGTAGGTGTGTTAAAAGCAATAGTAGACAGCAATTGTGTAGAAGCACCATTGGCATATTGAAGTTGCATGGAAGCCGTTTCATCTACCCCAGTAACGGTTGGTGTAACAATGGCTTGTACTTGTATTGGAGTGCCTAGTATAAGCGTTGCTAGAAAAATAGGGTAGATGCCAATATCAAAAACAGAGCCGCCACCAAGAGCTTTATTATACATTCTGCCGTTAACATCAAAAGGGGCGGCAAACCCAAAATCTGCTTGAATATGTTTTACACTACCAATAGTATCTTCACAAATAAGCGCTAATATTTTATGAGTAAATGGCATAAAGCGTGTCCATAAACCTTCCATAAAAAATAATTGCTTTTCCTTGGCTAGTGCAATCATAGCTACACTTTGCTGGTAGCTGAGCGATAATGGCTTTTCGCACAAAACTGGCTTGTTGTGGTTTAAGCAAAGCAAAGAATGCTCGTAATGAAAAGCATGTGGTGTTGCAATGTAAATAATGTCAACATGGGCGTCATTTACTAAATCGAGATAGTTGGTATAACTATTTGTGGCTTTGTGTTTGCTTGCAAAAGTTTGTAAATTTACGGCGTTACGAGAGGCAACTGCATATACTTCTGCACCTTCTGTATAATTGAGTGCTTCGCAGAATTTATCAGCAATTCTACCGGCCCCTAAAATACCCCAACGATATGTTTTCATGGGTATGAAATTAATCAGAATTGGGATAAGAAATTATCTTTTTTTGAAAGTTAAAATACTAAATAGGTAAAGCCGAAAAGTGTATTTAAAAGTAATAAGTGTGCGACGCAACGATGCTAAATAGCACTACAAAAGCGGGTAACGTAAATACCTACTACATAATTTTAAGAATATCAATGTACTTTGCAGCCTATGACACAAGAGCAATTAAAAGATATAAGAGACCGTGTTTTGGTATTGAGGAGGTTTCTTTGACTACGAGAACCGCAAATACAAAGTAGAACAAGACCGTCAGTTATCGCTGTCGCAGGGTTTTTGGGATGATAATGCCCGAGCCACTGCCACCATGAAGGACATTAAACTCAACGAATTTTGGATGAAATTATACGAGCAAGTTGATACTGCCGTAGAAGATTTTGCCGTGCTATTTGAGTTTTGGAAAAGTGGTGATGAAACGGAAGAAGAAGCAAAAAAAGCCTACGATGCAGCAGTAACGGCTATTGAAGATGCTGAATTTAAAAGTACGCTTAACAAACCCGAGGATGAATTGCCAGGCATACTGCAAATTAATTCTGGGGCTGGCGGTACCGAAAGTCAAGATTGGGCCGATATGCTATTGCGTATGTACCTAATGTATGGGCAAAAGCAAGGCTGGAAAGTTACTGAGCTAGATTATCAAGAAGGTGATGGTGCAGGTATAAAATCGGCCACATTACAATTTGATGGGCCGTTTGCGTATGGTTTTTTAAAGGCTGAAAGTGGGGTACATCGCTTGGTGCGTATTTCGCCATTTGATAGTAATGCACGAAGACATACATCATTTGCCTCAGTTTATGTGTATCCATTAATTGATGATAGTATTGACATTGACGTAAATCCTGCTGACTTAGAATGGGCATTTTATCGCAGTGGTGGTAGTGGTGGTCAGAATGTAAACAAAGTAGAAACTGCGGTGCGTTTAAAACACGGGCCAAGTGGTTTTATAGTTGAATGTCAGCAAGCACGAACACAAGGCGAAAACCGTGAACTTGCCATGAAAATGCTAAAAAGTAGGTTGTACGAAGAGGAAATGCGTAAGCGGCAAGAAGTATTAAATGCCAGCAATAGCAATAAGAAAAAGATAGAATGGGGTAGCCAAATTAGAAGTTATGTTTTTCATCCATATAAGATGATAAAAGACCACCGTACAGATTACGAAGTAGGTAATGTTGGCCCAGTAATGGATGGTGAATTAGACGGTTTTATTAAAGCGTATTTGATGATGGAAAAAGAAACCGCTGATTAAAATGATTGAAATGATAAGAATGATTTATTATCTTCAATCATAACAAAACGAGAATATCATTTAATCAATAAAATCATTACAAATCACAATTCATAATGGATAAACCGATATTTCACCGACGTATTTTTTGGGATGTTGATTTTGACAAACTAGATTATGACGCTAAAGCAAACTTCGTAATTGAACGTGTGTTTGAACGTGGTGATGTGCCAGATATTAGAAATTGTAGACGCTATTATGGGGATGAAAAAGTGTGTGAAGTTTTGACCAAAGCTAAATGGCTACCAAAAGAAAGTGTGTATTTAGCAAGTGCTATTTTTAATAATGAATTAACCGATTACAGATGCTATCAAACTTATCTGTTGAACCCGCAACAATGGCTTTACTAAAGCAATTGATGGCTATACCAGAATTAGAACATTTTGCATTGGTTGGCGGTACTGCATTAGCTATTAGATACAAGCATCGTTTATCTGTTGATTTAGATTTATTCTCTACAAAAGAGTTTGATAATAACGAATTAGTTGCCATACTAGAACATCATTTTCCGCATTTCTCTTACCGAAATACCAATAACCCAATTGGTGTTTTTGGGTTTATTGGCGATATAAAAGTAGATTTTGTAAAGCACCATCGTTTTCAGTTAATTGATGATTTAATTATAGAAGATGGCATTAGATATTTTAGCAATAAAGATATTTTGGCTATGAAAGTTGCAGCTATTTTACGCAGAGCTGTAAAGAAAGATTTTTGGGATTTAGCAGAATTGTTGCAACATTATTCTTTAGATGATGTTTTAAAATGCTACCACAAAAAATATCCGGACCAACGGTTGGCAATTTCAATTCCTTTTGCAATTAGTTTTTTTGAAGATGCCGAAGAAAGCGAAGAACCAATTAGTTTAAAAAAACAAACATGGATTAAAGTAAAAAAAGACATTCAAAAAAAAGTAAGCGATTATTTGAAGTAATTCACGAATAAAAACAATTACACGTCCCGATAGCTATCGGGATGAGAAAATCCCAAATCAAAAATTCCAAATCAGAAATTACAACATGCGTTTATACCCAGAAACGGCGGCACACCAATTAGAATTTGATAAGGTAAAGGCTTTATTGGTCAATCATTGCAAAACAGTATATGCACAAGAAAAAGCTGATAACCTACGCATTCATACCAAAAAAGAATTTATAGAAATTGAATTGCAGCAAAGCCATGAGTACAAATTACTGTACCAGCAAAGTCTGTATTTCCCCAATGATTTTTCATTAAATATTCAGAAAGATATTAAGCTACTGGGCATTCCCGGTGCGTTGTTGGTAAGTGAACAATGGATGGATATTAAAAAACTCACAGAGAATATTAGTAATATTTTTAGGTGGTTTGATACCGAAAAAAGACAGGCTTATCCGGCATTAACCAAAGTTGTAGAGAATACTTATTACGAGAAAGTGATTGTAGAAATGATTGATGAAGTGTTGGATGAAAGTGGTGCGGTAAAAGACAATGCCAGCGACGATTTGTATAAAATAAGAATGAGCCTTTATAAACGTAGAAACGAGCTACGACGCATGTTTGAGAAGGTGGTTACCAAACTGAATAAAGCTGGTTATAGTGCAGAAATAGAAGAAGGTTTTAGTAATGGCAGACGTGTGGTTGCCGTTTTTGCCGAACATAAAAGGCAAGTAAAAGGCATCTTACATGGGGAAAGCGATAGCCGAAAAACAGCATTTATTGAGCCAGAAGAAACCATCCCTTTAAACAACGAAGTATTTTCGTTAGAGCATGAAGAAATCAAAGAAGTACAGCGTATTTTACGAGCATTAACCAGTAAATTATCTGTTTATTCTGGCTTGTTAATGGGTTATTTAGAAATTGTAGGTGAGTTTGATTTTATAAAAGCCAAAGCAAAATTGGCTATTGATATGAATGGTCAATTTCCTAATTTGGTAGATAAAGCACACTTAGAATTGAAAGATGCTTACCATCCTTTATTGTATTTGTACAATAAATCATCTAATAAAAAAACTATTCCTGTTACATTAACATTAGATGAGAAAAGCAGGATTTTAGTAATTAGTGGTCCCAATGCTGGCGGCAAAACCGTTACCATGAAAACCATTGGGCTTAACCAAATAATGCTGCAAAGTGGCTTGTTGGTGCCTGTGCATCCAACTTCTCAAATGGGTATTTTTAGGCAATTATTTATACATATTGGCGATACACAGAGTATTGAATTTGAGTTGAGTACCTACTCATCACACCTGCAACATATGAAGCATTTTATAGAAGTTGCTAATGGTAAAACCTTGTTTTTTATAGATGAATTAGGTAGCGGTAGCGACCCTAATTTAGGCGGTGCATTTGCCGAAGTAATTATGGAAGAATTGGGTCGCAGACATGCTTTTGGTATTGTAACTACGCATTATCTCAACCTAAAAGTGATGGCCAATCGAACACAAGGCATCATTAACGGTGCCATGCAGTTTGATGAAGTTCATTTGCAACCATTGTACAAATTAATAGTTGGCAAGCCTGGTAGCAGCTATACTTTTTCTATCGCAGAACGTATTGGTTTGCCGCAACATTTAATTAACCGTGCCAGAAAATTGGTAGATGAAGACCATTTTAAATTAGATAAATTATTGAATCGTACAGAGCAAGATTTACAGCAATTGGATGTTGAGAAAAAGGACTTGCACAAGCTAATTCGTGAAAATGAGAAGCTAAAAAAAGAGATGGATTTAATGCTTAATAAAGAACGCCACAGTCAACAAATAGAAACACTAAAACATCAAAATCAGGTTACAGAAGAGCGCTTGGTATACTTAAAAGATATGGAGCGAAAGCTGAAACATATAGCATTAGATTACAAAAAATCTGATAAAAAAGACGAGGTTATAAAAAGCCTGTACACCCTATTATTTAAAGGCAATGAAAAAGTTGTGGTAAATAAATTGGCAAAAAAAGTAGACAAAAAATTTATCGAAATAAAGCAAGAAATTACTATTGGTTCGCTAGTAAAATCTAAGAAAAACTATCAAGTTGGTGAGGTAAAAGAAATTAGAGGCAAACGTGCCATTGTACAAATTGGTATGCTACCTATGAATGTAGAAATAGATGATTTAGTGGTGGTTGAGAAAGTAGAGGAAAAGTTTGGATAGGTTAAACAACTTGCACCACCATACCTTCTATATTTTCCATTTCTGCCCCTGCCTCAATTTCTTTTAATGCTTCTTCACGTTCGGTTTTAAGCAGCATAATACTTACGTTTAGCTCAAAGCCAATTAGTAGTATTAACGAGTTTAAATGGATGAGCAGCATAATTACTAACACAGTGCCTATTGAGCCATAAACCCTATCGAAACGTGCAAAATGATTAACCCAATATGAGAATAGTGCTGCCGTTAATACGGTTAATACGGTTGCTAATAATGAGCCTGGGGAAATAAGCGACCAACGCTTTTTTACCGAAGGTGCATACTTATAGATTAATCCAATGCCGTAAAATAAAAAGCCAATTAGAATAAACCACCTTATCCCGTTCCACCACTGTATTCTTGCTTTGCGTTTCATTTGAAAGATACTTTTTAGCAAGCCTGCAAACTCATCTTGCCCCATTAATAATGTGGCAGAAACTAAAACTAGCAAAATTAAAATACAGGTTATTTTAATAGCTCTTAAACGTTTGTGTAAAAAATATTTTTTGTTCTCAAGCACCGATCTATCAAAGGTCCTTATTACGCCAATCATAGCATTAGATGCATAAAAAATAAGCAATACAAATCCGGAGGAAAATACACCAACATGCCTTTCCATCAAGCCATCAAGTAAGTTGCGTATAAAAGTATAGGTGCCAGAATTTGGCGCAATATCTTTAAACAAACCTAAAACTTGAGCTTGTAAATCTTCCGATTGGGGTAGGTAGGGAATGATGGAAAATAAAAACAAAACTGCCGCTGGAAGCGCCATAATTAAATTGAAAGAAATGGCAGAAGCTCGTTCATTTATCCCTAACTTATCTATTTGTTTTAGAAAGAATTTTGTAACATCATATAGGTGCAAACCATCATGCCCAGGCAAATAAACTTGCTTGCTTTTATGAGCCATAAAAGTAATTGGTTTAGACCGTAATATCATCCGTTCTAACTTAGTCATCGCCTTTTGCTTGCTTCTTTTCTAAATAAATGGTCAATGCTTTTTGGTATTCTTTTGCATACTGTAAGTGCTCAGCATAGTTGCTACTAAAGTGGCTACCGCCTTTTAAATCAGCATTTGCAACAAAAAATAAATAGTCCGTTTTTGGTGCATTTAAAACCGCATCAATTGTATTGGCACTTGGCGTACAAATTGGCCCAGGAGGCAGGCCAGTGTTTTTATAGGTATTATACGGTGACTCAATTTGTAGGTATTTTTCATACACACGTTTAATTGTAAAATCGTTCATAGCAAAGCGTACAGTAGGGTCGGCACCAAGCTTCATGCCTTTATTGTAACGGTTTATATATACACTTGCAATATTGCCTTTATCCGCCTCTCTATTAGTTTCTTCCTCAACTATTGATGCTAAAGTATAAATCTCTGTTGGCGTTAAGGCCAAAGCTGTTGCCTTAATCTGTCTATCTTTTGCATCCCAAAAAGCATCTCTTGAATTTTTAATTTTTGAGAAAATTTTTGTAAGCGGTGTATAATAATAAAACGAATATGTGTTTGGTAAAATGATAGAGAAAATAGTCAAGCTATCAACCCCAAATTGCTTTAAATTATCATTGTTATTTAAGTAGTTTAGTACCGTAATACTATCGGGTGCAAAGTTTTTAGAAATCAGTTTAGCAAGGTCTTCTTTTTTTCTTAATTTATTAATAATGAGTTTTACTTCTACCTGTCGGTTGTTGCGTAACATTTTGGTTAGCGTCAATAAATTATCACCATTTTTCAATTGAAACTTACCTGGTTTTAAACGCTTCCAAACATCTAATCTATCGGCTAAAACGCCAAATGCCATTACGTTTTCAATAATATGTTCTTTCTCTAAAGTTGCTAATACTGAGGCTTTATCCGTCTTGCCATTTTCAATTACAAATGCCTTGGTTTTTTCATCAAAAGCTGTGGCTGAACCAAAGATTAAGTAGCCTGCAATGGCAACCGTAATAAAAAAGATTATTAAAATAAAGGCAATTATTTTTTTCATGTAAATGATTTGGCTGTTAAAATAAACTATGAACCATTACGCTCTTATAATAATAGAAACCCCGACTGTAATATACAGCGGGGCAATAATATTTATCAGTAAAAGTTTGATTATTTCTTTAGTGGTTGGGCAGGTGCAGTACCACTTGTGTTTACTTTTTGTATTAAAGAATTATCAACGGCAGTTGTAGCCACCCCCTTTAAAAACAAAGTAGAGGTTAATGCCAATACTGCAATTATGCCAGCAAAAATCCAAGTACCTTTTTCCAATACATCATTGGTTTGTTTTACACCCATAATATTATTCCCTAACCCACCAACATTACCAGCCAAACCACCACCTTTTGGGTTTTGAACTAATACAATAAAACCTAAAGCCACACAGGCTATTACAATTAATGCTAAAAACAAATATACCATGATTAAATACCTTTTAATTGTTGAATCTTCTCGGCAAAATAAGCGGATTTGTGAGGATCTAAAAAACTTAATTTTATATAGAGCTGAATTGCCTTATCAACCTTACCTTGTTTAACAAAAACATCAGCCATAGTTTCGGTAACAATTTCCCTTGCCGCAATAGATGTTTTGGCAATATTAGCAATGGCTTTTTCTAATTCAGGATCAGTTCCTAAATCTTGTGGGTTAGGAGTTTGTCCTTTAACTTGTTTTAACCAATCTGTAAAACGCCTTAACTGAAGAGTTAATTTATCTTGTGGTTGTTGTGTTAAATCTATTTTAATGCCTTGTGAAGCAAAATAATCAATTTTAAAAAGTGGTTCATTTTCAAAATCCAATTTGGCATCTTCACTTATTGGCTTTCTAAAATCTGCCATTTGGTTAGATAAAACTGCAGAAATATTATTAGTCTGATTAATTTCTTCTTCTTCTTCAATGGCAACATCCTCTTCTTCATTATAAGACTCACTTAAAGACACTGCATTAGCAGAAATTTCGTTGGCTTTATCGGTAATATCTTTGCTAAAACCATTGAAATTATACGATGGTATTGTTGAGCCATTCGCTTTTTTGGTATCTGCATTTCCATTTACAAAAGGAGCGTAAGATGCTGGTGCTTTACCTTCTAGTAATTGTTTAACGGCTTCTAAAGTGGGCACTTCAAAACCATTGTTATTACTAGCAATATTGTTAAATGTATTTGGTGGTTGATATTGCGAATGCGGTATTGTAACGGGTTTCACAGGTTCAGCTATAACTTTATCTATCTTATTTTCGGCTAAATGATTGGATAAGGCATAAGCTGAATAGTCAATTATACCACCTTCATTCTTCGGTTCATCGTCAGCTGGAATTGATGGCTGAAAAGGGATTAAAACATCCTCAATAATTCGTTCTGGTTCAACAGCTGCTTCAGGCTTATAATCAACAACAACAGATTCTGTGACAACAGGAGTTGTAGTTTTAATAATTGAATCATCTATTTTAGGTTCTACTGTTTCTTGATAATCATTAAATTCTTTTTTTTCTAATAACGGCTCGCCAATAGTTTCGTTTTGAAGTTGGTATTGCAACCACATTGGGTTACTAAAATGTAAAGCGGCTTTTTGAATTTGATAGTTGAAACTATAACTACTTTGTTCTTTTTGTTTTAGTGCCAATAAAAATTGAGCAGGGGAAAAATAAGGATATTCACTGGCAATATGAAATAGGTCGTCAGTGGCAATTGCCGCTAAGTTATTGTTGCCTGCTACGTTATATAAAACTTGTTCTACTGCCATTAGGAATGAAAATACAAATAGATTACCAATTAGAAAAAATATGGTTGAAAATTTCATCAGTTAAGTTGCGTAGAATTTCATCTTGCAACTGAACATAGGCTTGATCAATGGATAGATTGGCTGAAAAGTCAAAGTTACGACTTACATCAAATTCATCTGTTTTATTCTCTAAAGTATTTTTCACAACCATGTGAACACCAATGTTTAAGCGGTTTGTAGCTGCTTGTGTAGATGAAATTGCGGTTGTGGTAACATTGTAAGTTGATATAAAACCACTTAATTGGTAATGTGCATCGTCATTATTAGTTCGGGTAAGTTTGGTTTGGCTAACTATTTTTTGTTGTAGCTTATCATTTAGTTTAGGAGCTAATTGTGTGTTGATGATTGGTGCCCTGTTTTCAATAAAACCTATTTTGATGGTCTTATATTTGGTATAATCAATAGATACATCTTTAAATGAGTACACACCACAAGCAGTAATTAAAAGTGAACAAATAATAATTAATAATGAACAAAGCAGATATTTTGTAACGAAGTATAAATTGGATGTCTTAAAATTTTTCATTGTTAATTATTATTTTTAATTCTTTTAAAGGTCATCAATATCATACTCCTTCAGCTTTCTATACAATGTTCTTTCGCTAATTCCCAAATCTGCAGAAGCATCCTTACGTTTACCCTTATGTTTTTTCAGTGCTTTAATAATTAATTCTTTTTCAATTATCATAATGTTCAGCGTTTCCTCTACTTCCTCGTGTTGTTGAATATCATCTTCATTTATTAAAACAGCTTGATTATTATTTGGTTGATATTGCGGTTGTGCATGGTTATGTTGTTTATTAGGTGATGGCAGCATTTGATGTAAATCATGTGAGCCGTTTGCATGAAAATCGCTCATTAAACTTTCTTTGGTAAAATTAGCCGCAGTGCCTGCCAATGATGGGTTTTGCAATATTTCTAAGAACATTTTTTTCAACTCGGTTACATCTTTTTTCATATCGAAAAAAAGCTTATATAATAGTTCTCTTTCGTTTGCAAATTCCCCTTGTGGTGCTGCATCGCTGGCCAGCATGGGCATACGATTCATTACTTTTTCTGGTAAAAATTTCTTTAGCTGTGCTACATTTAAAACTTGCGAATTACTTAATACCGATATCTGTTCTGCAAGGTTCTTCAATTCACGTACATTACCTGGAAAAGGGTAGTTAATTAACAAATTTCTGGCTTCTTCATCTAGCTGAACAGGTGTTGTTTTATAACGTTCAGCAAAATCAACCACAAACTTTCTAAACAATAAAATAATGTCTTCTTTTCTATCTCTTAAAGCAGGTACACGAATTGGTACAGTGCTTAAGCGATAGTATAAATCTTGTCTAAACCTTCCTTTTTCAGCAAATTCAAGTAGCTCACGGTTTGTCGCTGCGATAACCCTAACATCTGTTTTTTGTACTTTAGATGAACCTACTCTAATAAACTCACCAGTTTCTAATACACGTAGTAAACGAGCTTGTGTACCAAGCGGCATTTCACCAATTTCGTCTAAAAAAATAGTACCGCCACTAACAGTTTCAAAATAACCTTTACGGCTATCAACAGCACCTGTAAAAGCCCCTTTTTCGTGGCCAAACAATTCACTGTCAATAGTGCCTTCGGGTATGGCACCACAGTTTAAAGCAATAAAAGCGTTGTGCTTACGTGATGATGTAGCATGGATAATTTGCGAAATAACCTCTTTACCAACACCACTTTCCCCAACCACTAAAACGGTTAAATCTGTTGCTGAAACTTGTACTGCGGTATTTAAGGCAAAATTTAAAGCGGGTGCATTGCCAATAATGCCAAAACGGTTTTTTATACTTTGTAGATCCATTATAAATCAGCTTCTATTTTTTCGATAAGTATTTTTATTTCTGCAATTAAAACTGGAATATGATTCTTAACAATTAAGTATAATTGATAGGGGTCAACCAAATCATATTCATGAGCAATTTTGTTTCTAGTTGCAAAAATTTTATATAGGTTAGTTATTTGAATATCTGGTTGTATTGCTAAAGCCCTTTTTAATGCTTCGCTAATTATTTCTATTCCGCGTTCTGCAATCCATTTTACGTTATTAATAGCAAATTTGTGAGGGCTCAAAACGCCATAAGTATCAAGTTCATTTGCAGCTAATAAAGCATCATCTAAATATTTTAACAGTCGTTCTTTATCCTTAGGCAGCATACAACATTTGTTTACTTTCTTCAATAGATTTTTTCAAATATTTATTGGATATTATCATATCAGGTATAAGGTCAATTTTTCTTTTTAATAAATTTGTTAATGCCTTTTCAAGATCAATAATATTGTCTATATAGTCATATTTATCAGTATCCCAACCTGTAAAATTTTCTATATCAATACTGTACAAAAAATCAATATCACTTTGCTGGTTAAAGTCTGTTTCTCTAGATGCCGAACCAAATAAATACAATTCTTTTACATGATGACTTTTACAAGCCGCCTGAATTTTATCTAAATTATTTTTTACAATATCTACCATGATCTTTAGTTTACCACTATCAATTATCAATTATCAATTATCAATTATCAACTATTTCCCCCAAAAGTGTTGCTCTAGTGCAGGTATTTACTTTTACAAACACATAATTGCCTTTTTGTAGCTCGTAATTTTCCTTAGCAAACACAATCGATTTATTTTGTTCCGTTCTGCCACTCCAATCTTGGTCGCTTTTTTTGCTGTTGCCTTCTATTAGCACTTTAAAAGTCTTGCCAATATCGTTCAGGTTGCTTTGTGTAGATAATTTGCCCTGCATATCTACAATTTCACTCAATCGCCTTTTTTTAACGTCTAATGGCACATCATCATCAAACCTGCGTTCAGCAAGTGTTCCAGGACGTTCGCTATAAAAATACATATACCCCATATCGTATTTGCTATATTCCATTGCAGATAAAGTATCTTGATGATCTTCTTCGGTTTCGGTACAAAAGCCAGTAATAATATCTGATGTGATGCCGCAATTTGGAATAATTTCTCTTATTCTATCAACCTTTGCCAAATACCATTCCCTCGAATAAGTACGGTTCATTAATTGTAAAATTCTTGAGTTGCCGCTTTGGATTGGTAGGTGAATATAGTTGCAAATATTTTCGTATTTGGCAATGGTAAATAGCACATCATCGGTAATATCTTTCGGGTGCGATGTACTGAAACGAACTCGTAGTTCAGGGCTTATTAAAGCTACCATTTCTAAAAGTTTTGCGAACGTAACAGCTTCTTCATAAGCTCCACCTTTGGAGGGATTTGCGGCGGCTATCCAATAATAACTATCTACATTTTGCCCCAATAGTGTTACTTCTTTGTACCCTTTATCAAATAAATCTTGAGCTTCTGCAACTATCGAAACTGCATCTCTACTACGTTCTCTGCCACGGGTAAAAGGCACCACGCAAAAGCTGCACATATTGTTGCAACCACGCATAATAGACACAAACGCACAAACGCCATTGCTATCTAACCTAATTGGCGAAATATCAGCATAGGTCTCATCTCTACTTAGCAACACATTTACCGATTTTTGTCCACCTTCAGCCTCTTCAATTAGGCTTGGTAAGCTTCTGTAGGCATCTGGACCAATAACAATATCTACTAGTTTTTCTTCCTCTAATAATTTGGCTTTTAAACGTTCGGCCATACAACCCAACACGCCTATTAACACCCCTTTTCGGGCTTCTTTTAGTTTTCTAAATTCGGTTAAACGTTTACGTATGGTTGCTTCAGCTTTTTCACGAATTGAGCAGGTGTTTACAAAAATTAAATCGGCTTCTTCTAGGTTTTTGGTAGCACCAAACCCTTCGCTATTTAAAATAGATGCCACAATTTCGCTATCGCTAAAGTTCATAGCGCAGCCATAACTTTCTATATAAAAATATTTTTTATATACATTTTGTTCCAACACAAAAGGTGCAAAAGGTTGGCCTTGTTTGGTTTCATCGTGCACTTTACTTTCTAATGCTAACATCTCCATCAATCAACAAAATTTTGTGTGCAAAAATAAGAGAAACTGGTGTCAGTTTGGCAGTAGTTATTTGATTGGTTGTAATTAAGAGGATGTATTTGCTGAAAAAAAACTTGTAAAGTCTAGACTGGAATTTACAATTGGGCAACATATTTTCAAAACCTACTTTCGCTTTACCAAAAAAAGCAAGCATGAGATTAATAGTTGGTTTATTGATAGCCGTATTGTGTGTTACAAAAATTACAGCCCAAGATATCGTCGTTAATAAACTACGCAGCGAAACTTCCCGAACCATAAAAAAAGAGGCCGATACTACCAAATGGAAATGGAAAAATGGTGGGTTATTAAGTTTTAATTTATCGCAAGCATCGTTAAGTAATTGGGCCGCAGGGGGCGATAATTTCTCATTAGCTGTTGGTGGTTATTTTAACTACTTTTTCTTTCATAGAAAAGATAGAATTAGTTGGGATAATAATTTGGATGTTAATATTGGTTATGTGCAAAGCACCAGCTTGGGCGGCCGAAAAAATGACGATAGAATTGACTTTTTAAGCAAATGCGGTTATAAAATTGACAGTACCGGTAAGGTATATCTAACGGGTCTTTTTAATTTTCGGTCACAATTTTTTGATGGCTACAATTATAATGGTAGTACTAGCTCTTTATCTTCTACGGCATTGTCGCCAGCTTATGTATTGCTATCAATAGGGTTAGATTATAAACCAGATGATAAATTATCTATTTTCTTTTCGCCAATAACTTCTCGTACCGTAATTGTGGCTAGCAATTTTTTATCTAAACAAGGGGTGTATGGTGTAGATAGCGGTAGGCATGTTGCTAACGAGTTTGGTGCATTTGCAACGGTTAACTATAATAATAAAATTACCAACGAAATTATTTATAAAGGTAGGCTAGACCTATTTTGTAATTACTTGCATAACCCCGGCAATGTTGATATTTTTATGACAAACCAACTGTCGTTTAAAATTAATAAACATTTTAGTGCTAGCTACAGTTTAGATGTTATTTACGATGATGATGTGCGGATTTTTGGCGATAATAAAACATCGCCGGGGCTACAAACCAAAAGCCTAATAGGCATCAACTATCTAAAGCCCCTGAATGTTAAAAGGAAATAATTTCTGATTTGTAATTTCTAAGAAATTTATGATAATCATTCTAAATCTCCGTTATCTGTGCTCCAATTTTCCTGTAATTAAGCCACCACTTTTAGCAAGTGTTTTATCTTATTGGCCTTGTAAGTTAAATCTTGGTAATTGCTGTTCATAATGGTTACATGACCCATTTTTCTGCCAGGTTTTGTATGTGGTTTTCCATATAAATGCACAAATACGTTTGGCATTTTTAATACTTCATCTAAGCCCTGGTATTTAGCTAAACCATTAAACCCATCGGCACCAATAATATTTACAATTGCAGATGGTAAAATAGCATCAGTGTTACCCAATGGATATTGCAATAGTAGCCTCCACAACATATCGTATTGGCTGCTATAATTGGCTTCAATGGTGTGGTGACCACTGTTGTGAACCCTTGGTGCAATTTCATTTACCAAAACATCTCCATTTACATCAATAAATAACTCAACTGCAAAAAGCCCCGGACTTTTAAGTTGCTGTACAATTTTTATGGCCATAGCTTCGGCCTTCCAAATAATTTTTTCTTGTAAAATGGCTGGCGAAATTTGATAATCTAACAGGTTCAATCTTTTATCAAAAACCATTTCAGCTGGGGGGTAAATAACCGTGTCCCCTTTTTCATTAATGGCTACAATCAAAGCAATTTCCTTATTGATATTTACCATTTTTTCTAACACAGAAGGGGCGTCAAACCCTTTATGGATATGGGTTTCATCGTGTAGCAGTTCAACACCTTTACCATCGTAACCACCTTCGCCAAGTTTGTGTACGGCTGGTAAAAAGCTAGTATTATTTTGTAGTTCGGCTTTGTTATTGGTAATTATAAATTGAGAGGTTGGTATTTGGTGTGTTTGGTAAAATTGCTTTTGTATGATTTTATTTTTGATGATTTTTAAGGCGGATGGTTTTGGATACACCCTAACGCCCTCGATTTCCAAACGCTCTAGAGCTGCAATGTTTACGTTTTCAATTTCGATTGTGATGGCATGTAAGCCTTTGCCAAAATTGTAAACGGCGTCAAAATCGGTAATATTTCCTTTGGTAAAATGATGGCATAAATGTGCTGCTGGGCAATGTTCATCGTTTTCTAACACATAAGTTTCAACGGGATAATTTGCTGCTGCTTGCAATAACATACGTCCTAATTGTCCACCACCCAAAATACCAACTTTCATAAGCCTAGTTTATGGGGCGAAGATAGCTTACTGATTAAAATGAATGGCAATAGTTAACGATGAATTAAGCACAATTTTACGCTACGATAAAAGCTGATTATTGTGCTTTAAAGCTTCAGTGTGCGACGCATATAATGCTGATTAGAATATTAAAAGCGGCCTAAAAAATATACTTTTTACTAGAAAATTTTGTATAATATTTCAGTGCACCAATTAATAAGACCCAATACCATCAACCGTTTAGAGCTTCGCTGGCATCACCGCTTTTGGTTTTGGTAATGGCATATCTGGCGGCTTATTGGCTGGTTGGGTTGTTACTGGTTTACTTGTCGGTTTATTTTCAATGGGTTTAGGCACGGTTTTATCAGCATCTGACTTTATTAATTGTGATTCTGGTGCTATGTCTTCTGGCTTTATATCGTTTGGTACTTCATAATCTTTTGATGTGCCATTACCAGCATTTTCGCCCTCGGCACCCATAGCTGGTGTTATGCCTTGGTCAAATTGAATATCGTTTGGTAATACATCTGGCTTTATAAATGTTGCTTGCGGATCAATACCAACAATGTTTTTATCATGCTGCACTTTCTCGTAAAAATAAGCCCAAATAGGCAATGCAGCCGAAGAACCTTGACCAATATCAGTTGATTTAAAGCGGATAAATCTATCATCGCAACCAACCCAAGCACCACATAACAATTGCGGTGTATAGCCCATAAACCAAGCATCACTATTATCGTTGGTAGTACCAGTTTTGCCAGCAATTTCGCCACTTACACCATAACCCCACATTCTTCTACCAGTACCAAATTGCATTACGCCCTGCATCATTTTTATCATAGAATAAGCCGTTACATCGCTAATAACTTCTCTGCGTAGTGGCGTAAAACTTTGCAGCACATTACCGTTCCTATCTTCAATCCGTGCAATAAACATTGGCTTTACATTAAAGCCTCTACCTGGTAACATACTGTAAGCTTGCATCATTTCATACAATGAAATTTCGCAAGCACCTAATGCTATTGATGGGTTAGGTTGTATTTTAGTTTGAAGTCCACATTTATTGTTCAAAAAATCTACAAAACGCTTGGCAGCATTGTTTCCTGAGCCATCTAACTGCTTCATAATATAAGCTGTTGCACAGTTTCTTGAGAAGGCTAAGGCATTGCTCATTGGCATAGCATTACCACTACAACTTTTGGTAGTTGCAGGCACCATACCATAAGCACCAAAACTTTGTTGTTGATCGTAAACGGTAGTGTTTGGTGTAAAGCCAGCTTCTTCAATAGCTAAGCTATAAAGCAATGGCTTCATGGTACTACCAACTTGGCGTTTGGTATTAAAATTTACATGGTCATATTTAAATGTTTTAAAGTCAATACCGCCAACCCATGCACGTACTTCACCACTTTGTGCATCCATTGCCATAAAACCAGTTTCAAGCATTTGGCGGTGATATTTGATAGAATCCATCGGTGTCATGATGGTATCTTTTCTACGATTATTGTTCCAAGCAAACACCTTCATGCGGGTAGGGGTGTAGAACGTTTTCTCAATGTCTTCATCTTTAGAACCGTCTTTTTTCATGTTACGCCAACGGTCGGTTTGTTGCATAGCGGCGTCTAAAATATTATCGTGATCTTTCCAAATAGCTCCTGTTTTTACATCTTCTTGTCTGTCTAAAATTTTTTGCATATAGCTCATGTGCTTGGCTACAGCTTCCTCGGCATATAGTTGCATGCGAGGATTAATAGTAGTATAAATTTTTATACCATCCCTGTACAAATCGTAGTTATCGCCATTATTTTTCTTGTGTTCCTTGCACCATTTTTTCATTTCCTCTCCCAAAATCATCCTAAAATAGGGGCCTAAACCCGTGGTTTCATCAAGCTTTTGATAATTCAGTTCAATTGGCTTTTTCTTAAGAGAAGCGGCTTCATTTGCTGCTAAAAAATTACTGCGTACCATTTGGTCTATTACCACATTTCTTCTCTCTAACGCTTTTTTGGGGTTAACCCTCGGGTTATACAAATTAGACCCTTTTAACATGCCAACTAATACGGCAGCTTCTTGAATTGTTAAGCGGTCAGGTTCTTTTTGAAAAAAGGTTTTTGCTGCATTGCGAATACCAAAAACATTATCACCAAAAGGCACTGTGTTAAGGTATAAAGTTGCAATTTCATCTTTGGTAAAATTTTGTTCTAACTTAATGGCAATAATACCTTCTTTAATTTTTTGGATTATACGAACTACCTTATTCCGCTTATAATCTGTAAACAAATTTTTAGCTGTTTGCATGGTAATGGTACTTGCGCCACCTTCTCTACCCAAATAAACAACAGCCCTTAATAACGATCTACCATCAATACCACTGTGCTTATAAAAACGTTCATCTTCGGTTGCCACCAAGGCATTTACAACGTGCTTACTGATATCTTTATAGTCAACATTTACACGGTCTTCTAAATAATACTTACCCATTAATGTGCCATCTTGTGCATACACCTGGCTTGATAGATTAGCAGTGGGGTTTTCAATATCATCTATTGAAGGCATTTCACCTAGCGCACCAAAATTTGCTAGTAAAACTATGATGATAACAAAGGCAAGACCACCCAAAAAAATACGCCAAAATATTTTTACAAAACGATTCATATAGCTGTTTTAAAATCTAAAATTTATCGGGGATAATGCCTTTTATAAATTGTGTATAATTTGGCACTTCCTTATCTGTTTTAACTATCTCTAAATTATTGTTACTTATAATGGTAAAGCTGTACTTGCTAGCCTGTAACCAAGGTACAATGCGGCTTGCAGCCGATGGTTTTGTTTTGTCAATATAATCAACTGCATCTCCAGCGGTGGCAAAAGGCCCAAATAAAACAATGCTAAACTGGTTATTTATTACTGTAGTTGTAATGTCAATTTTTTGGTTAGAATAGCGATCTCTGTTAAACCTATTAAACGCATTTTTTACTTCGCCAGCAAAAGTTTCATCTACTTTATCTAAAATGATGGCTGCATAATGCTGGTCCGTTGGTATGAATTGAAATGTCTTTTTATCTGAAACAATTGGCTTATTATCTAGCTTTATTTCTATGGGTTTTGCAACGGTATTTGCTTTGGCAAGCGTATCTTTTTTTATAGTCTGCGGCTGATTTTTTGTGTTTGATGGATCTGATAAATCAATACGTCTTGTAGTTGCATTAACTTGCTTGTCCTCATTGTAATTTGATAAATGTGTCTCTATTTCTTTACGTCTTTTTAGCACATCAATCATGGTTTTGGCTTTGTCAGCTAACGGCGATTTTGGGAAATTAGACGCTAAGTTTTGCAGTCTATCAATGGCAATGCTATCAGCTTGTTGCTTTACATAATAAATGGCTTCTATGTACAACAACTGCGGTGTCCAATAAGATTTGCCAAGTGCAGCATCAGCCTGCTTTTTAGCTTCTTTTGCTTTGTCAAATTGTCCTTCTAAAAAAAGATTATAAACGTTTTGATAAGTAGCCGCAGCAACATCTTTATTAGAAATACCATTTACTAATAAGTTGGTGTATTTACCTTTTGGATAGGCTTTCTTCAATGCCTCGGTAATAGAATCTGCCTTGTATTGTAAGCCCATTTTATTGTAACAAAAAATGAGGTTGTATAATGCTTGCTCATTATTTTTATCAACCGGAAAACGTGTTAGCAAACTATCGTAAGCGGCAATAGCAGATGGATAATCTTTTAACTCATTTTGAAAAGAAACACCATTGGCAAAATAGGCTTTAGCAATAGAAAAATTAGAAGAATCTAACTGGTATGGCTGCAATGGTAAGCCAGCCATTAAACCTTCAAAACTTAGGTCAGCAGGCTTATCGGTAGTTGCAGTTGCCTCTCTAACAATACTTGCATCATCAACATCACTTACCAAACTTGGTGAGCTGGAAAGTCTATTTGCTGCACTAGAAATACGCTGCCAATTATCTACGTTTTGCCGTACTCCCCACTTAGCTTTAAACTCTATGTATCCTTTTTGTTTTAGGTTAAGGTTTGAGAAATAAAATTCAGTAGAAGTATTATCAAAAAGACCAACTGGTGCTGTAGTAACCGCAAATGGATTGTTATTATTTAAATCTGTTTGATTTTCTTCCTTTAAGCCCAATTGCTTACGCATTTTACGCAGTAATTTTCTTACATAAACATTCCGTTCGGCCTCTGGCATTTTTGCAATGTGTTGCACACTATCTTCTTTATTAATGCGGGCGGTGTTTGTGGTAATTATTTTTAAAGGAGGTTTTCTATCCTCAACACGTTCTCTATCATTTAGCTGTAATAAACTTGTTTGAATACTATCGTAATTATTAAAAGCATCTTGATAAGTTTTGCTATCATAATTAATATCAGCTAACATTAAAAAGCTTTGTTGTTTTTGAGAAATATTATCGTTGCTATTACTCAAACTCTTTGCCAGTGCAACTTTTGCTCCAACAATATAATTTTGCTTAGCTTCTAAAATAGCAGCAGCGTAATAAATAATATCTCGATAATTTGTATACTTATCTCGTTTGGCAAGCTTATATAATTCTGTTAAATTATCCTGTAAACTAGCCCCTTTTTTCCCAGATGCTAAGTTAACAACAGCCAATCTTGCATAAACTTCCATCACGGGGTCGGTAGTGTGTTTGATACTTTTGTTGAATAGTAAAACAGCATCCTCATTTTTATTAGCAAGTTGATACAATTGCCCACATAAATATTCCCAACGAGCAGTTTCTAACCTGCCATCTGCATTGTTCAATGCCTTGTTTAAATGCCAAGCTGCACTATCGTAAACCTGTTGTTTGTAAAAATTATAAGCTATCAATTCATGTAAATCTGTTATTAGCCTTTTAGGAAAAACAGGGTCGCTATTCAAGATAGATAATAAGCCCGTGGCAGCACCAATTTTACCCTGTTCTAAATAATTTCTGGCTTCCCACAATAAGCTTTCGTTGCGGCTTGGTGAGGTAGTAGTCAACTTTTTTAATAATGATTTTTTCTCGTTAGTTGCAACCGTAAATACGCCATTTGTGTTACTGGCATTGCTACCTAAAATAATATCGTAACCATCATCTTTTGGTGCCCAAGCATAGTTAATGTATTGAAAAATAAAACCTGCACTATCATAGTTTTTTCGGAGAAAATAAGCCTTGCCAAGTAAAAGATAAAGGTTGTCTATCCAATCATTCCTTAGGTCGTGCAGCAAGATGCCAGCGGTACATTTATACACAACAGAATCCAGTTCCATTGTTTCTCTCGACGTAGCATCTAACGTGTAATTATAAAAGGGCAGGAGTAGGGTATAATCATCTTTGTAAGATGCTTTTGCCCTGTCAATAATATCTTTAATTTTATTATTAGCATTAAAAAAATAGTTGTAGTGGGTGAACGTGTTTTGGAATAAACGTTTATTGTTAGTTAGCTTTTTTTGACCTGTTTTTTCAGATCGAAGTAAACGGTTCTCGTATTGTTTGGGTTTTGATTTATCTAAATCAAGGGTAGCGTAGGGTTGAGCTTTAACGGCACAACGGCTTACCAGCAGCAAAACAATAAAACTGAATAATAGTAAGTGGCGGTTCATGAGTAAAGGCATCATTCCAATAGCACAAACATAATTTATTTATTGGCTGTAAGTTGTAAGAAAATATTAAAGGTTGGGGATTAATAATTTTAATCAATTTCTCGAACATTTGTTATAAATTTGAGATGTATTTTACACATCTAAATACACAGGTAATTTAGTTTGTAGTAGTATTAAATTTTAATTACTTCTTATGATAAAGTTTTGCTTGTTACCAATAATTTGCTTCTTATTCATTACTCAATTAACAGCTCAACTTAAATCTTCTTTTATTTTAAATGGATCTATCAATTCGGATAGTGGTACAATGATTTTATTACCAGTTGGTGATGTTTCTTATTACAAAAATTATGGCGTTGATAAAGAAGCCAAAGTTGTAAGTGGGAAATTTACATTAAGAGGTTTTGCAGAGTATCCAACTGCATATTTAATAGGCTTGAAAATCGATGGGCACTGGCAGTACATTTCTGATGTTTTTTTTGTTGAACCAATTAGCCAATCAATCGTTTGCAATAGAGATTCTTCGAGAAGAATTCCAAAAGTGACTAATAAAACGATGATGGAATTATATGATAGTTACATACCGTTGGTTAATCAAAATAGTAAAAAGGATGTAGCTATTCTAAACTATATAAAACAGCACCCAAATTCTTATGTTGCTCTTTGGAAACTAATAGATGCGTTTTCTAATAATTATTGGTCGCTTTTAGATTCTTCATATGCCAATTTTTCTAACACTTTGAAAAATACTTATACTGTAAAAGTGTTGGTTAAGAAAATTATTGATGCCAGAAACACGGCGGTTGGTGGCACCTTCCCTGCTCTCATGCTTCTTGATACAAATAATGTAACATCAGTAATTCCATTACGTGATAATTCTAAACAACTTGTTTTTATTGATTTTTGGTTTAGCCACTGTGGACCTTGCATAAGCCAGTTTGAATCGTTAAAAAACATTTATGTAAAATATCAAGCTAAGGGCTTTTCAATAACTGGTATTTCAGTTGATACAAAAAATAATAAAATGGCTTGGAAAACAGCAATTAATACCTACAAATTACCTTGGCTACAATATTGGGATGTGGCTGGAAAGGAGGCTTTGAATTTAAATATTATGAGTTATCCTAGTAATTATTTAGTAGATGCGAATGGCAAAATAGTGGCTAAAAATTTGGACACAATGCAACTAGAAAAGTGGTTATTAGAAAAATTGAAATAATCAGTTTACTGTTATCAAAATTTGCATTAAATCCCCTTCAACATCCATATATCACAGCCATTGTGGCCGCTATTTCCCATGGGTTGAGTAAGATATGTAAAGCCCAATTGCTCATAAACAGCTACTGCATTTTTCAATTCGGGCATGGTTTCTAAATATACTTTGCTGTAGCCATTTTCTTTTGCCCACGCTATGCAAGTGGTTAGCATTTGCTTACCTAAACCAATACCTCTATAGTCTTTATTCAGATACATTTTCACTAACTCACAAGTGCCATTTGGCAATGCATCAGTAGGATAAATGCCACCACCACCAACCACTTCATCATTTACCAATGCAATAAAATAATGGCTGTTTTTAGCTGATTGAAACAACTCAAACAAATGGTCGGTACTATCATCAAAATAAACGGTGCCGGGTTTATTAGCCCCAAATTCTTCCAGTGCAGTACGGATTATTTTGGCAATAAAGGGATTGTCTTGCGGTTGTATTTTTCGTATAATAATTCCTTGCATAATGGTATAATTGTCTCGCAGATGACGCAGATTTTATTTTACCACATAGTCACAAAGGCATATAGCTAAGCAAAGGGTTATTCAAGATCTATGTACCTATGAGTCTATGTGGTAATTTTATTTAGTAATTACGCTCTAAATTTTTTATAAATATTTATTAAAGCATTGGTACTGCTATCATGGCTAGTAATTACCTCTTCATTTTCTAGTTCAGGCAATATTTGCCCAGCCAATTGCTTACCTAATTCAACACCCCATTGGTCAAAACTGAAGATGTTCCAAATAACGCCTTGCACAAAAATTTTATGTTCGTACAAAGCAATTAAACTACCTAAGCTGTAAGGCGTTATCTTTTTAAGTAAGAATGAATTTGTTGGTTTATTACCTTTAAATACTTTAAAGTTCATTAGTTTTTTAATCTCGTCATTTACTTTACCAGCCTTCATTAATTCTACACGTACTTCATTTTCGCTTTTACCATTCATTAAAGCTTCTGTTTGTGCAAAAAAGTTAGAGAGTAGTTTGTTGTGATGATCACGAATTGGATTATGACTAATGGCTGGCGCAATAAAATCGCAAGGAATTACTAATGTACCTTGGTGAATTAATTGGTAAAATGCATGTTGCCCATTGGTACCTGGTTCGCCCCAAATAACAGGGCCTGTTGCATAGTCAACCGAGTTGCCGCTACGGTCAACACTTTTGCCATTACTTTCCATATTCCCTTGCTGAAAATAGGCTGTAAAGCGGTGCATATATTGATCGTAAGGTAATATGGCTTCGCTTTGTGCACCAAAAAAATTGGTGTACCAAACACCCAAAACAGCCATCAATACAGGAATATTTTTTGAACCTTTTTCTTTTCTAAAATGCTCATCTACACTGTAAGCACCTTTTAACAATTGTTCAAAATTATCGTAGCCAATAGTTAGTGCAATTGATAAACCGATAGCACTCCACAAGCTATAACGGCCGCCCACCCAATCCCAAAATTCAAACATATTTGCTTTATCTATACCAAAAGCAGTAACCGCTTTTTCGTTGGTACTTAATGCTGCAAAGTGTTTAGCAATATGGGTTTCATCAAGGGCCGATTGTAAAAACCAAGTTCGTGCAGTGTGTGCATTGGTCATGGTTTCTTGTGTAGTAAATGTTTTAGATGCTACTAAAAACAATGTTTCATCTGCAGTAACTTTCTTTAAAACTTCGGCAACATGTGTGGCATCTACATTACTTACAAAATAGGTTTCAATGCCTTTTACCCAATATGGTTTTAGAGCCTCAGTAACCATTACTGGTCCCAAATCGCTGCCGCCAATACCAATATTTACAATGTATTTTATCGGTTTGCCCGTGTAACCTTTCCAATCACCTTTATGTATTTTAGCACAAAAGGTTTTCATGTGTTTCAGCACTTTTTGTACGGCTGGCATTACATCTTTTCCGTCAACTAAAATGGCGCTATCAAAACAATTACGAAGTGCGATGTGAAGCACTGATCGTTGCTCAGTTTCATTAATTTTTAGGCCAGCAAACATATCATGAATGGCATCGTATACTTTACAATCATCTGCTAATTGCAACAACAGTTGTAAGGTTTTTTGGTTAATGATATTCTTTGAGTAATCGAATACCATATCCTCTAAACACAAACTAAATTTTTGAAAGCGGTCAGGGTCTTGTGCAAATAAATCCTTCATATGCTTACGGCTCATTTCATCTTCATAATGCTTACGAAGAAGTAACCATGCTTGTGTATTGGTAGGGTTTATTTTTGGTAACATAAAATCAGTTTCTAATTTATAATTTGAAGTTGCTTACAGGGAATTAATTACAGTAATTGTCTCGTCAACCATTTGTTTGGTAATATTTAAATGTAGTACCAATCGTATTTGCGTGCTAGATACACTAAACAATTTTATATCGTGTTTTGCCATCGCTTCTACAAAAGTCGTAGGTGTAAATCGGCCTTTGATAGTAGCAATTACAATATTGGTTTCTACTGGTAAAATATCGCCTACAAAATCTCTAGTAGCTAATGCCGCTGCTATGTCTGTGGCATGTTGGTGATCTTCTGCCAAGCGGTTAATATTATTTTCTAAAGCATAAATACCCGCTGCTGCTAATATGCCTGCTTGCCGCCAACCGCCGCCAAATACTTTTCTAATACGTCTCGATTTTTTGATAAAATCTTTTGGTCCTAATAGTAAACTGCCAACAGGCGTACCCAAACCTTTGCTTAAACAAATAGAAATCGTATCGAATAATTTACCGTAATCGCTGGCTTTTTGGTGCTTATAAACCAAGGCATTAAATAACCTTGCACCATCTAAATGCAAGCTTAATTTTTTCTCTTGGCAAACAGTTTTTATAGCTTCAATATCAGCTAATTCGTAGCAGCAGCCACCGCCTTTATTAACTGTATTTTCAAGGCTTACCAAACGACTAATTCGTTTGTGTACATCATCTGGATTATTAATAGATTCACGTACCATATCGGCAGTTAACTTACCATTTAGTCCGTGTAATAATCTTACCGAGCAGCCGCTATTAAAAGCAATACCACCGCCTTCGTATTGGTAAATATGCGATAGCTCATCACATATCACTTCATCGCCTGGTTGTGTATGGGCTTTAATGGCAATTTGGTTGGTCATGGTGCCGCTTGGGCAAAATAAACCAGCTTCTAAACCAAACATTTCGGCTGACATATTTTCTAGTTGGTTAATGGTCGGATCTTCGCCAAAAACATCATCCCCAACTTTGGCTTTAAGCATGGCATCTAACATGCCTTCGGATGGTTGCGTAACGGTGTCGCTTCTAAAATCAATCATAGGCTGTAAAGATAAGGTGATGGTAGTTTCACACAAAGGAAAGCGGCGGTTTCACACAAAGCAATGTGAGGGTTTCACACAAAGGAACGAAGGATACTACGTACGCAACGTGAATAAAGAAAGGTTTTATGCACTTTGTATCCTTTGTTCCTTTGCGTGAAATATTCTTTGTGTGAAATATTTTTCCCTTCTCTAAAAAATACGTTACTTCAACCTTGTAAATAAAAACGCTTTCTGTATGACAAATATTAAAGGTCCAGCCATTTTTTTAGCCCAATTTTTGGGTGATGAAGCCCCCTATAATTCGCTTGATAGCATTTGTAAATGGGTGGCCAGTCTTGGCTTTAAAGGTATTCAAATACCTACTTGGGATAGCCGCTGCATTAACTTACAATTGGCTGCAGAAAGTAAAATTTATGCGGATGAATTGAAGGAGAAAGTTCAATCTTATGGCTTAGAAATTACGGAGTTGTCAACGCATTTGCAAGGGCAATTGATAGCTGTAAATCCTGCTTACGATATAATGTTTGATGGCTTTGCCCCTAAGGAAGTGCATGGCAATAGTGCCGCTAGAACTGCTTGGGCGGTTCAGCAATTAAAATACGCAGCAAAGGCTTCGCAAAATTTAGGTATAGATGTTCATGCCACTTTTAGCGGTGCACTACTTTGGCCTTATATCTACCCATGGCCTCAACGGCCCTCAGGTATTGTTGAGGCAGGTTTTGCCGAATTAGCCAAGCGTTGGTTACCAATATTAAATGAGTTTGATGCATGTGGTGTAGATGTTTGTTACGAGGTACATGCTGGTGAGGATTTGCATGATGGTATCACTTTTGAAATGTTTTTAGAAGCCACAGGCAATCATAAAAGAGTGAATTTATTGTACGATCCTTCGCATTTTATTTTACAATGCTTAGATTATTTGCAATACATCGATTTTTACCACGAAAAAATAAAAATGTTTCATGTAAAAGATGCTGAATTTAACCCAACAGGTAAACAAGGTGTGTATGGCGGTTATCAAAGTTGGGCGAATCGTGCTGGTAGGTTTAGAAGTTTAGGTGATGGTCAGGTTGATTTTAAAAGGATCTTCTCAAAACTAGCGCAATACAATTACAAAGGGTGGGCGGTGTTAGAATGGGAATGCGCTATAAAAGATGGTGTACAAGGTGCTACAGAAGGTGCTTCGTTTATACAAAATCATATTATTACGGTAACTAAAAAAGCTTTTGACGATTTTGCCAATAGCGGTACCGATGACGCTGCAAATAGGAGGATATTGGGGATTTAGGTTTTGGGATGACACGTATTATAATTAGAGGTTATTGTCTCACCACCTCAAATGGGGTACTAATTATTTGGAATGCGTGAGACCAATCACTAGGAAAATAATAAAAATTTATAGGATTAGGCAGAATAAGAGTGAATTGTTTTTAATAGTGGATATGGATGAGGGATTTGGTTCATCATCCTATCAATCAGCTTATGAAAAATAGCCT
>JAYVNQ010000188.1:0-4146 GCA_043758365.1 Chitinophagales bacterium
ATCTTTACCCGCTTGAACTGCATCAACCACTTCACGGCCACCATTTACACAATCACCACCAGCAAATACACCTGTAAGATTAGTTGCTTGATTATCTATAGTTACTTTTCCTTTATTATTTTGTACTTCATACTTCGTAACTAATTCTTCAAACGGCATCTGCCCTGCTGCTTTAATAATCATATCAACATCTAATGTAATGGTTTCTCCTGTTGATATTGGGCTTCTTCTGCCACTTGCATCTGGTTCTCCTAGCTGCATTTTATCGCATATAAGTTGCGTAACTTTTCCATCAACACCAATAATTTCTTTTGGTGAAGCCAACCAAATAATATTACAGCCATCTAGTTTTGCAATGTTTAATTCATGCTCGGTACAAGGCATCTCTTCTTGGGTTCTTCTGTACACTAATGTTACTTCTTTTGCACCCAAACGTTTGGCTTGCGTGGCTGCATCAATAGCCGTCATTCCCATACCAATTACTGCAACCTTTTCGCCTACTTCTATGTTTTCATAACTCGTATTTCTAAGTTCGTAAATGAAAGTTATGGCATCAACAACACCATCTAAGTTTTCGCCAGGAATTTCTAACTGACGAGCCAAGCCTACACCAAATGCCAAGTAAACAGCATCGTAATTGGCTTGTAATTCTTCAAGTGAAATGTCTTTTCCTAAAGATTGATTGTATTTTATTTCAATACCACCAATAGCAGTAATATAATTTATTTCATCTTCACAAAACTCAGGCGTTACTTTATAAGCAGCAATACCATAAGTCATTAAACCACCACCCTTTGTTTCTTTCTCATAAACAGTCACATCAACACCTTCTCTACTTAAAGTATGGGCACAACTTAAACCAGCAGGACCTGCACCAACAATGGCAACACGTTTACCTGTTAATGGTTTACGATTGAATAATTGCCAGTTTTTTTTCATTGCTTTTTCAGTACTGTAACGTTGCAGCTTTGCAATGTTAATAGGAGTTTCGTCCATTAAATTATAGACGCAAGCGCCTTCACACAATTTTTCTACTGGGCAAACTTTGCTACAACCAGCACCCATAATGTTTGATGAGAAAATAGTATGGGCAGAGCCTTTAATATTGTCTGTCGTGATTTGCTTAATGAACTTAGGCACATTGATGCTTGTTGGGCAAGATTTTGTGCAAGGTGCATCGTAACAAAACAAGCAACGATTGGCTTCGGTTAAAGCTGCATCCTTTGTTTCAAATGGTGGATGAATATCTGCAAAATTTTGCTCGTATTGTTTTGGTGTAAGGCGATTGTTGAGGATAGCCATAAGCAACTATTTTAATGTTTTTATTTTCTTTGATGTAGGTAAATAATTGTTTTCAGTAACTACCTTTTCGCCCGTTTTTATTTCCAATGCTTTTCTTGCATTACCTGCAATAGTGCCACCTTCTTTTGCAACTTTCTTGTTTTCGGTAAATCCGTTTGGATGTTTTGTTTTTACAATGGCTGTTGTAGAAGCTTCGCCCAACATTGAGAAAATTAATTCCAAATCGCTCATGTGATCCCGAAGATTTTCTCTCTTCAAACCTTTTAATTCTTTGTGTTGTGATGGAATTATTCCAAAAGTTGCTTTTGAGATTTCGGCAGTTAAAATAGCGTATTCTTTGTGTTCTTTTACTTCATGTTTTTTCCATTCATCTGTTAATTCTTCTCTAATGGCAATGCTACGCATACGCTTTTCAATCCAATCATCGGGGTAACCTTTTTGTTTGTACAAATCTCTTGTGCGTTGTGTGGCTAATTCAGGGTTTTCAATTTCTTGTAATCGTTCGTAACCTACTTGTGCTAACCAAAGTTTAAAGGGTTCTGCTTTGGGTGACGGGATGGATTGAATGAGCCTTAGCAACAATGCTGTGTCTGCTACATCGGTAAGGTAAAATTTACCATCTGCCGATTTCATTTTCAGTTGACTACATTTTGTAGTCAACTGACTTCCTTCTTTATTTAACCTATTCTTTAAAACACTCCAATACTTTCTAGGATTTGGACTATCTGTTAATACGCCAATAACATCCACAATACTAAAATACCATTGTTTATCTACCTCATTCCATTCAGAACGAACTGTTTTGCTTTCAAATAATTTAATGTTACTCATTTTTTTCTTTTTTGTATAAACTAAAATGTTTAGATAAAAATACTAAACAAATTAGAATTTTAAAGAGATGAAATTTTATCCTGATTGGTTTTTGTTTGGCTAGTGCATATTGCCCAACAAAGTATCTAACTGATGCAGTGTGCGACGCAACTAAAGTTCAACAGTAGTAACGCAGCTCGTCACCAAAAAATAATTCAACATTTAAAATTTATCATTCAAAATAATTTATGGTTTTACAATTTCACTGTATGTCTCGGGTCGTCTATCTCTAAAAAATTGCCACTTACTTCTTGTCTGTTCAATGAGGTCTAAATCAAATTCAGCTACCAATAATTCATCGTTGTTTTCACTAGCTTCTGCAATGATTTGCCCTAATGGATTCACGAAGTAGGAAGTACCATAAAACTTGCCCAAATTCCAAGGTGCTTCTGTGCCCAAACGATTGATGCAGCCCATGAAATAACCATTGGCAACAGCATGTGCAGGCTGCTCTAGCTTCCATAAATATTGTGATTGACCAACTGTTGTGGCACTTGGATTGTAAACAATTTCAGCACCGTTTAAGCCCAAGCATCTTGCACCATCTGGAAAGTGACGATCGTAACAAATGTACACACCAACTTTAGCGTATTTTGTTTGAAACACAGGATAGCCAAGGTTTCCAGGCTTGAAGAAGAATTTTTCCCAGAAGCCACCTGTGTGTGGAATATGATTTTTACGATACTTGCCCAAGTAAGTTCCATCAGCATCAATCACGGCTGCTGTGTTGTATAAAACGCCAGCTTGTTCTTTTTCATAAACAGGCACAATGATGACCATATTGTATTGCTTTGCATACTCAGCCATACGCTCTGTTGTAGGGCCAGGAACGGTTTCAGCACTTGCGTACCAAGCAGCATCTTGACCAGGGCAGAAATAGGGTATATTGAATATTTCTTGAAAGCAAAGTATCTGCACACCTTGCTTGCCAGCTTCTTCAATTAAGGGAATGTGTTTTTGCACCATGGATTCCTTGATTTCTTCAATAGTGCCTTCGCCTTCTGTTTTTGGAAGCGACATTTGAATGAGTGCGGATTTGATGATTCTCATAAGTTATGAGTTAATAATTAAGAGTTATGAGTTGTTTTTGGGGAAATATTTTTGTTTTGTAGTTAGTATAATACTTGATAAAACTTTATTAATTTCAATACACTTTTCTTGCAGACTTATAAAAATGTTTTCATTCAAATACGCACTATCGTAAAGCAACTTTAACCAATATAAAGTTTCTCTAGCTTCTTTTAAAGCTATACTAAGTTTATGGACAAAATCTCTTTTCGATTGAGCACAAACTGCTTCGTTTACATTAGCACCTATTGAAGTTCCACTTCTTAATAACTGTTTAGAAAGAACGTACTCTTTTTTATCTTGAATTAGTGTTTTATACGTTTTGATAACTTCTAAAGCAAATAAATACGACTTATTAGCAACAATGCTTTCTGTTTGAATTTTGCTTTCACTCATAACTATTAATTCTTAACTCTAAATTGTTTGCGACACTTTATTCCTCTTTACAAACCGCCCATAACCCTTCTCAACTTTGCATTCATTATTGTCAATGGCTACTTTTCCTCTTAATAAAACCGTTTTTACTTTACCTATTATTTCCCAACCTTCATAGCCACTATAATCAACATTCATATGGTGTGTGGATGCAGATAAAGTATGTTTTTCGTTGGCATCAAATAGAATAATGTCTGCATCGCTGCCAACTGCAATGGTTCCTTTTTTAGGAAACATACCGAAGATTTTTGCAGCGTTTGTGCTACTTACTTCTACATACTTATTCAAAGAAATTTTGCCTTTGTTTACGCCTTCGCTAAACAATAATTCCATTCTATTTTCAATGGCGGGATGACCATTGGGGATTTTACTAAAATCATCTTTACCCATTAATTTTTGTTCCCACATAAAAGGACAATGGTCTGTCGCCACCACTTGCACCAACCCTTGATTAATGCCAGCCCAAAGTGT
>JAYVNQ010000189.1:0-4145 GCA_043758365.1 Chitinophagales bacterium
AATAAGATTTGAAAAGCTGACCGTCACTTGGTGGAACATGCTATGGTTAAGCGTTATAGCCATCTTTCTCAAAAAAATAAAATGTTAAACAACTTCATTATAAACTTATTCAGCAGTTTTCGATTTTTTAAAAATGGCAAATATCTCAACCATCAACCCTAAAATAATTAAAATGGGAGCTACTGTTACACGGGTAAAACTATACACCACATTATTATCAAATACAGTAGGGTCAACGTTTTTACCACCACTCATTAAAAACATGCCTAGTGCTATAACCACCCCACCAATACCCATCCATAAGTAATTATCTTTTGTAAAAAGTGGTGCTAATACTACAGGTGATTTTTTTATTTCTGCCATAATTTTTCGTAATTAAGAGTTGCAATATAAGTAATTGGTTAATCGGAAATCGGTAGTTTCAATAGTTTAATTCGTAATTCGCTCATCATACTTCGTACCTCGTACTTCCATATCGTACATTGGTTAGTACAAATCATCCAACTTTGTTTTTAAATATTTCAATACACTTCGGTGGGTGCTTAACAACGATATACCAATGCCAACCAATGCCATACCCCCAAACAAAGTAAGGGTTAATTCTGTGTTTCTTATACCACGCAATTGAGGAAATTGGCTTTCTGCCCATTGTATCATTGCCAACAATAATAGTATCGCAATACAAGAACTTATGAAGCCATTTACTACCGCTTTTATATCCATAGGCTTAGCAATAAACCCCCTTGTTGCACCTACCATTTGCATGGTTTTTATTAAAAATCTGTTGCTGAACATAGCCAAGCGAATCGTATTGTCAATACTAAAAATAACAATAACACATAACACAATTGCCACCACTAAAAATATTAAACCAATTTTACTTGCCTTTTCGTTTAAGCTCGTTACCAATGTTGGCGGATACTGCAATTCCGTAATTTGATTGCCATATGCAGCCATTAACATACTCGAAATTTTCTTTAAGCTATCAGCATTCACATAGTCCGATTTTGCATAAAAATCTATACTTTCTGGCAACGGATTTACATCTAAAACCTTTGCCCAATCTTCATTGTTTTCCTTGTTCCAAATCTCTTTCGCACTTTCCTTATTTACATAAGTTACATTTTTAGCAAATGGCTGTGTAGCAATGTATTGTTGAATTTGAGCAATCGTATCCTTGTTCTGCGTACGCAAATAAGCACTCAATCTTATGTCCTCTTTAAAGTTGTTGGCAACCTGTTTAAAATTCAGGAAAAACCAGCCCATTATGCCCATAACCAATAGCACCAAACTTACACCTACAATGCTATAAATATAATTAGGTTTACCACGCTTTAAACCACCTTTACCTGCTGCTGCCATAGTTTTTGTTTTAGATTTCGTAGATTACAAATGTAGCCCAAACACTTACATTTGCAGCCATTAAAACGGGTTTGATAGCCGCTAAAGTATGTGTACTGTTAATTAGTAAAACAAAAAATTTTATTAGTGTTTTTTGCAAGCCAGCAGGAAAGTTTCAATTAAGCTTCGTTGCGTCGCACACTGCAACGGTTAGATAATTTAGTAGACTTTTATCGAAGCGTAGGTTTCACGAAAAGAAATCAAGAATACAAAGCATACAAATTCGGTTAGTTACTATAAAATTTTCTTAAGAAAACAAGCATACGCTTTGCGGTCGTAATATCCCTCGTCGCTTTGTGTGAAACAAAATAATATGGACTATAAATTTAGAGAAATAGAGAAAAAGTGGCAAGACCATTGGGCTGAAAAACAGGCTTATAAAGTGAGTAACGTTAGCGATAAGCCAAAGTGTTATGTGTTAGATATGTTTCCTTATCCAAGCGGTGCTGGCTTGCATGTTGGCCATCCTTTGGGTTATATTTCTAGCGATATTTACAGCCGTTACAAAAGGCTGAAAGGCTTTAATGTATTGCATCCTATGGGTTATGATGCCTTTGGTTTGCCAGCAGAGCAGTATGCCATTGAACATGGTATTCATCCAGAAATTTCTACCGAAAATAATATCAAAAACTTCCGTGCTCAGCTAGATAAAATTGGGTTTAGCTACGATTGGTCAAGAGAAGTAAACACCTCAAAACCCGACTATTACAAATGGACGCAGTGGATTTTTTTACAATTGTTTAATAGTTGGTTTAACCGTTCTACAAAAAAGGCAGAACCAATTGTAACACTTATAAAAATATTTGAAACAGAAGGTTCCACAACTGTCAACAATCAACTGTCAACCACTAACCCTTTTACTGCTTCCGATTGGAAATTTTTTGACGAGAAAACCAAGCAATCTATTCTAATGAACTTTCGCTTAGCCTTCTGTGGTATCGGCGAAGTAAATTGGTGCGAAGCTTTGGGTACCGTTTTAGCTAATGATGAAGTGGTAAATGGTGTGAGTGAACGTGGTGGTCATCCTGTGGTGAAAAAAAAATTACGCCAATGGTATTTGCGCATTACAGAATATGCTGACCGCTTGCTAGAAGGCTTACAAACAGTAGATTTTAGCGAGGCGATGAAGGAAATGCAAACCAACTGGATTGGTAAAAGCACTGGTGCGGAAATTCAATTTGAAATTTCCAATTCGAAATTTTCAATGACAGTTTACACCACTCGTCCCGATACTATTTTTGGTGTTGATTTTATGGTAATTGCACCTGAGTTAGATTGGATACCCGAGGTTGTAAGTGCAGAACAAAAACAAGCTGTTGAAGATTATATTGCTTACGTAAAAAGTCGCAGCGACCGTGAGCGTCAAGCTGAAAAAAAGATTAGTGGCGTGTTTACTGGTGCGTATGCTGTAAACCCTTTTGATGGGCGTGAAATTCCTATTTGGATAAGTGAATATGTGTTGGCTGGTTATGGTACCGGTGCTATTATGGCCGTGCCTTGTGGTGATGAACGTGATTTTAAATTTGCCAATCATTTTGGTATTCCAATCACCAATATTTTAGGCGATGCGTTTAATGGTACAGAACCCAATGCTACCAAAGATGCTATTTTAACCAATAGCGGTTTTTTAAACGGTATGGTATTGCGTGATGCAATTGAAGTGGTGGTAAATAAGCTTGAAGAAATGAGTATTGGTACTCGTAAAACTAATTTTAGAATGCGTGATGCGGCTTTTAGTCGCCAGCGATATTGGGGCGAACCTTTTCCTATTGTGTGGAAAGATGGTGTTGCCATTGCTTTGGCAGAAACCGAGTTACAGTTAGAATTGCCCAAAGTAGAATCTTATTCACCTGGGCCAGAAGGTGAAGGGCCGTTGGCCAATATACCAGAGTGGGTAGCTAAAGAATTAGAGACGAATACGATGCCTGGTTATGCAGGTAGTAGCTGGTATTTTCTGCGTTATATGGATCCTCATAATACCAATGAATTTGCAAGCAGACAAGCCACTGATTATTGGAACCAGGTTGACTTATACATTGGTGGTACCGAACATGCTGTGGGGCATTTATTGTACAGCCGTATGTGGACGAAAGCCTTGTACGACTTAGGTTTCATAGGTTTCGATGAACCATTTAAAAAGCTATTGAACCAAGGGATGATTACTGGTAAATCATATTTCTCTGATGGTTTTTTTGGACGGGATGTTAAAAATAATGAGGATCAACGTTTCTTCACCTGCTCTTATGTTAAAGGTGAGAATTACCCAATTGGTAGCCAATTTCCATTTGGCGGTGAAGTATATGAAGTATATCAAAAATGGAATGATTTAAATCGTATTGAATTTGCACATAAATACATTGATAGTAAAGAAAGAATAACTGAAAGTGCTTATTGGAAAATACTAAGAGGTGAACTTTCAAGAGGGAGAGAACCAATTAATAATATCTTGGGAAATGTTATCTGGGAAGATGATTTGACTGAAGAAGGTGAACATTACTTCTATTGCAAAATGGAGGTTGAAAAAATGTCTAAGTCAAAATTTAATACTGAAAACCCGGATGACTTGGTTTATAAATTTGGCGCTGATACTTTTCGTATGTACGAGATGTTTTTAGGGCCTGTAGACCAAAGCAAACCTTGGGACACAAAAGGTATTGAAGGGGTACATCGCTTTTTAAAGAAACTATGGCGCTTGTTTTACGATGATGTAAAAGGCAAGGTTTGGAACGATGAAAAAGCCACAC
>JAYVNQ010000190.1:0-4128 GCA_043758365.1 Chitinophagales bacterium
CCAATGAGCAAACAGGCGAATTAAGCCCAACGGTTCGTTTCATAGATTTTGAAAATGTAGAGAACAATATTTTTACTGCTATCTCTCAATTCAAAGTAAGAGTAACTGGAACAGACCATCACATTATACCCGATATAACTTTATTTGTAAACGGCTTACCCATTGTAGTTGTAGAAGCCAAATCATCAAAAGTAAAAGAGCCAATTGCCGAAGCGATAGACCAGTTAATGCGATATAGTGAGCAACGAGGCGATACAGGAGAGGGTAACAAAGAACTATTCTTTTATAACCAGTTTATCATTACTACTTGCCGAACAGAAGCCAAGTTTGGCACAATTACCACAGGCATTGAAAAACACTTTTACCGTTGGACAGACCCTTATCCAAAATCATTAAATGATTTAGAACACGGTGCAAGTAGCCCTAACGACCAGGAACGTATGGTTGCAGGAATGTTAGATTTAAGAAACCTATTAGACATCCTTCAAGTATTCACTGTTTTTCAAATAAACGACAAAGGACAAAAAATAAAAGTAGTTGGGAGATACCAACAATTTAGAGCAGTTAAAATTACAGCCAAGCGACTTTTAGAAGGCAGAAACCCTTTGGAACGTGGAGGGATTATTTGGCACACACAAGGTTCAGGCAAATCGCTTACAATGATGTTTTTGGTAAGAGAAATGCGATTAAAACCTGCTCTACAATCTTGGAAAATTATTTTTGTTACAGATAGAACGCAATTAGAAGAACAATTGTCTGAAACAGGGCATAGCATAGGTTTTAATATTAAAAACGCAAACTTCATCAACCCAAAAGCAAAGCCAGATGGAAAGAGTTTAAAAGAGTTATTGAGCAACGATAATTCAGATATGGTCATGGCAATGATCCATAAGTTTCAAGAAAATGGCGATTTGGAAGGCTTGAAGACATTCCCTGTATTAAATACAAACAGCAATATTTTAGTAATGACCGATGAAGCCCATCGTTCCCAATATTCATTGCTTGCTGCCAACTTAGATAAAGCATTGCCAAACGCCACTTCAATAGGTTTTACAGGCACACCCACAGGTAAAACAGAAAAGAAATTCAAAGATTACATAGATAAATACACAATGCGTCAATCTATTGAAGATGGCGTTACGTTAGAGATAGTGTACGAGGGCTTTACGCACAATGCCGAAATTCCAGATAAGATAGGCATGGATAAAAAGTTTGAAGATGTATTTAGTGATTATCAATTAACCGAACGCTTACAGATATTAGGTTTTGGCGGCCGCGATGCTTATTTAGAAGCCATCGAAACCATTAGAGATAAAGCAAAAAATATGGTAACACACTATGTAGAGCAAATCTTTACAGGTGGTTTTAAAGCCCAAATAGTAGCCAATAGCCGAGAAGCAGCAGTAAGGTATAAAGTAGCTATAGAAGAAGCACTCAAAGAAAAAATTGCTGCATTAGAAGAAGCAAACCCGATGCAAGTTAATGTACCGGTATTGAAACAATTAGAAACAGCAGTTGTAATATCAGGTAGTCACAACGATGCACCGCACATTAAAGCATTTACTAACGGTGACTATCACAAGAAAAGTATTAAACGCTTTAAATTGCCTTTTGGGAAAACCGATGAAGAAGACAAAACACTGAATGGCAATGTAGGTATCATCATCGTAAACAATATGCTGCTAACGGGTTTTGATGCACCTATTGAGCAAGTAATGTATTTGGATAGAGTAATTATAGAGCATAATTTATTACAAACTATTGCAAGGGTTAACCGTATCGGTCCTGAAGGAAAAAACAAAGGCTTTATTGTTGATTATGTTGGTGTAGGGCATCATTTAAAAAGAGCTTTAGATACTTACGCAGAAAAAGAGATACAAGAAATATTAGGCTGTATTAGCAACGATGAAGCAGAACTCAATGAACTTAAAAAATCGCACAAAGACTTATGGGAGTATTTAAAGCAACACGACTTAGAAGATTTATCGGATACCGATGCTTTCTTTGATGTTTTTTATGATGAGGATATAAGATTTGAGTATATTAAATTGTATAAAAAACTAACAGCTTGTTTCAATAATGTGTTGCCCAGAAAAGAAGCATTAGAGTTTTTAAACGACTGGAAAACATTTACAGAAATAAATGAATTAGCGAACAAGCATTTTAGAGATGGGCGTTTCAGTATGAAAGGTATTACACCTAAATTGCGAAGTATAGCCGATGAATTTTTGAAATCAAGAGGATTAGAACAAACAATAGCACCTATTTCAATCATTGCAGAAGATTTTCAAAAAGGCGTCAATACTAAGAAAAGAGAAAAAACAAAAGCAGCAGAAGTAGAACACGCCATTCGACATTACATAGATATTAATCTGGATGAAGACCCAGCATTGTTTGCTTCGTTTGCCAAAACCTTAGAGGAAATATTAGAAAATTTCAAAGGCAACTGGAAAGTTATTTATGAAGAATTAGAAAAGCTAAGGGAGAAAATCAAAAATAGAGAAAAGGAAGAAACCTATGGTTTAGACCGTAAAAAACAGATGCCTTTCTTCAATCTTTTTAAAACTGAAATTTTTGGTAAAACAAAAACGGATGAAAAATTATTAGAAGAAGAAGTATCAAAAAATGTAAATCTTACGCAACATATTTTCAATTTAGTTTCCACTGAAATAAAATTGACAGGCTTTTGGGATAGCACACCGGCACAGAACAAACTTAAAGCAGAATTGCAGAAAATGTTGTTGTCTGCCGATTTCTTCAAATTACCAAACATTTTAATTAAAAAGAACGAGTTGATTTCAAGAATTATGGAGTTAGCAAAAACCAATCATTTTAAAATTGTTGCGGACTAATGCAGTTTGAATATGAAATAAAATATAGTAAACGCAAAACGCTTAACATCACAGTTGAGCGTGACAGGAAAATTATTGTCCGTGCTCCAGAAAATACGTCTACACACAAAATAGAAGAAGTGCTGCAATCAAAAAAACAATGGCTGAAAGAAAAAATTAACCACACGCAGAAGTACCCGATTGATACACAAACCAAAGAGTTTATTTCTGGCGAAACCTTATTGTATTTAGGTAAGAACTATCAGCTATTAGTAGTTGATGAAGCTATTGAGGGTATTGAGTTTGAACAAAGATTTAAAATTTCAAAAGCTAACCAACCTAATGCAAATGTTTTATTCAAAAAATGGTATTTGCAACAGGCATTAAAATTAATTGTACCATTGGCAACCAATTATGCAAGGAATTTAGGTGTAGTTTATAATGAGTTTAAAACCTCTGAAATGAAATATCGTTGGGGTTCTTGTACACCATCAAATAATATCATTTTCAATTGGCGAATTATCAAAGCACCGATGTATGTTTTAGAATACTTAGTTACCCATGAATTAGTTCATTTAATGGAAAATAACCACACACCACGTTTTTGGAATATACTTTCAATACAAGTGCCTCATTATTTGAAGGCAAAAAAATGGCTCAAAGAAAATGGACACTTATTGGAAGTTGATTTTTAGCGATGCTCGCATCAAGCATTCATTAAGAACCATTAATTTTATAATATTTTACCATAAATTTATAATTTAACTTCAATAATTCTTATTGTTTCTTCTAGATATTTTCGTTCCATCGGCTAAAGCTGACCACACATTTAAGAATACCTTTGATGTTCCTAAAAGCAATATTGTTTTTGGAGTTCTATTTCAATTAAATTATAAGATTAATCGGCTTTTTAAAGATTCTTTCCCAAATTTAATTTATCCCTCACTCAATAATATGGTACAGTCAAATTGCTGGTTTTATACTTTTGTAATTTTGAATCTGGGTTATAGCATAAATATGTTTTGAAAATTTGTAGATTTGTATTCACGAATTTTCAACGTATTCATTTTAAGCATTGTATCAAAAGCAATATCTATTTTAAATTTTCAAATTTTATCATGAAATCAACAGTAGCAACACCGCAAGACTACTTAGATAGTTTACCGGACGATAGAAAAATATTTGTTAGTGCTATTCGCGATGTACTGCTAAAAAACTTACCTGAAGGTTTTGAAGAAATTATGTCTTATGGAATGCTCGGTTATGTTATTCCACATTCTATTTATCCAAAAGGGTA
>JAYVNQ010000191.1:0-12463 GCA_043758365.1 Chitinophagales bacterium
GTCATTTAAATTTGGAATGATAGCAACAGGCACTAAGCCTACATCAATGGTATCATCCAATAGCATCTGGGCAATTTTTGCAGGATATTCCTCTATCAACTCAATCTTATCCATCAAACCGCTACGTTTAATGCCGTACAACAAAGGTTTTGTGTTTAAATAACTTACCGCCCCAACTTTTATCTTCTTCAAATGGTATAGTTTTACGCCGCAAAGAAATGCTTTTATCTTGGTTGAACCACAACGGCACAACGAAATTGCGATTCACAACGTTATAATATCCTTTTATCGTTCATTCGATGTGGTGAAATTATCTTATACCAAAAAATAACTCATAACTCATAACTCATAATTCATAACTCATAATTATTTAATGGAATTAACTAACCTGACTGCTATCTCGCCAATTGATGGCCGCTACCGCAAACAAGTACAACACCTAGACAATTACTTTTCTGAATTTGCATTGATAAAATATCGTGTGTTTGTGGAAGTGGAATATTTTTTCTTTTTAGCAGATAAGAAACTGTTTAAGTTATCAACAAAAGCCAAGGAAAAATTACAAGCAGTTGTTGAAAATTTTAGTGTTGAAGATGCCCAAAAAATTAAAGACATTGAAGCCATTACCAACCACGATGTGAAGGCGGTTGAGTATTTTTTAAAAGAGCAATTAAACGCTATTGGCATTGCAGATTTAAAAGAATGGGTACATTTTGGATTGACATCGCAAGACATAAATAATACGGCCATTCCTTTAAGTTGGAAGCATTGCATGGAACAAGATTATTTACCAGCTGTGGCTAATATTCACAATAGCTTGCACGATCTGGCAATACAATGGAAAACGATAGCCATGTTGGCTAAAACCCACGGTCAGTCTGCATCACCTACGGTTTTGGGTAAAGAAATAATGGTGTTTGTAGAGCGTATTGCTAACCAAATTACTTTATTTTCTCACATACCTTTTGCCGCTAAATTTGGTGGTGCTACTGGTAATTTTAATGCCCATGTTATTGCTTTTCCTGCAAAAAATTGGGTAGCTTTGGGTAATGATTTTGTAGATAATTATTTGGGCTTAGAACGGATGCAGTTTACTACCCAAATAGAGCATTATGATAGTTTGGCGGCTCATTGCGATGCCATTAAACGCATCAATACCATTTTGATTGATTTGTGCCGTGATATTTGGACGTACATAAGCATGGATTATTTTAAACAAAAAACCAAAGCTGGTGAAGTTGGTTCATCGGCCATGCCACATAAAGTAAACCCAATAGATTTTGAAAATGCAGAAGGAAATTTAGGTATTGCCAATGCTTTATTGGAACATTTTTCGGCGAAGTTGCCAATCAGTCGTTTGCAACGTGACCTTACAGATAGCACCGTTTTGCGTAACCTTGGTATGCCTATTGCACACACTTTATTAGCCATAAAAAGTTTAGAAAAAGGGCTTAGTAAATTGGTATTGAACGAAGTAAAAATTGCAGAAGATTTAGAGAATAATTGGGCTGTGGTGGCGGAAGCAATACAAACAGTATTACGCAGAGAGAACTATCCAAACCCATACGAGGCATTGAAAGATTTAACCCGTGGCAACCATAAAATAGACAAAAAAGCCATCCATGATTTTATTGGCAAATTAAAAGTGAGTGCTGAATTAAAGAAGACTTTAAAAGCCATTTCGCCCAGTAATTATGTGGGTGTGAGTGCTGAGTATTAAGGCAGTTTTACGATTGTAAATTGCTGTTCCAATGCTAAAGATTGGTTGTAAATAGTTTGCAACCAATCCTTTCCATATTTGGCATAATAAATAGAAAAATTTTCTACTCTTTCTTGTAAACTATTATTTGGAAATAGTTCTGATTTCAATTTTTCGATTTGTCGTTGTTCTGCTTGAAATTGTTTTTTTTCTGCACGAAGCATTTTTTTCTCTAACTTATGCAAAGGCTTCAAAGCCTTTATCTGCAAGGCTCCTGCATGATTAGCCAATGAAGAATTGATATTGCCAGAGATTGTTTGTAGTTCTTGGTAAATCGATTTTATTTGCTCAATTTGTTTAGCAATATCGAGCTGCTTTGATGAATTTTTATGAACCAACGTGTTTATTAAATCGAACGGTAGTTTAAAAAAATCCTCTACTTCAAAACCTAATTTTTCTATGCGTTTTACTTGTTCGTTAGTAACAAACAAAAGTGAATTACGCAAAATTAACATTGGGTAAGGCATATTTGTAGCTTCAAAAACTTGCTTCAATTCTAACCAATAAGCCAACTCGCCACCACCACCAATAAAAGCAATATTTGGTAAAATAGTTTCTTGAAAAACGCCACGCAAAATAACATTGGCACTAAAGCGCTCAGGATGATTTTCTAACTCGCTTAAAATTTCTGCTTTGCTAAATTCTAGCCCCAAACTTTTAACTTTAAACCCGATAGCTATCGGGTTCAAACTATCAAACTCAATTCTTTCTCTTTTATCATCAATTAAATAAAACAAATTCAGTTCTCTACCACCGGCTTGTACTTTATAATGTTGGCTTAATTGTTTAATAGTTTCAGCTACTGCTTGGTGTGAAAATTGCTCAGTAATTTCTTTGATAACAACACTATTAAAACTGGCTTTTAATGCAGCGTTATCTGGCACAACAACAAGTAACCCATAATCAGCAAATAAAGCGTTTACCAACTCTAAAGTAGCTTGTTGAATGGTTTTACCCAACGTGTAACATTGGTTAAATATGGCTATCAATTCATCACCAAAAGCATGAATACCAATTTGCCCTTGAATACTTATAATCATTTGCAGCAAGGCCTTATCAACCAACATTCTACCAACAGCACCAGTTTGTTTGGTGTTCCAAATCAGTTTTTCACCACCCAGATTAATATAACCCAATTCATCTAAATCTGCATCCTCGCTACCCATATAATATACTGGTATAAAATTGTATTCTGGTAGTTCTTTTTTTAGTTCATCAGCAAGTTTTATGGTATGAATAATTTTGTAAATAAAGTATAAGAGACCTGTAAAAATATTGGGCTGATGTGCGGTTGTAATGGTGAAAGTATTGTTACTTAAAAGAGTCTGCAAATGCTGATTTTGTTTAGCAGAAAGTTTTAAACCTTGGTATTGTTTTGTTAGCTCATTAACCAATAATTCTCTATTAGTAGGAAAATTTTGCCTAGCTGCAATTGATGCTTTTATGCCATCAATAGTTACTGGATGCTTATAAAAAGGTTTTAACTGTTCATTAGCTGAAACATAGTCTGATACGAGTTTTGAGAAGTAGCCAGTTTGGCTATATTGTATTAAATTACTACTATTTTCCATGTACGATGTGAGGTGTAAGATGTACGATTTTGAACCTATAAACAGCTACGAAACAAATATCTATCAATTGACAAACATTCAAGAAATGTATACCTTAAAAAGTATAATTGTTTCCAATATCATGACAATCATTCTAATCATTAAATCACGGATTTACACCACCTCACCTTCTAAATCGTAATCAAATGCTTTGGTGATTAATACATTTACAAAACTGCCTATTTCTAATTTCTTTTTACTGTTGATGATTACTTCATTATCAACTTCTACGCTATCAAATTCGGTTCTACCCAAATAGCGACCGCTTTCTCTTCTATCAACAATTACTTTAAAGGTTTTACCTACTTTTTCTTGGTTTTTCTCAAGACTTATTTCTTGCTGAACTTCCATTATTTCTTGGGCTCGTAGTTCTTTATCTTCTTGCGAAATATCATCTTCCAATAAATGTGCTGAGGTATTTTCTTCGTGGCTATAGCTAAAAATTCCTACCCTATCAAAACGATGTTCAATTAAAAATTGCTTCAATTCTTCAATATCATCTTCGGTTTCGCCAGGAAAACCAGCAATCAACGTGGTACGCAAACAAATGCCAGGCACTTTTTCACGAATTTGATGTATCAATTCACTCATTTCTTCACGGGTAATATTACGTTTCATAGCTTTTAACATATTATTACTAGCATGTTGCAAAGGCATATCTAAATATTTGCAAATATTATCGTGGCGGTTCATGGCATCTAAAATTTCCAGAGGAAATTTTGATGGGTAGGCATAATGCAAACGAATCCATTCTAGCCCTTTTACAGCCGCTAAAGCATCAAGTAAACGTGGTAATTCTCTTTTTTTGTAAATATCTAAGCCGTAATAAGTTAATTCTTGTGCAATCAACATCACTTCTTTCACACCTTTTTTTACCAAACCTTCTGCTTCTGCCACTAGTGCTTGTATGGTTTTACTCACATGTTGACCACGCATTAACGGTATGGCACAAAAGGAGCAAGTGCGGTTACAGCCTTCGCTAATTTTAAGGTAGGCATAATGCTGTGGTGTGCTTAATAAACGTTCGCCAACTAATTCTGCTTTATAATTAACATCAAACCTTTTTAGCATTAATGGTAATTCCATAGTACCAAACCAAGCATCTACTTCTGGCATTTCGGCTTCTAAATCGGCACGGTAGCGTTCACTAAGGCAACCTGTTACAAATACTTTATCTAATTTGCCTCTACGCTTCAATTCTAACTGGTCAAATATGGTATTAATGCTTTCTTCTTTGGCTTTATCTATGAAACCACAAGTATTTACCACTACGATGTTATGATCGAGTTTTTTGTTTTCATGCACCACATCTATGGCGCTTGCAAAAAGTTGTCCGCTCAATACTTCGCTATCTACCAAGTTTTTGCTACAACCTAAAGTGATGATATTAACCTTATCTTTTTTGAGTGTTTTCGATTTCATAATAAGGCGGCAAAGGTAAGGATGTAGAGTGATAGAGGATAGTTAGAAGTGATAGCTAACAAGTCATTAGTCACGGGTCATGAACTATAAACTGTATCTTAACAAATTTAAAATGTCATCTTCTCTAGTAATGCTACCACAAAGTGTAAAACCTACTTTTAGCAGCACTTTTTCTGAAGCTATATTTTCTGGTTGTGTAATGGCAAACAGTTGCTTATTAGTAAAATTGGTAAAAAAATATTGTACGCCTTCGGCTAATAATTCTGTTGCGTAACCTTTGCCCCAATGTTCTGGCATTAATGCATAGCCTATGTGATAATCTATATCGCCTTGCATAAACAACACCGAGAATGTACCAATAAATTGTTTCGTTAATTTGTCCTCAACCAACCATCTGCCAATTAATGGTTGTACTTGGTAGTCTTGTAATTGTTCCTGCAAAAAAGCTTCACAACCAGCTCTATCCTTTACTGGTCGTATATGCCGTACTACATCCTCGTTACTGTTTAGCAAGTAAAATGATTCGTTATCTGCGTTGGTAAATTGTCGTGTAGTAAAGTTTGGGGTTGTAAAAATGGTCATGAGTAAAATTAAAAATGCCGCAGAAGCACTGAACCACAGAATTGAAATCCATCTGGATTAATGCTTCTGGGGCAAAATTATCTTTCTAATCGACAAACGAAGTCTCTGTGTTTCTGTGCCTCTGTGGCAACATAGTTCCTACTTCTGCACCTCATTGGTAAAATGAAACTGAATATCAGGATTATTACTAATTTCTGTATTTAAAAACCATTCGCTTTGTGCTAAATACACAGGGTTACCATCTTTATCTGCGGCGGAGTTTTGTTGTTTAAAGCGTAAAAAATCTTCTAGTTTTTTAGAGTCTTTACTTGTTAACCAACAAGCTTTGTAAAATGGCAAAGTTCTAAACTCACAAGCAGCACTGTATTCGTGCAATAAACGGTATTGAATTACTTCAAATTGTAAGTCACCCACACAACCAATTATCTTTTTATTGCCACCAAACTGTGTAAATAATTGTGCTACACCTTCATCCGTTAACTGGCTAATACCCTTTTCCAATTGCTTGGTTTTCATCGGGTCTTTGTTTACCAATTCTTTAAATATCTCGGGCGAAAACGTTGGTATGCCTGTAAAAAAGAATTCTTCACCTTCGGTTAAAGTATCGCCAATTTTAAAGTTGCCCGTATCAAACAAACCCACCACATCACCAGGAAAAGCATCTTCTACCACCTCTTTACTTCTAGCCAAAAACGAGTACGGATTACTAAAACGTACATCCTTATCCAACCTCACATGATGAAAATATTTATTACGTTCAAACTTGCCGCTGCATACCCGTAAAAAAGCAATTCTATCACGGTGTTTTGGATCAAGGTTGGCATGAATTTTAAAAATAAAGCCGCTAAATTTATCTTCACCTACACCTAAAGTGCGTTTAGAAGTTTCTCTGCTACGTGGCACAGGTGCAATTTTTATAAACGTATCTAACATTTCTTGTACACCAAAATTGTTAACAGCACTACCAAAAAACACAGGTGCAATTTTACCGCTTAGGTAATCAGCTTTATTAAGTTCTCCATACACACCATCTATTAATTCTACATCTTCACGTAATTGATTGGCATCACGTTCACCAATTTTTTTGTCTAATACTGCATCGTTAAGGTCTTCAATCGCTACGGTATCTTCTTCGTCTTCACCTTTTGTGCTTGCTGCAAATAGGCGGAGGCTTTTGTTATCTAAATTGTATACGCCTTTAAAATCTTTACCGCTATTTATGGGCCAAGTCATTGGGTGTAGCGATAGTTTCAATTCATTCTCAACTTCTTCTAGCAAGTCAAAACGATTTTTACCATCCCTATCCATTTTATTTACAAACACAATCACAGGTGTATCTCTCATTCGGCATACTTCCATCAACCTACGAGTTTGATCTTCCACACCATTCACACTATCAATTACCAATATCACCGAGTCAACAGCAGTAAGGGTTCTGTAAGTATCCTCAGCAAAGTCTTTGTGACCAGGCGTATCTAGTAGATTAATCAAAAAACCTTCGTACTCGAACGTCATCACACTTGTGGCCACACTAATACCACGCTGACGTTCAATTTCCATAAAATCACTCGTTGCATGTTTTTTAATCTTATTGCTTTTTACCGCACCAGCCGTTTGTATGGCGCCACCAAATAACAATAATTTCTCAGTTAAAGTGGTTTTACCAGCATCGGGGTGAGAGATGATGGCAAAAGTTTTTCGCCTATTTATTTCTTTTTCAAATTTCATAATAGGCGGCAAAAGTAAGGGTTAGGGTTAGGAATTATGTGTTACCTGCTTTTGTAGTGCTATGATGCTACATATGCGTCGCACACTGCATCGGTTATAACTTTATTGGGCGTTATTGAAGCGTCAGTATTTCAGATTTCCCACAAAGCAGCAAAGAAGGCAAAGGGCGCAAAAGTTTATATTAGAGATTCAAAAAAATTCCTAAGCAAAGATTTCGATACACTAAATTTTAGAAACATAACTTAAAAGTAGAGAACCTGGCAAAAAACGGGGGAAGCACTTCCACCTCCTCCGTTTTTTGCAGAATTTTTCCCATAAATAAAATGGGGGAAATCCCATTTTTTATTTCATTTTAATTGTACAACTGAGTATTACCGAAAGAGAAAAAGAATTTTTAAAACTTGCCTACAGCGATATGACATACAAACAAATAGCCAGCATATTACAAGTTAATGAACGAGCAGTAGATAGCTATCGTGAAACATTATTTCAAAACTAAAGTTGCAAAGCCTATTGGTATGGCTTTAGAAGTTATAAGGCGAGATTTGGTAAAATTAGGATGAGTTGATTTTTTGAAAATATCCTATTACTACTGAGACTTAGGTACTTTGTAAAAATATTGATAAGAACCTTCGTTTCTTCTGTGTGGCTAATCAAGCAATTCTATTAATTACCATAGCGTAAAATCAAAACGAAAATTAAAAGTTAAAATCACTCAATCTGCATCCCTCTTTCCTAAGTCTAAAAGTTAATCCAATAATTTTTTTGATTTTATTGTGATGACATTTTTACAATCTCTCCTTACATTGCAACGTCAAAAAAACATAGTGAGTAAAACATTTGTTAAATGCTTTTGTTTGTAAACTGACTATTAAACAGGGTTGTTTATTTGCAATCTGAAAAGGCACAGGTTTTGATTTTTAAACAAAAAAACAGATTAATATGACTTTTAAAAACATTCTAGCAATTGTTGCAATTAGTGCTACCACTGCTGTTGGTAGTGTTTGGGGTTATGGTAAATTAGTGCAAGGCAAATATGCAGGCATTCAAGAACCAGGTAAAGTACCAGTTAATTATGCTGGTTTTTTTGGTAACAATAACACGCCCGGTGGACCAGTAGATTTTACAACTGCGGCAACATCGGCAACCCCCGCGGTAGTGCATATAAAAACAAAAATAAAAGCTAGGCAAGTAAGCAACAACCAACGGCAACGTAACCCGTTTGGCGATATGTTTGGTGGTGATGCTTTTGATGATTTTTTTGGTGGGCCAAAATCGCAAACTATTCCTGAGCAACGAGCAAGTGGAAGCGGAGTAGTGATCACCGAGGACGGCTACATTGTAACTAACAACCACGTAATTGACGGTGCAGATGAAGTGAATATTACATTAGCCAATAAAAAATCGTACAAAGCAACAGTTATTGGTGCCGATCCAAGTACCGATATTGCGGTGCTTAAAATTGATGCGAAAGGCTTGCCCTATATGGTTTATGGCAATAGTGATGATGCAAAATTAGGCCAGTGGGTATTGGCAATTGGCTACCCTTTAAGCTTAGATGTTACGGTAACTGCTGGGATCATTAGTGCCAAATCACGTAGCATTGATATTAACCGCAGGCAAAGTGCCACACCTGTTGAGGCATTTATACAAACAGATGCTGCTGTAAATCCTGGTAATAGTGGTGGTGCCTTAATAAATACCAACGGTGAATTGATTGGCATTAACTCAGCCATAGCTTCGCAAAGCGGTTCATACATTGGTTATTCTTATGCCATACCAGTAAATATTGTAAAAAAAGTAGTAAACGACATTGTGAAATTTGGTACGGTTCAACGGGCATTCTTAGGCATTCAATATGCACCAGAAAGCATGAGTGAAGAAGATAAAGTTAAGATAGGTGTTAAAGATGGCGATGGCGTTTTTGTAACTGATGTACCTGAAGGTGGTGCTGCAAAAAATGCTAGTATTAAAAAGGGAGATTTTATTACAAAAGTGAATGGTGTTATCGTAAACAGTGGCCCTGAAATGGTAGAACAAGTGGCACGTTACAAACCATCTGATAAAATTACTTTAACCTACAGACGTGATGGTAAAGAAAGCACAGTGAACCTTACCTTAAAAAACAAAGCTGGCAATACCGATGTAGTAAAAGTGCAAAGTATTACAGATAAATTAGGGGCTGACCTAGAAAACTTAGATAAAAAAATAGCTGCTGCAAATGATATAGCTGGTGGTGTTTTGGTTAAGAAATTAAAAGATGATGGCTTGTTGAAAAAGACGAAAATGCAAGATGGTTTTGTGATCACTTCGGTTAATGATGTTGAGGTTAAAAACATTGATGACTTTAAAATAGCATTGACCAATGCAAAAGGTGGCAACATTAGGTTGTTGGGCATTTATCCTGGGTTTCAAGGCACGTACGCTTACCCTTTAAGTTTGGGTGAAGAATAAATAATTATTGGGTGAAATAAAAAAGCGGTTGTCAGTAAAATGATAACCGCTTTTTTTAGTTTATAGTAAGAACTGTAATTGTAAAAGTTTATTTGATTGATATGATTAGTCTAAATTTGTTTTCATTTGCACATCAGCATATTATTGCATCAGCACATTTAAAAGGGCAAACCAATACCTAACTGAAACGCATAGTTTTTAACTTTTGAACCATTAATTCTTGTATCAGTCCATTCAAAATTTTTAAAGCTTGCCCACCCATTATTTGTATCTCTAGCTGGGTCTTTGAGCTTATAGGCAAAATCAACACGTAGCAGGAAAAAAGAGAAATCTAATCGTATGCCAGTACCAACACCAATGGCAATATCTTTACCTAATCGTCTAAAATTAAAAATCGATTTTTCGTCGTTTATATCTTTTCTAACGTTCCAAATATTACCTACATCAGCATATAAGGCACTCCCAACTTTGATTCCTGCAATGGTTGTTAATAAAAAACGGTACTCGGTATTATATTCTAAATTAAAATCTGCAAAACGGTCTGTATAACCAGAGGTACTTGTATCTGAACTTAGCGATGAGCCCAAGCCTAACTGTCGCAAACCCCAAGCCCTCATGCTATTAGGACCACCAACAAAATATTGCTTAAACACAGGTATTGACTGGCCGCTTTTTGGTAATGCAGCACCAATAAAAAATCGCATAGCAAATTCATCTTTGGTATATTTTTTTAGATAGCGATACTCTCCCTCTAATTTAACATAAGCAAATACTTTATCGCCGAGTTTTGTTAACAAATTGGGTAACGTACCGCTCTCTTCAATATAAAAACGTAGGTTGTGAGTTTGGCTAGCATTCTTACCGTTAAATAAAGTGTTTGTACCCAAACTAAAGCCAATAACATTTCCGTTTCTAAATGAATTACGCAGAAAAGGATTATCCTTAAACAGTTGTATCAAACCCGCCAATGTATCAACTTTATATAACTCAAGATTAGGGAAACGAAATTGGACGGCTGTCTTTCCCTTACTAAAATCGTATCCAAAATTTAAGTTTAACGAACGTAATTGGTAAAAATCCACACGGTTAGTATAAGCACCAGAAGTTGATAAAATAGTACGTCTATTATCCAAGCTTGCTATCTCTTTATTTAGCCATTTCCACTTATTAAAAGGCTGGATAATACGGGGGAAACTATAGGAATGGCTTAGACTTATTTGCTGAGTTTGCACAAATGGCTTGGGTATAGTATTAGCCAAAGCTTTGTCAATATTAAACTCTAATCCTAACCTAAAATTAGTTACAGATTGTATAGCCTGCTTCCAAACATTGCGGTTGCGGTAGCTAAGGTTAGTAGCCAAGCCTAATAAATTTCCAGACCCAATATCGCCTGTATTACGGCTGCCCTCAAAATCAATACCATAGCTTTGTTTAGGTGATGGCAGCAAGAAAATATGAAAGTCGATACTGTCAGAATTAGGTCTGATAACAGGCCTTGCATCTACTTGTTTCCAAGCGCCAATTTGGTTTAAAGTATTGATGGTTTTATAATAAGCATTTTCATCATAAAGGCTGCCACGCTGCAAAAAACTATGGTCTCGCAGGGGTCTGTATTTAAATTTATATTCATCAAAACGCATGGTACCAGTGGGATATTTAAACTCTTTGTAATCCTTCCTAGCAATTAAATAATCTGCATTGTAATACACATTTTTTACATCAGGGTAATAATATAAATTACCAACGTAATACTGCTTCACTTTAGTGGTATCTGTTACCCTTTTTTGCATAATAGTAATATGCCAATTAGGGTTTTGTTGTTTATTTTTTGCAGCCTCATTTATCAGTTTGGCTTGTTCAATTGGGTCGATAGATAATTTTAAAAGATTAGTGTTTAAAGTATCAGCTAACGCATAAATATCCTCTCTACCAAGTTTGTAAAATCCATTTTTATGGTATATAGCCATAAGCCTATCTAACTCATCACTAATCAATTGTTTTGAATAAGGGTTTCCCTTTTTTATCAAGCTACGATTTGCACTTACTAAGGTTAATTTTTGCAGTGTAGAATCAATGGGTTTACGCAACGTATCAAACATAAAAAAACCGATAGAGTCAATGGTGATGCGTTTGCCAATATTTATCACAAACTCAATATTGGTTCGCTTTTGACCAGCTTTTGAAGTAGAATCAAAACGAACAGAATCTTTAAAATTGGCATAATAATAACCTTGAGAATTAAGGTAGGCATTCATAAAACTTTTAGATCGGCCGATGTTGGCAGTATCAAAAATTGGAGGGTTTTTTAGCTTGTAAATGAACCCAAATTGCTGCACTTTTCTTGCCTTTAAACTATCATCCCAATAATTATCAAGGTCGTTTGTTAATCGTTTTTTCTCATCTTTACCAATGTTGCCTTTTAGGGTTATTTTATTGGAAAAAATAAATGGTTTGTTGGCAGGAAAGTTTTTTACTGTACTGCAAGCGGCAAATAACCATGCAACACAAAGCAGGCAAATAATTTTTTGAAAAAAAGTTGAGCTGCTAACCAAAATCATAGAAGATGTTAAGTAAGATTGAAATCAAATATATCCAAAGTTTGTACCACAAAAAGCAAAGGCAGCAAGAAGGCTTATTTATTGCCGAAGGTCCAAAGCTTTTAAATGAACTTTTATTGAGCAACTACACGGTACAAAAAATTTATGCAATTGAAGATTGGGTGGTTCAAAACCGAACTATTCAACAGCCAATTATTACAGTAAGTAATGTTGAGCTGCAACGCATCAGTAACCTACAAACAGCCAATCAGACAGTAGCAATTATATCACAAAAAATAATTACAGAAGATCCCCTTTTTGCCAATAAAATAACACTGGTTTTGGATGGCATTCAAGACCCGGGCAATCTT
>JAYVNQ010000192.1:0-12375 GCA_043758365.1 Chitinophagales bacterium
TGCACATTGGTACAGCACTATGTATAGCTGGTATACGTTTGCAAGTTCTTGGGTTAGTGCTTTAAGTTTAATTGCTCTTTGGATTATTTACATGAAAAATAAAGGCTACATGGAATATGTTAATCAAGAACATTTACACGATATGGGTAAATTCATGTTTGCCTTCTCAATTTTCTGGACCTATTTATGGTTCTCTCAATATATGCTTATTTGGTATTCAAATCAACCAGAAGAAACCATTTATTTTAAACATAGAGTGCAAGGTGCTTATAAGCCAATTTTCTTCTTAAACCTAATAATCAACTTCCTTTGCCCAGTTTTAATATTAATGAAACGAGCAGCTAAGAGAAATTATACGTTGATTACTTTCATGGCTGTACTTATTTTATTTGGTCATTGGATAGATTTTTACCAAATGATAATGGGCAGTTTGCGTAAAGAGAACGCAGCCTTAAGTTGGTTAGACTTTGGCGTTTTGGCTTTGTTTGTTGGGTTAATGATTCGTTTTACAGCAACCGCATTGGCAAGCAAACCATTGGTTCCTAAGTACCATCCTTTTATAAAAGAAAGTATTGTACACCATACATAAATTATTTTGTTGCATTGCAACTTTTAGTGAATAGAAATTGTTTTAATAGTATTAGAAATTAATGGGAACGCCATGACACTTTATTTAACCATCGCAGTAATAGTTTTAATTTTTGTAGTCATATTTCAAATTGCTAAAGCTAGTGAGTACGTATCTGTTTTAAAGGGCGAGGAAACTAGCCGTAAACAAAATAATAAAATCAACGGTTTTTTAATGGTTGCTTTTCTAGTTTTAGGGTTAATAGGTGTTTGGTATTGTAACCATTTATTTTTTCATAAAACATTATTTGCTTACGATGCTGCAAGTGTGCAGGGCGAAAAAGTAGATAGCATGTTATGGTTAACTATTTATGTAACAGGTTCAGTTTTTATAGCTACTCAAATTCTATTATTTTGGTTTGCATATAAATACCAAGAAGACGATAAAAGAAAAGTTTTTTATTTCCCACATAATACCAACTTAGAGTTGCTTTGGACAGTTGTTCCAGCAATTGTTCTAACGGTTTTGGTAGTGATTGGTTTGCGTAACTGGTTTTCATTTACAGGAGAAGCTCCAAAGGGAGCACAAGTTGTAGAGGTTACTGGTAAGCAATTTGGTTGGATCTTCCGTTATCCAGGAAAAGATGGTGAGCTAGGAAAAAAATATTATAAAAATATAAACGATGTAGATAATCAACTTGGGTTGGTTTGGGACGATAAACTATCACAAGATGATATTGTTAGTACACAGGCTCTGTACGTTGTAAAAGGTAAACCAGTTAAAATGATTATTGGTAGCAGAGATGTTATTCACGATGTTGGTCTAACACAATTCCGTATGAAAATGGATGCAGTGCCTGGTATTCCTACAACTATGTGGTTTACACCGAAATATACTACTAAGGAAATGAAGGAAGTTTCTGGTAATCCAAACTTTGTTTACGAAATAAGTTGCGATCAGGTATGTGGTGTGAGCCATTATTCAATGAGAGGTATTATAGAAGTAGTTACTCAAGCAGAATTTGATGCAAAAATGGCAACTCTAAAACCTCAGTATTATGCCGCATTTCCTGATAAAGAACCGGGTGCAGCAAAGCCAATAACTGATAGTGTTAAACCAGTTATAACAAAAGCACCAACAGCGGTTGCACAAAAATCAGTTGCAAAAATTTAATCTAATAATTTCGATTTTAAAGATAGTTATATGAATACCGAAGCGATTTTAATTCCACAACAGCAAACGGCAGTAAGCCATGATGTTCATAGTGAGCATCACGAACATCACCACCACGAGACTTTTATTTCTAAGTATGTGTTTAGCATGGATCATAAAATGATTGCTAAGCAATTTCTAATTACGGGTATGGTTTGGGCCGTACTAGGCGGTTTAATGAGTGTATTATTCCGTTTACAATTGGGTTATCCAGATAGTTCTTTCCCTATTTTAGAAGATATTTTAGGTAAATGGGCCAAGGGTGGTCATATCACTCCAGAAGCTTATTATGCTTTAGTAACAACACACGGTACGGTGTTAGTTTTCTTCGTATTAACAGCAGGATTAAGTGGTACTTTCGCAAATTTCTTAATTCCATTACAAATTGGTGCAAGAGATATGGCTTCACCATTTATGAATATGTTGAGTTATTGGTTCTTCTTCGCTGCAAGTATCGTTATGTTATCTTCTTTATTTGTAGAAACAGGACCATTCAGTGGAGGTTGGACGGCTTACCCTCCTTTATCAGCTTTGGGTTCAGCATCCGATGGTTCTAAAACTGGTATGGATTTATGGTTGGTTAGTATGGCTTTGTTTGTGGTATCATCTTTATTAGGTGGTCTTAATTACATCGCTACAATCTTAAACATGCGTACAAAAGGTATGAGTATGACTAGATTGCCATTAACAATTTGGGCATTATTCTTTACTGCTGTTTTAGGTGTTTTATCGTTCCCAGTATTATTTTCAGGTTTTATTTTATTAATATTTGATAGGAATTTCGGTACAAGTTTTTACTTAAGCGATATTTATGTAAATGGGGTAGGTGCTTTACCAAACGAAGGTGGTAGTGCTATTCTATACCAACACTTATTTTGGTTCTTAGGTCACCCAGAAGTTTATATTATATTATTACCAGCAATGGGTATGGTTTCTGAAATTCTATCAGTAAATTCCCGCAAACCAATTTTTGGTTATATGGCAATGATTGGATCTTTATTTGCTATCGCAATATTGGCATTTTTAGTTTGGGCGCACCATATGTTTGTAACAGGTTTAAATCCATTCTTGGGGTCAATATTTGTATTGTTGACCTTATTAATTGCTGTTCCCTCAGCTATTAAAGTGTTTAACTGGTTAACTACTTTGTGGCGTGGTAATATACGTTTTACACCAGGTATGATGTTCGCAATTGGATTTGTAAGTCTGTTTATCTCTGGTGGTTTAACTGGTATTTGGCTGGGTAACTCAGCATTGGATATTCACTTACACGATACCTATTTTGTAGTTGCCCACTTTCATATTGTAATGGGTGTGGCAAGTATGTTTGGCATGTTCGCAGGTGTCTATCATTGGTATCCTAAAATGTACGGTCGCTTTTTAAATAATACCTTGGGTTACATCCACTTTTGGATAACAATTGCAGGCGCTTATTTAATTTTCTGGCCAATGCACTACGAAGGTTTAGCTGGTATGCCACGTCGTTATTACGATTACAGTATTTGGGAAAGTTTCAAGCAATTTGCTGACCTAAATCGCTTCATCAGTACAGTAGCAATGATTGTTTTTGCTACGCAAATATTGTTCTTGTTCAACTTCTTCTATTCTATTTTTAAAGGAAGGAAAGTAACTGTTCAAAATCCTTGGGGTTCAAATAGTTTAGAGTGGACTGCCCCAATTCGTCCTGGTCATGGTAACTGGGTTGGCGAAATACCAGAAGTACATCGTTGGGCTTATGATTATGGAAAAGATGGTAAAGAATTTATTCCACAAACAGTACCCATTGGGGCTGATGAAAGTCATCATTAATAATGTACAATTGCTCAAAAGCAGCTAGGTTTTTTATAAATATTTGTAATGCCCTGACTATAAATCGGGGCATTACTTTTTAAATTATTTTTATGTAGATGCTTGAAATGATTATGGTAATTGAACGCTAAATTTGCATTTTTCGCAATTCAAAGTAACCACATTAAGTTTAGGTATAAGGTATTTAATAGTCAACATTGTAATGGATAAAACGCTTCACACATCTGGTTCAGCATCATTTACTTTGGCCTCAAAAGTGAAGGACTACTTTCAATTGATAAAATTCACTTTAAGCTTCACAGTTGTATTTTCATGCGTTATCTGTTACTTATTAGCACCAAAAGTTATTGAGTATAATTGGGCGACTATTATCGTTTTATTTGTTGCTGGTATGCTGGTTACTGGTAGTGCAAACGCCATCAATCAATCGGTAGAAAAAGATACGGATGCTATGATGAAACGTACCGCAAAAAGACCAGTTGCAAGTGGTAGAATGAGCCAAACTGAAGCTTACATATTTGCATTTATTGCAGGTGTATTAGGTGTTGCCATGATGTGGCATTTCTTTAACTTTTCTGCTGCTTTATTATCTGCTTTTAGTTTATTTTTATATGCGTTTATTTATACACCTTTAAAAAAAATAAATTCAATAGCAGTTTTGGTTGGTGCTTTCCCTGGTGCATTGCCTTGTTTAATTGGTTGGGTAGCAGGTAATGACGATTTTGCAATTGGTGGTTGGATATTATTTGGTATTCAATTTTTATGGCAGTTTCCACATTTTTGGGCCATTGCTTGGGTGGCTCATCAAGATTATAGTAAAGCTGGTTTTAAATTATTACCTGCCGATAAAGGGCCTACAAAGTTCACAGCTGTTCAGGCAATTATGTATAGCGTTTTGATGATTCCAGTTGGTATTTTACCAAAAGTATTTGGAATGACAGGTAATATTAGCTTGTGGATAGTATTGGCAGCAAACCTATTTATGGTTATACAGAGTATAAGATTGTATAATGAAATGGATGTGAATGCTGCCAGACGTGTTATGTTTAGCAGCTATATTTATTTACCAATAGTGTTATTGGCGTTACTCGCCGATAAATTGTAAACCTATTCCCAAAAGGAATTATTATAAACTATTTTAATTAAACACATGGAAACAGTAAAATATAAAAACACTTCCTCAGAAAATAGAGGGATACGGATTCACCCGCACAAGTTTACATTATGGGTAGCAATGGGCAGTATTGTTATGATGTTTGCTGGATTAACCAGCGCCTATATTGTTAAAAAAAATCAAGCAAATTGGTTAGAGTTTAGTTTGCCACTAGTATTTTGGTACAGTTCAGCGGTAATTATTGCCAGTAGCGTTACCATTCATTTAGCTTTAAAAAGTTTTAAGGCTAGAGAAATGAGCCAATACCGGACTTTAATTACACTAACTGCGCTGTTAGGCGTTGTTTTCATTGGCTTGCAAACTCTTGGTTTCTATAATTTAGAGGCAAGAAATATACATTTAACTGGTCCGAATAGTAATGCAGCACCCAGCTTTTTATTAGTAATTACTTTGTTGCACATGATTCACGTTTTGGGCGGTGTTATTGCAATTCTGGTAATTTTCTTCCGTGCATTTAATAGTAAATTCAAAAATTATAGTAGTGTGCCTATTGAAATAATTAGTACATATTGGCATTTTGTGGATATTTTATGGATATATCTTTTCATCTTTTTTAACTGGTTAAGATAATTAAGAAAAAGTTTAAATTTATTCACGTTTATTCACCAACAGCTAATATTTTTGTAATTGAATCTTAGAACAATCTCATGAGTACAACAACTGTAGCGTTACCCACAAAATTGTGGAACGGTGGTAAAAGCCCTTTTAATGTAGAGTACGGCAAATTAATGATGTGGTATTTTTTAATGAGTGATGCTTTTACTTTCGGTGCATTCCTTATTTCTTATGGCACCATTCGTTTTTCTTCAAATGGTTGGCCTAATCCTAACGAAGTTTTCCAATCTTTTCCGGGGCTCGGCTCTGGTCTGCCATTAATGTTTGTGAGTCTGATGACGTTTATTCTAATTATCAGTTCGGTAACGATGGTTTTAGCGGTACACGCCGGGCATAACATGGACAAAAAGGCTGTAGTTAAAAATTTGATTCTTACTATTATTGGTGGTATTGGATTTTTAAGTTGCCAGGCTTGGGAGTGGACTCATTTACACGCTGAAGGTGCGTGGTGGGGTCTCAACCCTTTTATGAACGCCGATGGTACACAATCATCTACCAATTTTACTAATTATTTTTTTACAATAACAGGCTTTCACGGGTTTCATGTACTAAGTGGTGTTGTGATAAATATTGTGATGTTGATTATGACACTAACTGATCAGTTCGAAAAGCGTGGACATTATTTAATGATTGAAAAGGCAGGTTTGTATTGGCACTTTGTAGATTTAGTTTGGGTGTTTGTATTCACATGTTTTTATTTGATCTAATTAACAATATTTTTCTAAAATTTTTATAACGGTATTATGGAACAAGCAGTACATGCAGAACATAGTAATGATGGGGCAGTAAAAGAAATCTGGAGGGTAACCATCATTTTATCAATACTAACAGCTGTTGAATTGGCTCTAGGTTTTTACATGATGAAGCTAACAAGTCCTCAATTTATATTGGCGATAAAAGGTACAATCGTTATTTTAATGATGGTGAAAGCGTTTTATATTGTTGGTTATTTTATGCACCTAAAGCATGAATTAAAGAACCTGATAATGACTATAGTTGTGCCTTTATTATTATTCGTTTGGTTTATTACCGCCTTTTTGTACGAAGGTAATTCCTATAAAAATTTGCGAAATACTTATGATCCTTATAAAAAATCTCAAACCGAAATTAAGATTGAGAAAAAAGAAGAAGGCCATGGCACAGAAAAGCATAAAGCTTTAGAATAAATTAGTTGCAGATTGAATTAACTATCACATATTTTACGAACCATCGCTTTTATGGCGATGGTTTTTTGTTGGTTGTAAGTTGCAGCCTTAGGCACACTTTTTCAAATTTTGTTAAATAAAATAGCATGACCAAAAAAGCATTATTAGCATTGTGTTTGGCAATATTACTACCTGTTGGTAGTTACCTTATTTTAAAAAGTGCCAGCGAAAATGCTGTAGATATGCCGCACAAGTATTTATTAGATACTGTGATAGAAAGCATTAAAAATGGCAAGCAGACTAGCGATAGCATTTGGCATAAAACCGCTAATATCAAGTTAGTTAATCAGCTTGGCGATACTGTTAACCTATATGATAAGCCTGGTAAAATAATGGTGCTGGATTTCTTTTTTACTCATTGTCGTAGCATTTGTCCAAGGCTTACCAGAAACATGGTAAAGCTGCAACACTCCTTTATTTTAGGTGGCGATATAAGAAAGAAAATTGATACATCAATTGTGCAATTTGTATCGTTTACAATAGATGCTGAAAGAGATAGTGTAAGTGTTTTAAAAGATTATGCTGATAGGTTCGGGGTAAACCATGATAATTGGTGGATGCTTACTGGTAATCACGATAGCATTGCCAACTTTGCTTTTGCAGAGTTAAAAGTTGATAAGTTTAGTGGCGAACCTGTTGACTCCGATTTTGTGCATACCAACCGTTTCGTGCTTTTGGATAAAAATTATGTGGTGAGAGGTTACTATAACGGTTTAGACTCTGCAGCTTTGACCAAATTGGCGCGTGATATTGGGTTGTTGATGCTAGAAAAAGACAAGACTAAAAAAAGTGAAGTGTTCGCCTCTATTATTGAGTTAAAATGGCTGTGGTTGGTAATTATTATTTTAGTAATTGTCTTTGTTACTTTTATGAGCAAAACACGAAAAATAGATGGCTAATTGAACCCACAAACAAAACTATTGTTGTTATAAATAAATTAAAAGTATGTTACAAGCATCTATTACAAAAAATGATAGCCAAGCAAAATGGCTAATTGGTATTTTCTCAATAGTAGTTTTTTTATTGGTGGTGGCACTCGGTAAGTATAAGCTGGTCATTAACATTGGCTTTGATGTGCACTTGTTCGCAATGTTCAACGCTTTTGTAAATAGTGTTATTGCTGTGCTGTTAATTTCGGCTTTATTAGCTGTTAAAAGTGGTAGGTACTTGCTACACAAGCGTATGATGATGACGGCCTTGGTTTTATCTATCCTGTTTTTATTATCGTATGTGGCACACCGTTTATTGTCTGGCGAAGCAAAATTTGGCGATATAAACCACGATGGAATAATTACTGATAATGAGAAGTTGGCTGTTGGCACTATTAGGTTAGTGTATTACGCCATTTTAAGCACCCATATTTTTTTGGCAGCAGTAATATTGCCTTTTATTTTATTTACAGCTTACAGAGCTTTAACGGCTGAGTTTGTACTACACAAGAAGTTAGCTCGTATTACTTGGCCGTTGTGGCTGTATGTGGCTATAACAGGGCCTGTGGTATATTTTATGATAAGCCCTTATTACCGTTAAACGGTTTGCTTAACACTTTTAATGGCAGCACTCATTTCTTTAATTAAAGAAATGTCTTTTTCTATCGCATTGCCAACAACAATTACATCGGCACCAGCTTTGCAGTTTAGGTAAGCTTTTTCGGGTGTTGTAATACCCCCACCAATAATTAATGGGGCTTCAATATGTAGGGATACTTTTTGTATCATATCCTCGGTAATTGGGCGTTTTGCACCGCTACCAGCGTCCATATAAATCAGTTTCATGCCCAACATTTCACCAGCCATGGCCGTACACATGGCAATTTCATTTTTATCAGCAGGAATAGGACTTGCGTTTGAGATGTAAGATACAGTGGTTGGTGCGCCACCATCAATAACCATATAACCTGTTGGCATAGTCTCTAACCCACTCTTTTTTACAAATGGTGCAGAAATTACATGCTGACCAATTAGCAGTTCGGGGTTACGACCAGAAATTAATGACAAGTACAATAACGCATCTGCATAACGGCTTACTTGTGATGGTGAGCCTGGAAATAAAATAACAGGAATATCGCTATTGGCTTTTATCTGCTTAATGCAATCATCCAAATGATTAGAAATTACCAAACTGCCGCCAACAAAAAAATAATCTACAGATGCGTCTATTGCCAGACTAACCAATTGGTCAATTGCAGCAACGTCAACCTTGTCAGGGTCTATTAAAACCGAGAACGACTTTTTACCTGCTTTTTTTCTTTCAACAAATTGATTATATAGAACTTGCTTCATGCAATTATAAGGGTGCATTTGTTGCAAAAATGCAAAAAATTTTTTTGTTTAATGATGTTAATTTCTAATGATGCGTTATTGTAAGATAATTCAATGTGTTTAAATATAGTATCAGTTGCAATATAGATGATATTAAGCTTATAAAATGCTGTAATAAAAACTTACTCTATTGCTCTAAAAAATCATTCCAAAGAAATTTTTAGGATTGGCTTTATCAAATCTATATAAACAAAATTATTGGCTTAGGCATTTATCTTATCAACACCAAGCCTTGTAGCTGTGGGTATCGCATCAAAATCAATGAGGGTTTGCGTCACCAATTTGTCAACCAAGATTATCCACATCGTGTTGACATTTGAGTTGTTGTTTTTCAGTTAGCAAAATATATTTTCGTCAGACGCTTAATAATTTGTCAACGACTAACGATTTCCCTATTAATCACGCAAAATAACCACTGCTTTTTATGGCAACAACTACTACTAACAAAGGCTTGCAATTCAGTCGTCGCTTTACAAAAGAAGGCACTAACCCTTTTGATTTGTTTGAGTACGATTACAGAGATAGTGTGATAAAAAATCCAAGCGGCGAGAAAGTTTTTGAGATGAATAATGTAGAAGTTCCAAAACAATGGAGCCAAATAGCTACTGATATTCTAGCTCAAAAATATTTTAGAAAAGCAGGTGTGCCTCAAGCTGATGGTAGTGTTGGTAGAGAAACTTCAGTAAAGCAAGTAGCGCACCGTATGGCAAACTGCTGGCGTGTTTGGGGTGAACGTTATGGTTATTTTGCAACCGAAAAAGATGCTCAAATTTTTTACGAAGAGTTGGCTTTTAGCATCCTCAATCAATCTTGCGTACCCAATAGCCCACAATGGTTTAATACAGGTTTGCACGAAAGCTATGGCATTACTGGTAAGCCTCAAGGGCATTATTATGTTGATGCAAATGATGGTCAACTAAAAAAATCTACCAATGCTTACGAACGTCCGCAACCGCATGCTTGTTTCATTTTAAGCGTTAATGACGACTTGGTTAATGATGGGGGTATTATGGATTTGTTTGTGCGTGAAGCAAGAATTTTTAAATATGGCAGTGGTGTAGGTACTAACTATTCGGCCATTCGTGGTAGTAATGAAAAACTGAGTGGTGGCGGTACTTCTAGCGGTTTGATGAGCTTTTTAAAAATTGGTGATAGAGCTGCTGGTGCTATTAAAAGTGGTGGTACTACAAGGCGTGCTGCTAAAATGGTTTGCCTAGATTTAGACCATCCTGAAATAATGGAATTCATCAACTGGAAAGTTGGTGAAGAAAAAAAAGTAGCGGCTTTAGTAGCCGCTGGTTACGATAATAGTTACGAAGGAGAGGCGTACTCAACAGTTGCAGGACAAAATTCTAATAACTCAATTCGTATTCCTAACGCGTTTTTTAAAGTGTTAGAAGCAGATGGTGTTTGGGAATTAAAAGCAAGAACAGACGGTAGAGTAATGAAGAAAATTCCAGCCTGTGATTTATGGAATCAAATTGCTTACGCTGCATGGGCTTGTGCTGATCCTGGTACACAATACGATACTACAATTAATGAATGGCATACTTGCCCCAAAGGCGGTCGTATCAATGCTTCTAACCCTTGCAGCGAGTATATGTTTTTAGATAATACGGCTTGCAATTTGGCTTCCATTAACCTAAGAAAATTCTTTGATGAAACTACTAATAAGTTAGATGTTGAGGGCTTGGAATATATTAGCCGTTTATGGACGGTTGTACTAGAAATTTCTGTGTTAATGGCGCAGTTTCCTAGTAAAGAAGTAGCCCAATTAAGTTACGATTATAGAACACTTGGCCTTGGCTTTGCCAATTTAGGTACGGTGTTAATGATTAGTGGTATACCTTACGATAGCGATGAAGCTCGTGGTATTGCAGGCGCTGTAAGTGCTATTATGACTGGTGTTGCGTATAAAACATCGGCTGAAATGGCTAGTTTTTTAGGGGCTTTTGATAAATACCAAGAAAACAAAACCGATATGTTGCGTGTAATGCGCAACCACCGTGCCGCCGCCTACGATGCAAGTGAAGCGTATGAAGAATTAGAAATAAAACCACAAGGAATTAACGCAAAATATTGCCCACATTTTTTATTAACCGCTGCTACAAAAGCATGGGATGATGCGGTGCAAATGGGCGAAAAATATGGTTATAGAAATGCACAAACTACAGTAATTGCACCAACAGGTACTATTGGCTTGGTAATGGATTGCGATACAACAGGCGTGGAGCCAGATTTTGCATTAGTGAAATTTAAAAAGTTAAGTGGTGGTGGTTATTTTAAAATAATTAATGGGGCAGTGCCAAATGCGTTAAAAACATTAGGTTATAGCCAACATGAAATAGATGCGATAGAAAAATATGCAGTAGGTGCTGCTAATTTTGATACTGCGCCTTTTGTAAATACAAAAACATTATTATCCAAAGGGTTTTTGCTAGAAGATATTGCCAAACTAAATAATGCAGCAAAAGCGGCTTTTGAAATAGGCTTTATTTTTAACCGTTATGCCTTAGGCGATGCTTGTTTGCAACGCCTTGGTTTTACTGAAGAACAGTTTGGTGATTTTAGTTTTAATATGCTTGAAGGATTAGGTTTTACTGAAGAAGAAATAGATGCAGCCAACAATTATATATGTGGCGCCATGACGGTAGAAGGTGCACCATACTTGAAAGACGAGCATTTACCAATATTCGATTGTGCTAATAAATGTGGTAAAAAAGGGGAACGTTATATTCATGCACATGGTCATATTCGTATGATGGCAGCATGCCAACCATTTTTAAGTGGGGCCATTTCTAAAACCATCAATTTACCACACGAAGCAACCATAGATGAGATTGCGGATTGCTATAAAATGAGTTGGGAATTAGGTTTAAAAGCCAACGCATTATACCGTGATGGTAGTAAATTATCGCAGCCATTAAGCAATAAATCTGATAAGAAAAAGAAGACCGAAAGTCAGGAAGATCAAAAGTCAGAAAGCGTTGAGTTGGCTTCGGACTTCGGACTTCAGACTTCAGACTCTTCTTCAAACATTGTAGATCTTACTAAGCTTACTGTTGATGAGCTTTTGGAAGAAGTAAACAAACGGATGACTGCTTCTACCGATACTAAATTAAAAAGAGAACTATCTAGAATTGTAGAACGCAAATCATTACCTGCAAAACGCCGTGGCTATACACAAAAAGCAAAAATAAATGGTCAGGTTTTATTTCTAAGAACTGGTGAATATGCCGATGGTACTTTGGGCGAAATATTTATCGATTTAGCTAAAGAAGGTTCTACACTTCGCAGCTTAATGAACTGTTTTGCCATTTCAATTTCTGTTGGCTTACAATATGGTGTGCCACTAGAAGAATTTGTAGAGAAATTTGTATTTACCAAGTTTGAGCCAGCTGGTATGGTAGATCATCCAAATATTAAAACTACTACCTCTTTAGTTGATTTTGTGTTCCGTGCTTTGGCATT
>JAYVNQ010000193.1:0-12363 GCA_043758365.1 Chitinophagales bacterium
TGTGTCTTGCTGTGCAAGCAATGCCGTTGCGGTTAGCAACGCTGTTGAAAGGAGCGTTAATTTTTTGCTCATTGTCTTTTAATTTTTAAAAGTGTAACAATGAGCTTTCAGGAAAACAAAAAAACGGAGAAACATAAACGACCACCTTGCAGATAGCCTTTTACATTCCATGCTTTTCACCCGAAAGCCGTGAATGATTTTGTAAAAGGCAGGTCTTCTGACTCGACGACTAACTTAATAAGCCTTCCCGTTGTTACACAGTGGCAAAGAGGATTAAGTTGTTCCATGCACCCTTTTAAAGGTTGGGGGTTCGCCTTACAGCTACGGGGATAGTTTTGGGTTTTCACCAAATTCCCTTTTAATCTTTAAGCAAAATTTTATGAAACCAGCAGTAGTATTGCTATCATCTTTAGCTGTGTCACTCACTTGTACGGTTTGTACATTTTGCAACTTTCATCTAAGCGTAACAATAAACGCCAATTTTATTATTTTATTTTCAGAACCAAATACGGTGCAAATGTGGGGGCAAGCGAGGTAATGGGCAAATAAGATTTTCAACAATTGGTATTACAAACACTTCATGCTTTTATAAAGCCTGTTAATCATTAAGGCAAATCCCTTACTTTCAACTTTCAGAAAAATGCCATTTTAGGCCATTGGTTATGAAGCAAAAACTCAATCTTTTCTCCTTTACAATGATTGTTGTGGGCGTGGTAATTGGCATGGGCATTTTTCGGACAGCAGCAACCTCTGCAAAAGACGCAATTGCACCATCAGTTTATTTTGCCGCTTGGATTATTGGGGGTTTTGTAGCATTGTGCGGCGCACTTACCTATGCTGAAATTGGTAGCCGCTATCCTGTTACAGGTGGTTATTACAAAGTATTTTCCTACGCCTATCACCCAAGTATTGCGTTTGGCATTAATTGTATTATTCTTATTTCAAATGCAGCGTCATTAAGCGGAGTAGCATTAATTGGCAGTGGTTATATCACCAAATTATTCCCCCAATTTCAATGGACAGATATTGATAAAGCCCTCATTAGCTGTGCAGCTATTATTGTTTTTTATGGCATTAATTTAATGGGTTTACGCATGAGTAGCAAGGCTCAAAACATATTAATGATTATAAAAATGGGAATGATTTTGGTGCTAATTAGTGCCTTGTTTTTTCCACATTATTATGCCAATCAATTGCCATCGTTGGCACAGCAAACAGTGGCTGTAACGCACCAAATGAGTTGGATACAAAGTCTTGGGGTTAGTTTAATTGCGGTATCGTTTACTTATGGCGGCTACCAACAAACCATCAATTTTGGTAACGAAGTTGATAAACCTGCCAGCAATATTCCAAAGGGTATTTTTATTGGTATCGGGTTAATTATTGGATTGTATTTATTGGTAAACTTGAGTTATTATACCATAATCGGTTTTGATAATATGAAAAACGAACGGGAAATTGCCTATGTAGTAGTGAATAAAGTTTTTGGTAAACATGGTGCCGATATTTTTTCATTCTTCCTTTTTTTTGGGGTATTAGCTTATGTAAATGCTTTGCTAATGAGCAACCCGAGGGTAATGTATGCTATGAGTACAGAAGGGGTTTTGCCAAAAGTTTTCTCAAAACAAACGGGCAAAAACGAAGTGATAACCATTTCGCTAACCGTATTTGCAGCCATGTGCATCATCATTTTATTTTTTGCTCAAACCTTTGAGAAGATTTTAAACTTTACCATTTTTCTAGATTGTTTTGGTATGATTGCATCTAGTGCTACCATTTTTAAACTCCGTAGAGAAACCAAACATTTAGATGGAACAGGCATTTACAAAATGAAACTCTTCCCCATTTTACCACTCATTTTTATGGCTACGTATTTATTTGTTGGAGTTAGTATTACCATACAAGATTGGCAAACTGCTGCAATTGGGGTAGCTGTCTTAGGTGGCTTTATGGCTATTTATTTTTTGTTTATGAATAAACCCAAGCCTTCAATTGAGTAAATATTTTTAATATTTTAGATAGCTACTAAAAAAGATTATTGCGGATAGCATAAATAGCAAGCCCCATACGGCTACTTACTTTTAGTTTTTTAAATAATTTTTCTCGGTAATCATCAGTGGTACGTGGGCTTACATTCATTTTGTCGGCTATCTCCTGATAAGTAAGATCGGTGGGTAAATACCCTAAAAATTCTTTTTCCGTATCATTTAATTCAGATACTGGTACAGCTTCAGACAAATCGTGCTGCAAGCCACTTACCAGTTTTAGTGAAATATCTTCTGGTATATAAAAATTTCTATCGGCCATTGCAGTAATACCTTCCAACAAAGTTTCTGGTCTTATATTCTTTGATAAATAACCCCTCGCACCATTACGCAACATTTTTACAATACTCCGTTCATCGGTAAGCATGGTAAGTGCCAAAATACGCACCAACGGAAAATGTTTAGCCACATACAATGCAGTTTCAAAACCATCCATTACAGGCATACTTATATCTAACAATAACACATCGGGTATATTATGTTTTTCTAAAAAATCAATACAATGCTTACCATTATCCGCCTCGAACAAAACACTACAATTAGGAAAAGAAGACACCAACTTTGAAAGCGAACTACGTATTAACACATGATCATCTACTAACGCAACCTTAATATTATTTTTATTGATTGTAGATGTTACCGCTGCTGCCATGTTAATTATTTATAAATGTTTCTTCTTTAGGTATTGGAATAGAAATTTTAACCGTGGTGCCTTTTCCCATTGCACTATCAATTTTTATGGTTGCACCAATTAGTTTTGCCCTGTTTATCATGCTTTTAACGCCCACGCCTGCCGCTGTTGGTTGCAATTCCTTGTCTTCTAAATTAAAGCCTTTGCCATTGTCTGTTACTTCAATTGTAAAAGTATACTCATCGCTACAAAAAACCTTAATAGTTACATGTGTGGCATTGGCATGTTTTATAATATTTTGTAAACTTTCTTGCAACATCCGGTACAAGAAAATGGTTGTTTTACCATCAAAATAATTGTAGTAAGTATCACATTGATAAGTGACATCTAAAAAACCAAGGCGTTTTATATTGGCAACTTCGGTACTTATTGTTTCTATTAAGCCAATATCTGTAATACGGTCTGTGTGTAAACTGCGAGATAGTTGTTGAATATCGGTTATGGCTTTATCAATATACTCCTTACTAGTGGTAATTGTTTCAAGGTTTTCACCAGTATTTTGGTAAGCCATCATACCCATTGTAATACTAACAAGAGCCAATTGTTGTTTTACGTTATCATGCAGTTCCTGACTAATTGTTTGCATGGTACTTTCCTGAATTTCTATCTGACTGTTCAGTAATTCTTGGTTAAATTCTTCACGTAATCTAGCTAATTCTTTTTCCTGTTTGTGTTGCTTTCGCTGATAAAAAAACAAGGTTGTAATTACAAATCCCACCAATAATAAAGCGATAATACCCCCAATAACAATTATGGTTAAGATTTCTTGATTTTTATCCTGCATACAAACGCAATGCTGAATAGTAAATATAGCAAAACGTTTAGTACAACAAGTATATACTGTAAATTATTAGCTATAATGGGAGGGAAAGTTATCATGAAATTTATTGAAACATATAAAGGGAAGGTAACACTGTAAAAAAATAGTAAGCCAGTACATATCCAAAAGGCAGAATCTTTACTAAGCCTTGTTATTTGTGGTTTTGCAAAAAGTTCTAAAAAATAGCTGAGGCTAAAAATAATTATTAGTAGGCAACCAAACGCATAACTAACGGTGTGAAAATTACCTTTTGCTTTTATAAAATAAATATCAATTAGTGAGAGTATAGGGTAAGTGATTGTACTAATTGAGATAACCGTTTTAATAAACTTACCACGAAGTATATTTAATAATACAAATAGATAAAAAACAATTTCTAAGGTGGTAGAAAGATTGTAAATAAAAGTGGTTGATTCGTTTTTTAGAACTAAAGCCGTAGTAAATATTTCAATTATTATTGTTACTAATAAAAATGGAACGAAAGCTTTTAGATAAAATACAGTAGATTTTTTTAAAGAAGCAAAGCAACTCAAAATGAAGCATATTGAAACGGCTGTGAGATATATGTATAGTTGTGAACTCATAAGAGTTCGAAGTAAAGGTATAATAGCAAAAAAATACCCCCCTTTAATTAGGGGGGCAAAGCATTGTATTATCATTAATACGTTATATTACCATCAAACCCTTATCACCCCTATCTAAAAGCATTACACCAGGCTCAACATCACCAATTCCATCATCACCTGTTAATGTTTTACTGCAGAATGGCGGGCAAATATTTATAGCATTGTAAGCCAAAATATTAGTTCCTCTTTCACCTGTAATGTAAACATCTTTATTTACAGTACTGCCATCCATATTTTCTTTTTGTTTAGTAGCCACCATTACAAGAGTTTGCATACCGGCATATTTTGGCTCTTCTTTAAAATCTTTATCATAAGCACCAAAATATAATTTAATACCATCTGCGTTATTGTTTTTTGCTATCTCTAAAAATCGCTCTACTTCTTCAATGCTCCACCAGCCACTTAAGCTATCTTCTTTGCCCAAACGCTCACTATTTTGAATCCATCTTTCTTGCTTATAGTTTCTAATTACTGTGTCAACGTGTTTAGTTGTAACAAATTTGCCGACATTTAAGGATTTTTTTTCGATTGTTAGCATGATTTTGATTTTTAGGTTTTTGATATATTTTAATTGTACTGTAAACTTGTGCAAAAAACATACATGTTGATTAGCTTCGCTAATTGTAAAACCTATGATAATCAATAATATCTATTTATATTCCGTATGATTTTCAAAAAGAAGCGTAGTTGACACCCCTAAAAATACCGTGTTAACACGTAAAAAATACCGTATTTACACGGTACTAAAACTGCGGAAAATAAGCAGAAAAAAGGGGGTGTTACTACGGTAAAAATACCGTGTAAGAAAAAAGCAGTTTTTTTTTGCGGTTTAAATTGGATGCAACAAATTTGTTCTTATACGTAAGTAATACAATTTAAAATCCAATATCCGTAGTTTACTTACCTTGTTTTTGAAAAACCCCTTTGGCAACGATGTAAAGGGGTTTTTTATTGTATCAACAATAAAAAAATTGTCTAAAAAGGGTAGGTCTAGTCATTAAAAAAATCCTAAAAAAGCGAATATAAATGTTTGCGTATGCACCAATATGGCGTGTTATTATTTAAACGTTTACCAGCTTTAAGGCTATTATTATTTTTAATAGTGGGTATACTTTGCCCATATTTTTTGCTACTACAACTCACTATTATTCTATTTGTTTTTGCAGTTTCAATAGTGGTGCTGTGCAGCTATTTGCTGCTAAAAACAGCAAACAAGTTTAGTTTTATTTGGGCAAGCGGACTAGCTATTGGCCTATTGTTTATGTCAATTGGGGCATTGTTAAGTTTTGTAAAGAATGGCAAAAATCAGGCAGAGTTTATTGGTAAATATTACCAACCAAATATGCCAGTTTTGGTAACACTTCAAGAGCCATTAGTGGTAAAACCAAAATCGTACAAAGCATTAGCAAAAGCCGAAGCTGTGTTGGTAAATAGCAAATGGGTGGCGGTTTCTGGAGAAGTTTTGGTATACTTTAAGAAAGACTCAATAAAACCAACTCTAGGTTACGGCAATCAGTTGCTTATTAATAAACCGTTAGTTGTTATAACAAATGCTGGTAACCCGGGAGGATTTAACTATAAACAATATTGCGAGTTCCAAAACATTTATTACCAAGTTTTTCTAGGCGATAGAAATTATCAGAAAATTAATACCACTAGCACAACATTATTTGATAGTTGGCTAATTAAAACAAGAATTGCCGTACTCTCAATTTTACGTGAAAATATACATTCGGCAGATGAATTAGCCGTTGCAGAAGCTTTGCTAATTGGCTATCGGGACGATTTGGATAGGGATTTGGTACAAGCTTACAGCAATACTGGGGTGGTACATATTATTGCTATTAGTGGCTTGCATTTAGGCATGATTTACGGTTTAATATTATTGCTATTTAAACCGTTTAAGAAGCAACGATGGTTGGCTTTTATAAAACCAATTACCATTATTACGGTGCTTTGGGGTTTCACGTTTATAGCTGGTGCCGCACCTTCTATTTTACGCAGTGCCGTTATGTTTACGTTTATAGTGTTGGGTGAAAGTATGGGCAAACGCAGCAATATTTATAACACATTGACTGCCTCTGCATTTACCATTTTATTGTTTAACCCATTTAGTTTGTGGGATGTTGGCTTTCAATTAAGTTATGCGGCAGTTTTGAGCATCATCATATTTTCTAAAAATATCGAGCATTGGTTTTATTTTAAAAACAAACTTTTAAAATGGTTCTGGGGTTTAAATGCTGTAACACTCTCAGCCCAAATTTTAACCATACCAATTATTTTATTTCATTTTCATCAGTTCCCTACGCTGTTTTTTGTTACTAACTTGGTAGCAGTGCCTTTATCTGGCGTAATACTATATGCAGAATTATTGCTACTAATTGTGGCATTTATTCCTGCTTTAGCCAATTTTATAGGTAAAATAGCCGAGTGGTTATTATGGGTAATGAACGATTTTATAGAACGGGTAAATCTATTACCATTTTCGGTGTGGAATGGGTTGCAGATAAGCATTTTACAAACCATTTTATTGTATGGTAGCATTGCTGGTATTGCCTTGTGGCTACTTAACAAAAAACCAAAAGTATTATTGGCGGGTTTAAGTTTTGCTATGCTTTTTTGCGTTTTGCGTTACTGGGATTTTATGCAACGCAACCAACAATGCCAACTTGTGGTTTACAATGTGCCACAACATACAGGTATTGATGTTATGCAAGGGCGGCAATACCAATTTTTGGGTGATAGCATTTTGCAAACAGATGGGTTTTTACGCAACTTTCATTTAAAGCCGTCTCGAGTACTACACCGCATTTCGCCAGCCAATAGTTTAGATTTTGTGAACGTAACTAATCACCTTATCGCCTCTACCAATAAAACAATTGTTGTTATTGATAAGCCTTTGCCAAAAGGCTATGTCCCCATTAAAAAAATTACCGCCGATGCGATAATACTCACGAAAAACCCTAAAATATATTTCTCGCAATTGGCTAAACTATTCAATTGCAACCAATATGTTTTTGATGCCAGCAACCCCGCTTGGAAAATTAAATATTGGAAAAAAGATGCCGACAGTTTAGGAATCAAATACCATGTTGTTAGTGAAAGTGGTGCTTGGGTGATAGGGTTGTGAAAAGAATATAATTTGGATAAAAAAGCTAGTCTCAAACCCAGCATTATCAAATGTTAAGAAATTGTAACGGAAGCGATTGCGTAAAATTTGCGTAAAGCACTGGGTTACTTTTAACCTCGTACTGGTATAAAGAGTGTAATTAGCAGAAACAATTACCCACTCTACAACGATTTGTCTTGTCTACTAGCATGAAAAACTACTGCTAATTTAGCGTTTGCCAATTGTCATATTTCTACTGTTTTGCTTGGTGTGTGGAAGAAGATTTTATAGATTATTTTTTAAATTTTAAATTAAAACAGTTATGAAAAAGCAAACATTAAACACAATTGCAAAAAAGTTTTTTTTAGGTAACATATTGGCTGCTGCATTATTTATTTCTGCACAAGCAAAATCAAGCACAATATTGCCCAGTAACAACCTGACAAATATTGATAGCAGCATTGCTAACAAATTAGACTTGAAATACTTAGGTAATTCAACTGAAGGCTTAGAATTTGATGTTAAATACAGCAATGTTAGTGGTAAGTATTTCTCCTTTGTAATTAAAGATGAAAACGGTGAAACCTTATTTGAACAATCGTACAACACCAAACTATTTTACAAGAAAGTACAGTTGCCGCAAGTTGGTGATGTTAAGTCTTTAACCTTCTCAATTGTAAACGATAGAAACAAATTAGTACAAACCAAAGAAGTGAAAATTACTACACGCTTTGTTGAAGACGTTTTAGTAAGAATAAACTAAAGACGCTATTTTTTTGAGCGGATTTATATCCTACCAAACCGAACATATCAATGGGCAACCTTTTTAAGGATTGCCCATTTTTTTATTGTAATAATGTTACAGTAAAATAGTATTAATGCATTGCTACCGCAGCATTTTTACCATTTCGTAATGCGGCACAGTTACTTCTTCAAATTCATCGCTACAAATAGTATAGCCAAGCTTTTCGTAAAACCCTACAGCAGATTTACGAGCATGCATCGTAATTTTATTGTAACCAGCATCCCGTGCAACATTTTCGGCAAATACCATTAATGCTTTACCCAGACCTTTACCCTGCAACCCATCTAACACAGCCATTTGGCGTAATTTTACAGTACCTGGCTCTATTTCAGTAAGCATACAACAACCTTCCATTTTTTCCTCGTCAAAGCAGCCTAATAAAATATATTCTTTTTCTTTTTCCAAATCTTCCTTTGTAAAAGATAGGCCAAGCGGTGCCCTCAAAATCTGCATCCGCAAATCAATCATTTGATTGTATTCTTTTGTACCGTAATCTATAAATTTTAATGCCATACTTACTAACGTTAGTTGACTAAGATACTATTTTATTTCACTCATTCAATCCAATTTCACGAATTATAAGAATAGTATCAGTTACTATTTACTATTCAATATTAACCACCCCCCTTTCCCCTTATTTGTATTGCATTTCTGGATGCCTTTCAAAAGGATGTTTGACTTCATCAAAAATATACCGCCAAGTAACCAAGTGGCGGCTTTGCACACCACCTAGACTTTTATAAATATTTATCATTTTAGGGTTCCAATCGCCGGCCCAGCCCATCTCGTAACTATTATACCAGCCCTTATTTTGTACTACTAAAGCACTTTCGTAAATCATAAAACTATCTACCCCCAAAGCTTGATATTTAGGCACTACACCAAATGCCAAACCAACCAATTTTTTACATTGTCCAGTTTTTTTCATCCATAGTAATCGCAGCTTTTCTATTAACCCAAACTTACCGTTAAAGTGTTTAAAATATTGGTTCACGTCTGGTATATGAATAGACATTGCAATCGGTTCATCTTTATAATAAGCAAACCAAACGGTTCTTACGTCCATTATTGGTTTCATGGTGTTAAACAGCTTTAAAACTTGTGTTGGAGTTATCTCTTTTGCCTCGCCATGTTGTGCCCAAGCAGCATTATAAACTAGTGAGAAATCGTTCGCATATTTTTCAAGATTATCAAGTGTAGCATGCCTTGCAGAATAATCTGGCTTAGCTTTAAACTTTGCATGACGCTCAGGAAAACGAGCAGGCAAAGGTGCATCTACTTCCATTTTATAGTAGTACTGGTTGTAGTAATTTTTAAACCCGTAACCTTTAAATAACTGCTCGTAATACGGTGGATTATAAGCCATACCATAAGCTGATTCCATATCAAATCCTTCTACCAAAAGCCCCCAATTTTTATCGCGATCACCAAAATTTATTGGCCCATCCATTGCCTCACAACCTTTACTTTGTAGCCAAGTTTTGGCAGTATTGAATAATAAGTTAGCAGCTTCTTGATTATTAATACAATCAAAAAATCCAAGCCCACCTGTTATAAAATCTGTGCCCTTATTTATATAATGGCTGTTGGTAAATGCTGCAATACGACCCAATAATTTTCCAGAATCATCTTTTAAAACCCAACGTTTTGTTTCGCCGTATTTATAATTCTTATTTTTATTAGAGTCAAAAACTTCTTTCACTTCGTTATCTAAAGGTCTTATGTAGTAAGGGTTTCCAGCATTTATGGTAGCATTTATTTGTATAAATTCTTTTTCTATACTTGCATTAGTTACCTCAGTTATTTGCATACGTTAGCTATTTGTACAAATGTAATGGTTGGGGTAAATAAAGTAATAGTAATGAATGGATTGATGATAGCTGATTTTTAACGCAACAACTATCTTCGTTGTAATGAAAGCATTAGTTTATAAATCTACCGGTAGTTGGTACGTAGTAAAAACCGAGGAAGGGAGAGTATTAAATGCTCGCATAAAGGGTATTTTTAAAATTGATGGCTTAACCTCTACAAACCCTATTGCTGTTGGCGATGAAGTGGCTGTAGATATAGAAAATGAGCTAGAAGATACAGCCATGATTGTGACAATTTATGACCGTAAAAACTATGTTGCAAGAACAAGTCCACACAACAAAAATAAGCACCATATAATCTCATCTAACTTAGACCAAAGTTTACTATTTGCCACGCTAAAAGATCCAAAAACATCAACAGGATTTATAGACCGTTTTTTGGTGGCTTGCGAGATGTATCACCTCCCTGCTATTATTGTTTTTAATAAGGCCGATGTGTATGGTAAAAAAGAAATGGCAAGGTTTGAAGAAGTAAAACACACCTATGAAACTATTGGCTATATCGTAATACTGGCTAGTGTTTTAGAAGGCACGGGCATCAATGAAATAAAGAGTTTAATGCACCAAAAAACTACTTTATTAAGCGGTCATAGTGGTGTGGGTAAATCAACTTTTATTAATGCCATTTTCCCTGAGTTAGACTTGCGTACACAAGAGGTTAGCGACTGGAGTGGTAAAGGCTTGCATACTACTACTTTTGCAGAAATGTTCGACTTACCATTTGGTGGTAAAATTATTGATACACCTGGTATTAGAGAATTGGGTTTAGTAGATGTAACACGGAATGAATTGAGCGGTTATTTCCCTGAAATGAAAGCCTTAGTAAATAATTGCAAATTCAATAATTGTATGCACACTAATGAGTTGGATTGTGCCGTAAAAGACGCTGTAAATGTTGGTAGTATTAGCATTGACCGTTATGCTAGTTATTTAAAAATATTAGATACTATACAACTTAATAGTTGGGAATAGTTTGCTTTTTTGCCCTTTTATCATCTTCTTTCATTTGTTTTTTTGCAGCTTCATATTCTGCCTTGTCTTGTTTGTTTTTAGGTTTATAGCCTGGCTGAGAATACGCCAATAATTTCTCTGAACCTATTGCTGGCACGTAAGGCTTTCGTTGAAAAATACTACAACTTGATAAACATAAAATAAGCAGTAAAAGGGTTAAAATTGGTTTCATAATTATAGTAAAAAATTTGAATAATCGTTGTACCAACTAGCATATTTTACATAGTTATTGGCAATCCTATCAATCTCACCGTGCATCAATTCCTTAGAAACATCTTTAATTTTTTTAGCAGGCACACCAGCGTAAATAGTACCTGCTTCTACAACCGTACCTTCTGTAACCACGGCTCCTGCTGCAATTATGGCATTGCTATTAATCACACATCTATCCATAACTATAGCACCCATACCAATTAATACATTATCGTGCACCGTACAACCATGTACTAAAGCATTATGCCCAATAGATACATTATTACCAATAATTGTGGCATTTTTTAAATAAGTACAATGTATCACTGCACCATCTTGCACATTCACTTTATTACCCATTTTTATTTGGTTCACATCACCTCTAATTACTGCATTAAACCAAATGCTGCAATCGTCACCCATGGCTACATCGCCTACTATCGTTGCGTTTGGGGCTACAAAACAGTTACTGCCAAAGCTTGGTGTTTTATCTAGTATGGTAAGTATGAAAGCCATGTTACAAGTTGGTTGATTAGTTAGTTGATGGTTATAAAAATAGGCAGATTTGGTTGATTGGTTAAAGCATATTTGCGTATACTTAATAGCAATGCTCAACTACGTAAAATGTAGTACCTAAAATCTCTGTGTAATCACAACCAGGCCTCATAATTGATTAACATTTTGTGGCTCACGGCAAAATGAGATCCTTATCATAAATACTAATGATTAAGGATTCATTTTAAATAAAAATATTTTAGAGCTGGGCATTTTACTACATGTCAAATTCATCGTCCTCTTCTTCAAATAAATCTTCGTATTCAGCGGCTTGTTCTTCGGTTAGTTCATCTACAATTTCAAAGAAATACTCGTCTTTTCTTTTCCAAAAAGTCATGTCTTCATCATCGTGTTGTAACAATAAAACACAATTATCTGTTTCCATTAAAGGCTGCACCAACACAATAGCATCGTCTTCTTCTTCCATTATTAAATAGAAACTGTTTAGTAGTAAATCTGAGTAGTTTGCCATGATTTATAATTTTTGTTGAAGTTGGCGATTATATATGGTTTGTATTTGTTTTTTGCAATTATTTTTCTATAAGTAGTCAGTCAAAATTAACTTATACTATTTTGTAGTTCATTTTCAGCTGTTTACCAATAGTGTCAAGAACTAGCCTTGCGGCGTAAAACAGTTG
>JAYVNQ010000194.1:0-4043 GCA_043758365.1 Chitinophagales bacterium
AACGCCATATAGCTGTACCCGCTAAACCATATTCTGTTGCAAAACGAATGGCATTAAAATTTGTGGCCGCATCTGTAAAGTGTACTTCATGCAAAATGCTAGTTTCGTCGTAATATTGATAATGTAGGTTATAGCTATCATTATCAAAATCAACAATTCCTTCACTTTCACGAGCCGTTACTAAGGCTTGTTGATACGTTAGCGGAAGATCTTGAACTTTACCATTCTTCCAATCATACCCATAAGCAGCAAGATTTAAAATTAATTTTTGGGCGGGCACTTCTTTTGCTAAGTGATCAATGGCGGCTTCTATCCAACGTTGGCCACTAATTGGCCCCGGACCAGTATTTTCGGAGTGTTCGTCGTAAGCCATTAAAAAAAGATAGTCATTATATTTTTCTAACTCTTTATAATTATAATCTTCATTGAATGGTGATACATTTTGTGTTACCATAAAGCCTTTAGCGTGAAGTGCTTCATATAGTTCTTTCTGAAAGGTGCTTAAAACTTCATTATTGCTTTCTTTTAATTCTTCAAAATCTACATTAATACCAGCGAACTTATATTTTATAATCAGCTTTAGTGCGTCTGCAATTAGGCGTTGCTTTTTTCTTTTATCATTTAAAATCCTGTGCAATGCCTCGCCTGAAAAATTGCTATTATAATTATTCGATAAAATTGGCATCACTTTTATTTTTGCCGCTTTTATTATATCAAACCCCTTTTTATCAATGTTGGCAACTAAAGTATCGGCCTTGGGATCAATAAAAAACCATTCTGGCAACACGAGGTTTACTTTGGAAATATTTCTGCGAAGAGAAACCAAGGATTGAGGATCCCAATTAACATAAAATGCCGCCCGTATACCCAAGCTGTCATTAAAAAAGCTGGAACTTGACAAATTTAAAACGCTGTCTTTTTGCCCCATTCCTTTACCTTTCGCCCATCTATCTTCTATAAATTTTCGCATTCCCCTGTACTCTTTTCCCATTTTGCTTTCACGGTAAGCTGGTACATTCCCTGTAAGGACTTTCTTTATAGCCCTTCCTTCTAGCGGAATATCTGGCAGAGATGCATTTATTAGTGCGATTACAACAGCAGCAAACGCAATTAATGCTATAACTATTAAAATACGACCGCCCCACTTAAAGCGCTGCCATCTAGAGAGATTGTTAGTTTGAAAAACTTGCGAAGATTCGGGCATAATGATATATCTACAAAATTGATGCTTGAGGCTTACAAAACACAAAAATCAACAAAACATTTGCCTTTATAAGCAAAAATTAAGGGCATTTGCTATAAAGTAATAAAGTAGGTTTTATTTGTAATAGCCCGTCCGTTCTATTTCATCGCACACCTTATCGTGTACCAAGTAGCGAATACTTTTATTCTGCTTAATTGTTTCGCGGATGGCAGTTGCAGAAATATTTAAAAGTGGTGCATTTAAAAGTTCTATGTTATGTCTCAGATCTCCTTTAACCGGAAAATTTGGTCGCAAATAAATAATTATTTTATGATTTTTTACAAGCACTTCAGCGTTTTTCCACTTGCCTATGTTACTAAAACTATCGCTACCCATTATAACAGAAAACTCATTTTTAGGGTATTTCTCTTGTAGGTAAGTAAGAGTATCTATTGTGTATGATGGTTTAGGTAGTTTAAACTCGGCATCACTAGCCCTCAATTTAGGATTTTCTTCTACGGCCAATTGTACCAAGTGCAACCTGTTGTATTCATTTAATAAACCCGATGAGGGCTTCAAGGGATTTTGCGGAGTAACAACTAGCCACACTTGCTCAAGATTTGTGTAGTTTACAATATGGTTAGCGATAATTAGATGACCAATATGAATAGGATTAAATGAGCCAAAGTATAAGCCAATCTTCATAGTGGTTTCTTTATAGTTGTTTTAATTAGCAATATCTTCTATAAAAATACTATCTGCTTCATTTAATCTTAAACTCAAGTTATATCCAGAGACTGATATTGAAATTGGGTCGCCGAGTGGTGCAATTTGTATTACCTTAACTAATTCGCCAGGCACACACCCCATTTCCATTAATTTTATAAAAATATCATCTTTTTCAAACGAGTGTATTACTGCCTTTTGTCCTACTGCCAATTCGCTTAATCTTTTCATCTTCTGCATTGTGGTGCAAATGTAAACTTGTGTTGTAAGTTTTTGTTGCGAAATTTGATATAACAATTAATAGAACAACTAATGCAACCTGTTTTTTTTAATACTGCCGACAGGCAATTGCGGCTTAAAAACAAAAAGTGGCTAAAAGACTTTATAGCAATCATTTTTTACATAGAGAATAAACCTCTGAAGAGATTGGACTATATTTTTTGTAGCGACGATTATTTGTTGCAAATCAATGAAGATGCTCTGCAGCACAACTACTACACAGATATCATCACCTTCCCTTTGTCAGAAAAGGGGTTGCCCATAATCGGTGAAATTTATATAAGCCTAGATAGGGTAAAGGAAAATGCAAAGAACTACAATGCCACCGTGCTTAACGAAACGCTCAGAGTGCTATTTCACGGAGCATTACACCTTTGCGGTTATGGCGACAAGGCCAAGTCTGAAAAAAAAACAATGCGGATAAAAGAAGACTTTTATATTAATGCGTTCCACGTGGAATCAAGGCAGGTTAATAACGACGACATGCGTGGTTCCACGTGAAACAGAGCTTTCTGCGGGGGACAAATAGGCTCGTATCTTTGTATACCAAAACGCAAAGAATGTTTCCAGTATATGATGTAATAGTGGTTGGTGCGGGTCATGCAGGCTGTGAGGCTGCTGCTGCTGCTGCAAATATGGGTAGTAGTGTGTTGCTTATTACAATGAATATGCAAACAATTGCTCAAATGAGCTGCAATCCTGCTATGGGTGGCATTGCTAAAGGGCAAATAGTGAGAGAAATTGATGCCATGGGTGGTTATAGCGGCATTGTTTCAGATAAGAGCATGATACAATTTCGCATGCTAAATGTGAGCAAGGGTCCTGCAATGTGGAGCCCTAGAGTACAAAGTGACAGGATGCTCTTCGCTGCCACTTGGCGTGAAATGCTTGAGCAAACACCGAATGTTGATTTTTATCAGGACATGGTAAGTTCAATTATTATTAAAAACTACAAGGCTTGTGGTGTAATAACAGGTATGGGTAATGAGATAATAGCCAAGTCTGTTGTGGTTACAAGCGGCACCTTTTTAAATGGTATTATTCATATTGGCGAAAAACAATTTGGCGGCGGGAGGGTTGGCGAAAAAGCCGCCACTGGTATTACAGAGCAACTAGTAGCGTATGGTTTTGAAAGCGACCGTTTAAAAACAGGAACGCCGCCCCGTGTAGATGGCAGAAGCCTTGATTATTCTAAAATGGAAGAGCAAAAAGGCGACGAGGTGATTACGGGATTTTCTTATTTAGATATTGAAAAAATTAAACCTGAGCAACAAAGAAGTTGCTATATAACCTATACTAACCAAGCGGTTCACGATATTCTTAAAACAGGATTTGATAGAAGCCCAATGTATCAAGGTAGGATAGGGGGTCGTGGGCCGAGATATTGCCCAAGTATAGAAGATAAAATTAATCGTTTTGCTGAAAGAGATAGACACCAATTGTTTGTAGAGCCAGAAGGCTGGAATACTTGCGAAATTTATGTGAACGGCTTCTCTACATCACTACCCGAAGACGTACAGATAAAAGCATTGCGAACTGTGCCAGGCTTTGAAAACTGCCGCTTTTTTAGACCAGGTTATGCTATAGAATATGATTATTTTCCACCAACACAATTAAAGTATTCTCTTGAAACTAAGTTGATGGATAACTTATTTTTTGCTGGGCAGATTAACGGCACTACTGGTTATGAAGAAGCCGCTTGTCAAGGTTTGATGGCTGGCATCAATGCTCACCAAAAAACTAAAATGTTGGAACCCCTTGTATTAAAAAGAAACGAAGCGTATATTGGTGTATTAATTGACGATTTAATTAGTAAGGGCACAGACGAGCCGTACAGAATGTTTACGAGTAGGGC
>JAYVNQ010000195.1:0-32326 GCA_043758365.1 Chitinophagales bacterium
AGCTGGCAGTTTTATAATGACGCCAACCAAAGAAGCTATGGAAAGAAACCTACACCAAGTTTTTAAAAATAAAGTGCAATTAATGTTTAGCAATTTACAAGAATCAGATGCTGCCATTTTAGGTGCTAGTGCTCTGGTTTGGGAAGTAAAATAAGAATTCTTATTTCATTTGCACAAACACAGCCCCTTCTAAATTTAAGAATGGGCTGTTTTGTTATGTCCAAATTTATCTATGCTTTTTACAGATTTCTCTACAATAAGGGGCAATTTATCTACATAATTATGCACCACAAAAAAATAAAAGTGGCATAATTATTTTACCTAAAAAAAAGTTAAAACTAAAAAACTTTCTCTTCAACCTTTTCGTATGTGTGGGTGTTAAAATCTAGCTCAGCTTTTTTTTTAAATTTTCCTCAAACATTTAATGCATCAATTATGAAAAAAAAATTTCACACAATTGAATGGAAGCATCTCATGCTGATTCCATTGCTCATGTTACTTAACTTTACAGTGAATGCTTCGTCGCACCGAGAAGCACCATTGATTGCCAATGATCCTTTAGCAGATAATACCGATGTGTATGCTTTTAGGAGTCCTGATGACAGTAGCACAGTTACCCTAATTGCCAACTTCATCCCTTTTCAATTACCAGAAGGCGGGCCAAATTATTACAATTTCAGTCCTAACGTTCGTTATGAAATTCATGTAAAAAACGACGCAACTACCACTGGTGATGACATTACTTACCGCTTCACGTTTTCTCAAACAAACGAAGACGGTACTACTTTCTTTAATATTAGGTTGGGCAAACAGAATTTAAAAACTACCTACAAACTTGAAAAAAGTATTAAAGGTGGTGCCTTTGTAACGATTGTTGCGAGTGGGGTAGTTCCACCAAATAATATTGGGCCACGTTCCATTAACGGCTCACCAGTAGGCTTAGCCACAACTTATGATGCATTAATGACCAATGCCATTGCCACAACAACAGCAGGTGAAAAAGTATTTGCTGGACCAATTGATGACCCATTTTTTGTTGATTTAGCTGGTGCTTTTGATGTTGGTAATTTTAGACCAGAAGGCAATACCACTAATCCTACAAAAGATGGCTTAGCTCGTTTTAATGTACACACACTTGCCATTAAAGTGCCAATTAATTTATTGCAAAAAAATGGTTTAACCACTGCAAGTGCTACAAGTATTCTTGATCCAAACTTTGTAATTGGTGTTTGGGCAACTGCTAGTCGTCAACAAATTAAAACTTTAGCAGCAGATGGTACACCATCATTTTCTGGTAATTATGTACAAGTATCTCGTTTAGGTATGCCACTTACTAATGAAGCTATTATTCCTGTAGGTCAAAAAGATAAATGGAATACTGTTAAAACTAATGCATCTGGTGAAGGACAATTTATACCTTATTTTAAAAATCCAGAATTGGCTTTGTACATGGATGATTCAAAATTTGGCGGTGCTGTACCTTCATTAAATGCTTTGCGTATTCAACAACGTTCTTTAGGTTCGTATGATTTTAGAAATGGTAAAAAAGGATTGTTTCCACTTAAAAATAATCCTGCTCTAGACGGAACTGCTTTAAGTGAGGCTAATTTCGGTAGTATTTTATTGCCAGATAGTGCTAGCCCACGTGCAGTAGATTTATTGCCAATTTTTTACACTGGAGTTCCAAACCTTAGGCCATACCAATTAGCAACTGGCAAACCAGCAGGTAGCCCATTATCAGCGGGTAAACCATTTATTAGTAACTTTTTACCAACTCTTGGTGATATGTTACGTCTTAACATGGCAGTACCTGTAACTGCTAGAAATAGTGCAGACTTTAGTTCTTTAGGTTTAGTAAAAGCTGCAGTATTAGGTTTAACAGATTCAAGATTTACAGCAAGCGGTACAGCACTTCAATTTATACCAAATATGGATGGTTTTCCTAATGGTAGAAGATTGGAAGATGATGTTACAACTATTGAATTACAAGCTGTAGGTGGTGTAGTATTGGCTGCTATTGGTTTGTGGTACGATGACTATACTGTTGGTCAAAGCCCAGTAACGCCAAGATTACTAAATACATTAAGCTTTAGTGCAGGTCCAACAACTAACGATACTACATTCAAATCATCTTTTCCTTACGTACAAACACCATGGAGAGGTTACGATTACACTTCTAAACCAAGGTTCTAACCAATAAATAAATATTTTTTATGAAACAAATTATAAAATTAATTACAGCCACCCTGGTTTGCTTGGTACTCAACCAAACCATTGCAAAGGCATCTTCTCATAGAGAAGCACCCTTGATTTCAAATGATCCTTTAGCGGACAATACGGATTTGTATGCTTTCAGAAGCCCTTCAGATTCTAGCAAAATAGTGTTGATAGCCAACTACATCCCTTTTGAACTACCACAAGGTGGTCCAAACTGGTACACATTTGGTGAAAACATTCGTTACGAAATACATGTTAAAAATCAGTATGCAACAGCAGGTGATGATATCATCTATCGCTTCACATTCACACAAGTAAATGAAGACTCTACCACGTTTTTCAATATTCGTTTAGGGAAGCAGAATATTAAAACAGTTTACAAACTAGAACGTAGCATAGCTAACGTTAGTTCTGGAGCTTTCGTTACTATTGTTGCTGCTGGTGTTGTTCCACCGCCAAATATTGGTCCACGTTCAATTGAAAATGCAACAGTAGGTTTAGGTGCTGCTAACTATGATACGTTAATAAACAGATCCATTGTAACAGCTACAACTGGCGAAAAAGTATTTGCTGGCCCCGTAGATGATCCATTTTTTGTTGATTTAGGAGGCGCATTTGATGTTGGTGGCTTTAGAACAAATGGTAAAGATGCTTTAGCAAAATTCAATTGTCATTCATTAGTACTTGAAGTACCTATTACAACATTGCAAAAAGCTGGTAAAGCAACCGCACAAGCAACATCTATACTTGATCCTGAATTTGTAATCGGTGTCTATGCTACTGCAAGTCGTCCGGCAATTACTACACTAGATTCTACTGGCGGCAAATCAGTTACAACGGGATCATGGATTCAAGTATCTCGTTTAGGTATGCCATTAACCAATGAAGCAGTTATTCCTATTGGCCAAAAAGATAAATGGAACTCTAGCTCAACACTTGATAATACAGGTACAGGTGAAGGTCAGTTTGTTGGTTATTTCAACAACCCTGAGTTAGCGTTGTACATGGATACCACTCAATATGGTAATGCTGTTCCTGGCTTATCTGCTTTACGTATTCAATCAAAATCTTTAAATACGTATGATTTTAGAAATGGCAAACCTGGTTTATTTCCACTTAAAAATACTGCGGCACTAAATGGTACTGCATTAAGTGAAGCAAACTACGGTAGTATTTTATTGCCTAACGCAACAAGTCCTCGTGCTGTTGATATTTTGCCAACATTCTATACGGGTGTTCCAAATTTAGCGCCTTATCAATTAGCTACTGGTAAACCTACTGGCAATCCATTAGCAGTTGGTAAACCCTTTATCAATAATTTCTTCCCAACTTTAACAGATATGTTACGCCTTAACATGGCTGTACCAGTTACCTCAAGAACAAGTGCAGACTTCAGTTCTTTAGGTATTGTAAAAGCTGCTGTTTTAGGTTTAACAGATACCAGATATACTGCAAGTGGTACTGCTTTGCAATTCATTCCTAATATGGATGGCTTCCCTAACGGTAGAAGATTGGAAGATGATGTTACAACTATTGAATTACAAGCTGTAGGTGGTGTAGTGCTTGCTGCTATTGGTTTGTGGTACGATGATTATAACACAAATGGTGGCAACGCGGTTTCTGCCCAATTGATAAATACAATTAGCTTTAGTGCAGGTGTTACTCAAAACGATACTACTTTTAAAACAAGTTTCCCTTATGTACAAGCACCTTGGAGAGGCTTTACTGGTGCAAGTTATGTAGGCCCTGTTAATACGCCACTCCCTGTAAACTTTGTAGCTTTTACAGCAGCAGTTGCTGGTGATAATGTTGTACTAAATTGGGATGTTGCTAATGAAGTTAATAACAACCGTTACGAGGTTGAACAAAGTATCGGTGGTGGAGCATTTACAAGAATTGGTACAGTTCTGGCAACAGCAGGTAGCAATGCTAAGAGCTATACATTTACAGATGTAGCACCATCAAAAATACTGATTAACTACTATCGTATTAAACAAGTAGATAATGATGGTAAGTTCAGTTATTCACCAATACGTTCAGCTAAGTTTGAAATGAAAAATACCATTACAGTAGCACCAAACCCGGCTAGTAACTTTATAAATGTTTACACTAGCCAAGGTCCTTTAAATGTTACATTGTACGATGCGAATGGTAAAAAAGTAGCTATTAAAAATAATGTATACGGTAATGTTCAGTTCGATATTACCAACCTATCAAAAGGTACATATATAGTAGTTGCAGAAAATAATGGAACTAGAGTTGCTTCTAAAACTGTTGTAAAACAATAATAGGATTTAATTCATAAGTATCTTCTTCATAAAACCCGGTAGTTTTTACCGGGTTTTTTATTTCAAGCCTATTTTATTATTAAAAAAACTTGTTGTAACAATCCCTCGTATTTAGTGCTGTGCCAACAAAATAATGCTTTAAGATATTATCTTTACTCTATCTTTTCAGTCATTTTTTAATAAAAAAATACACAATCGCAAATTAATAACCACATTATCTGAAACTTACCAACATGAAAAAGAAACAACTCTACATTTTATTTACTGTGGTTTTTATAGTAGCAGTTATTGCTATTTTTTATAACTACAATAGACAACAAAAAGAGAAAGAAACTACAGTTTACGAATTACTTGAACGTAAAGGGCCTGCTGCAAAAACCAAGGAATGGCAAGACGTGAAAAAGAAAGCCACCGACTTGATTGCTGCTTTAAAACTAAATTCCAACGACACAAAATCATCTTTAAAACTAGCCTCACTATTTATACAAGAAGCTCGTGAAACTGGCAATTATGTGTATTACGATATGGCAGCCATGCACCAACTAAATGGAGTGCTTAAAGCAGAGCCAAATAACTTTAATGCCTTAGTATTTAAAGCATTAATTCAAATGAGCCAACACCACTTTGCAGATGGCTTAGTAACTGCACAACAAGCTAGGGTAATAAACCCCTACAACGCATATATATACGGGCTTTTGGTGGATGGTAATGTAGAAATGGGACGTTACGATTCGGCCATTATTTATGCTGATAAAATGGTTTCGGTTAGACCAGATTTAACCTCGTATTCTAGAGTATCATATTTAAGAGAAATTCATGGAGATTATAAAGGTTCTATTCAAGCTATGAAAATGGCTGTAGAAACCGGAGGTGCTGGTGATGAACACACCGAATGGACAAGGGCACAATTGGGAAGCTTGTACGAAAAAATTGGTGATTTTGCAAAGGCAGATACCATTTACCAATACTCATTAGCAGTACGACCAGCCTATCCGTATGCACTAGCAGGTTTGGCAAGAGTTGCCTTATCTACCAACAATTATAAAGCAGCTATTAACTATTATTTACAAGCAGATTCGTTAATAAATGACAATGCTATTAAAGAAGAGTTGGTGGATATTTATCGCTTAGATGGGCAAACAAAAAAAGCCGATGAAACAGCGCAAGATGTAATAAAAGATTTATCGAAAGATGCACAAGCTGGTATTAGCGATGAAAACATTGGCCACTATGCCGATAAAGAATTAGCCTACGCTTACCTTAAAGTAAACAATGTAGATAAAGCCCTAGAACATGCCATGCTAGAGTACAACCGCAGGCCTGATAATATTGATGTAAACGAGGCTGTGGCTTGGGTGTATTATACCAAAGGCGATTATGCAAAAGCTACAACTTACATAAAAGCAGCATTAAAAACAAATTCAAAAAACCCAACCTTATTAAGTAGAGCTGGTCTAATATATTATAAAGCTGGCGATAAAGTAATGGCTAAAACACTATTACAACAGGCAACAACTACCAATGCATATATTGCAGCTAACCTCCGTGCACAAACTGCCGAAGTAATTAAAACATTGTAATAGAAGCTAAATAAATTATGACAACATTTAACCCCTTGTTGCCAAATAAAAAAATATCGCTGTGGCTATTTATAGCCGCAGCTTTTTTATTGTTACAGCCAACCGGCTTGTTTGCCCACACCATCAATTATTCGTTAGAAAAAGCACCAACAGAACACGTTATTTTATTTTACTTAAAGTTGGGCTTCTCACATATTATACCGCAAGGTTTAGATCATATTTTATTTGTTGTAGGACTTTGTTTACTAAGCAATAAAGTAAAAGTAATGTTGTGGCAAGCCACCGCTTTTACGCTAGCACATTCCATCACATTAGCACTGAGCATGAAGAACATTGTAGTCGCACCAAGTGCCATTGTAGAACCCATAATAGCCCTATCAATATTATTTGTGGCAGTAGAAAATATTTTATTAACTGAACTTAAACCTTGGCGAGTGGCGTTGGTATTTATGTTTGGGCTAATACATGGCTTAGGCTTTGCTAGCTCGTTGAACGAAATAGGATTGCCTCGCAACAAATTTGCCTTGTCAATCCTATCGTTTAATGTGGGTGTAGAGTTGGGGCAAATATGTATTATACTTGCTGTGTTTGCCTTACTAGTAATTCCATTTGGTAAAAAGCCTTATTACAAAAAATGGATAGCCTGCCCTATCTCAATAGCCATTGCTGCTACCGCTTTGTTCTGGACAATACAACGGTTGTTTTTTGTGTAGATTCATTAAAAAACCAAAATAGATATATTTATTTAATTAATTTTTTTTCTAAGAGTACAATGCACTATTAGCTGATGCATGTTTGACTATTATTTAATATGCAAAACTGCAAACATCATTTTCTCGTATTTCGTTAAACCATTTAACTAAAAATTGAAAAAAGCACTATCATATTTGTTACTGTTTGCTTACAGTACCGTCATGTTAATGCCTGTGTTGCCTTATGTTTCCAATACTGTTGCACACACGTTTTGGTTATACGAACACATTTCTACCGTGCACTACGAGCACGGCGAATACCACACACACTACGAGGCTGCTGAAATAGCCAAAAAAACTGGTACCGAACATAGCAATAGCAACTCAAAATATAGTGGCTTTGCCGATGAACATACTACTACAGCAGTTGCTTATTATTTTACTTTACCAACTATTATTATTACTACATTTTCTACTTATAATTTACGTGAAATAGACACCTTTTTATTAAGCGATTATCCGCCTCCCAAAGCTTAGTTGATATTTTTTATTGCAAGTATTTACACAATGCCTATTTGATGGTATGTTCATGTTTGTCTTCAAAATAACGAAGACTGCTAAACATAAATTATCCAATGATAGTAGCTGTTGTAGCTATAGTATTTGCAACCAACTTTCTGATTTCATTATCAACTAATGCTCATTTATGAAACAAATTTTTCTATCCATCATAGGGCTTATAATGTTCTGTACTATAACGCCACTTATATATTCTCAAACCACTATTAAAGGCAAAGTAGTAGATGCAAAAACCAATCAACCCTTGGAGGGAGTATCTATCAATATATCGCCAAATAACACCGCTACCATTACCGATGCAAGGGGAAACTTTATATTTAAAACACAACAGCTTGCTGGCGAAACTGTAACCATCTATAATATTGGTTACGCATCGCAAAATATCAGCGTGGCGACACTTCAAAAAATAACCACCATTACCTTAACACAGCAGCAAATACAACTACAAGATGTAGTAGTTAGTAATAATAATGCTGGTAACCAATATCGTATTATTAGCAAGGCAGATATTGCCATGAGGGGTGTTAATAATTCGCAAGAAATCTTACGGATTATTCCAGGTATTGTTATTGGTCAGCACCAAGGCGGCGGCAAAGCAGAGCAGATTTTTTTACGTGGTTTTGATGCCGATCATGGTACAGATTTTAGGTTAGATGTTGATGGTATGCCTATAAATATGGTATCTCATGCACATGGGCAAGGTTATGCAGATAGTCATTTTATTATACCCGAAACAGTAGAAAATACAGACTTTAAAAAAGGGCCTTACACCGCATCAAAAGGTGATTTTACTACGGCTGGCTTTGTTGACTTTAATACCAAGAACGCGTTAGCAAACAACGTTGTAAAACTTGAAGCTGGTATGTTTAATACCTACAGGGCTTTGGGTATGTTTAATTTATTGAGCAATAAGGCAAAGCAAAAACAACAGAGTTGGTATGTTGCTAGTGAATACAGTTATTCGGATGCTTACTTTGATAATCCGCAACATTTTAAACGCTTTAATTTATTTACAAAATATGTTGGTAAATTATCTGCACACACTTCCATTATTGCATCGGCTACAACTTTTAATAGTAATTGGGATGCTTCTGGCCAAATACCAGATAGGGCTGTAAACAATGGTACCATTGGTTTCTACGGTGCTATTGACCCATTTGAAGGCGGTGTAACAAGCCGTACCAACGCTAACGTACAATTGGTAACATCGTTAAATAATGGGGGTATTATCAAAAACCAAGTGTATTATTCTAACTCTCAATTTGATCTTCATACCAACTTTACTTTCTTTTTGGTTGATAGTATTAATGGAGATGAAATACGTCAACAAGAGAACAGAAATCTAATGGGTTACAATGGTAGCTACCAACATACTGGCTTTGTTGGCAGCGTAAAAATTACCACAGAGGCTGGTGTAAATGTTCGAATAGATGCAACTAAGAATTCCTCATTATCGCATACTGTAAATCGTTTTACCACCTTAGAGGCTATGAAATTGGGTAACATTACACAATACAGTATCTCGCCATACATTAGTGAAACATTTAGTTTTAATAAACACTTCAGTGTCAATACTGGCTTGCGTTTCGATCAATTTAACCATATTTATAACAACCTACTGGCAAGCGATGCTACATTGCTTGGCACAGGTATTTATAAAGCAAATGCTAATACTATTAGCCCCAAACTAAACTTGTATTATCAAGTAAATGATGGCTTACAATTTTATGTAAGCACAGGCAAAGGCTATCACTCAAACGATACTAGGGCTGTGGTGGTACAAAATGGTTACCAGATTTTACCATCGGTTCATGGATCTGATTTTGGAACTGTTTGGAAGCCATCAAAAAACTTAATTATTAATGCTGCCCTTTGGTACATTTATTTACAACAAGAGTTTGTGTATAGTGGCGATGGTGGCGATGTATCTTTTAACGGTAAAACAGCCCGAGTAGGCTTCGATTTTTCAAGTCGTTATCAACCCATAAAATCTTTGTATTTTGATGTAGATGTTAACTATGCACATGGTCGTTCAGTAGATGATCCTAAAGGTCAAAACTATATTCCTTTAGCACCTGTTTGGACAAGTACTGGCGGCATTACTTACACCAATAAAAATGGCATTAATGGCAGTATACGCTACCGTTACACTGGCAATAGAGCTGGCAATCAAGATTATAGTTTAACGGCAGAAGGCTACTTTATAACCGATGCAGTTATTAACTACACCAAGCCAAAATACGAAGTGGGTTTAGTAATTAACAATGTATTAAACACCAAATGGAAAGAAACACAATTTGAAACCGAAACAAGATTAAGGGGCGAAGCACAATCAGTTAATCAAATATGTTTTACACCAGGTACACCGCTGGCTATTAAAGCCAAATTATCAATATTTTTTTAGGGCTATTTTCTCTCATTAATCCTTGAAGGTTTTAAAACCTTCAAGGATTTTTTATGCTCAATAATATTCAACAGCTACAAAACTAGCCCTGATTGAAGCGCAAAGCCCACAGCGAAACGTAGTGTAGCGAGGACTTGTAGCGAAAAGCAGGACTGCTGCTTGGAGATGCTATTGCGCTGTGCTACAAAATATTTTAAGCATGATGAAATGGTCATTATCACTTTACTATCACAATATTTTTATCGTTTAAAATGGGTAGGTTTTTAAAACGCAGCACCACGTTTGCGGTTACCACAACATCGCGTTGGCAATAGTCAACAATACGTTGCAAGTCCTTGTCTTTGTAATAAACATCTTGCACCATGCTGCCATCCATATCGGTTTTTGAAGTTGGTATGCCTAGCACATTTGCCAACAAATGGAGGGTGATATAATTTTTATAATCGCCAAACTTCCACCAAGCAAGTGTATCAAACATTTTAACATCCCAAGGACGTTTATCGTGTAGTTGCAGGTACTCTGGCAAGGGTAAATTATTGATGAGTAAACGCCTGCAAATAAAGGGAATATCGAACTCACGGATGTTGTGACCACCAAACTGAAACTGCCGTTGGTGTTGGTACATTTTATCGCAAAGCGTTACAAATTCTTTTAACAATTCTCGTTCATCATCACCATAAACACTCTTCATTTTTAAGCAAGTTTGCTTCTTTTCATCCTCATAAAAAAAAGCGGTAGAAATACAGATAATTTTACCAAATTCTGCTAAAATACCTGCCCGCATTTTATAGCTCTCTTCCGGAGAAATATTTTCTGGCACGGTTTTCGGAATTTTATCCCACCAAAGGCTTTGCCAGTCTGCGTTAAGGCTATCGTAGCTTTCGTGAGCGGGTACAGTCTCAATGTCTAACAATAATAAATTGGTTAGCATACTTAATTAAAATTATTTTTATCATCGTAAAAACAAATACCATGAGTTACACACCCACTGACACATCAACATCATCACCACAACAACAGCCTAAAGATAATCGCAAAGTCGTTTACGGCGTTTTGGTTGCTGCTTTATTATTAACCTGGGGTTATATCATTTACGATAAGAGCCAAACCAAGGAAGTAATTGCAGCAAAAAACACACAAATAGTTACGGCAACCACAGCAAAAGATTCCATTCAACAGGACTTTAATTTAGCTTCCGCAAAGCTCGACTCGATGGCTGGCACCAACATAAAACTACAAGGTGCTTTGGCTGAAAAAAATGAGGACATCATTAAACTAAAGCAAAACATTAACGGCATTTTACGTAACAAAAATGCAACAGCCTCGGAGCTAAAACAAGCAAAAGCAATGATTACTGAATTGAATGGTAAGATTGATAATTTGTTTGCTGACCTTGAAAAAGCAAAGGCAGAAAATACACAATTAACAGCTACTAATACTCAGCTAAACACCGATAAACAACAGCTTTCGGTAGAAAAACAAGCCATTGCAGATAACCTTGCAGCTACTGATGCTGCCAAAAAAAGTGTAGAGGATTTAGCGTCAACATTACATGCTTCAAACATTGCTATTGCTGCGGTAAATATTAAAAGAAATGGTAGCGAAAAAGAAACCAATACAGCAAAACGTGCTGACTTATTGCGTATCTCTTTTGACTTAGATGAGAACCGTGTTGCACCAAGTGGCTCGAAGGAAATATATGTTTGTGTAACTGCACCTGATGGCAAATCGATTACTAACGGTATGAACTTTACTACAAGGGATGCTGGCGAAAAACCTTATACCCAAAAAGTAGATGTAAATTATGAGCAAGGCAAACGCAAAGCCGTAAGCTTTGATTGGAAACAAGATGGTGCTAAATATGAAACTGGTGATTATAAAATACAGATTTATCAGAATGGATTTAAAATTGGCGAAGGCACAAAAACTTTGAAAAAAGGTGGTTTGTTTAGCTAAGTAATCCTATGCACTTTTAAAACTAGAAGGCAGCCCCTAAAAAGGTTGCCTTTGTTATTTTGCAAAGTCTTGAATTGAATTGTTTATTTGCATAAAATTACTAGTATGATACATAAAAATATTTCTGTTATTGGTGCAGGTACTATGGGTAATGGCATAGCACATGTTTTAGCACAATTTGGTTTTGCAGTAAGCTTGGTAGATTTAAATGCTACACAACTTGAAAAAGCTATTATAACCATTGGTAAAAATATAGATAGACAAGTTACGAAGGGCTTACTAACATTGGATGAGAAGCAGCAAACACTTAATAACATCATTACTTATTCAACCATTGCAACTGGTGTTAAAGATGCAGAATTGGTAATTGAAGCAGCTACGGAAAACGTTGATTTGAAGCTTAAAATATTTAAAGAATTGGATGAATTTGCACCAGAAAAAGCTATCCTCGCCTCTAACACGTCATCTATTTCTATTACTAAAATTGCAAGTGCCACTAAGCGGCCAGAATTGGTAATTGGTATGCACTTTATGAATCCAGTACCTGTAATGAAATTGGTAGAAATAATTAATGGTTATACCACTTTAAAAACTGTAACCAATACCATAACTGAGCTTGCCAAACGATTACAAAAGGTGCCTTGTATAGTTAACGATTATCCCGGTTTTATTGCAAACAGAATTTTAATGCCAATGATAAATGAAGCTATTATTAGTTTATACGAAGGCGTTGCTGGAGTAGAAGAAATCGACACTGTAATGAAGCTTGGAATGGCTCATCCAATGGGGCCTTTACAGTTGGCAGATTTTATTGGCTTGGATGTTTGCCTAAGCATTTTAAATGTTTTAAAAGATGGATTTGGCAACCCTAAATACTCACCTTGCCCTTTATTGGTAAATATGGTTGCAGCAGGTAAATTGGGAGCTAAAAGCGGTGAAGGATTTTACAGCTATGCCAATGGCAGCAAGGATTTGATAGTAAGTACAAGATTTACATCGCAGATTTAATGATTAGAATGAGAGCAATGAAAGAACCCTAAGACTTAAGTCAAAAAATACAGGATATAAAATTAAAGAGGTTAAAAATACAAGCTAAAAATTATCGCACATGTTCTTCATTCTTTCAAAAATATTGGCTTTTCTATTAGTACCTTTTAACTGGATTTTACTGCTACTCATCTTTTATATAATTGTGAAAAATAAGCAAATTAAAAAACGATTATTGGTAACCATGGTTATTATATTTATCATTTTCAGTAACCCATTTTTTTATTATAAAACCTTGTATGCTTGGCAAATAAATACTCCCATAATTGAAAAGGGGAAACAATACCAAACCGGTATTTTATTAGGTGGTATAAGTATGTTTGATAAAAATGGAAACGGCTATTTTAATGATAGAGAAGACCGCTTTATGCAAACACTGCGGCTTTATAACCAAGGCATTATTAGCAAGATTGTTATTAGTGGAGGCAGTGGTCAGCTATTTGGGAAAGAACCTGCAGAAGCTGATTTTTTGCGTAAAGAATTTATAGCTAATAAAGTTGCAGATACAAATATTATTGTTGAAAATAAATCAAGAAGTACGTTTGAAAATGCTGTTTTTTCTAAGCATATTTTAGATAGCTTACACCTACAAAGCCCTTATGTTTTAATAAGTTCTGCCTCTCATTTAAGACGGGCAACTAAAGTATTTATAAAGAATGGTATGGCTGTAGCACCTTATCCTGCTGCATTTGAAGTAATTGATAGGTCTTATTCAATACAGGATTTTTGGCCAAATTTGAATATAATGTCTGGCTGGACTAGCCTAATAAAAGAGATGATTGGAGTTATAGTTTATAGCGTAACAGGCAAAGCTTAAAAGCGTTTTACTTCAACAGTATGTAAGTCTTTCAACTTGCATAATACTTCGGTTAATCTTGCTTTTTGTATAGCGGTTTGAATAATATTAAACAATTGAGTCTCTTGGTTTATAATGGTGCAATTGTATTGTTTTAGCAACGTCATTACATCTTTCATTTTTGTATAATCAAACTGAAGTTCGTAGTTAAGTTCAACAGGTTTTTGAATAATTGGCACTACTTGAAAAGCCATTGCTGTAGCAGATTTATAGGCATTTATAAGGCCTGGCACACCCAATAAAGTACCGCCAAAATATCGTACTACAATTACCAAAACATTAGTTACTTGCTTACTATCAATCACATTTAAAATTGGCTTGCCAGCAGTACCATTTGGTTCGCCATTGTCACTGACCCTGAACGTATTTCCGTCTAAACCCAACCTGTAAGCAAAGCAATGATGTACCGCTTTTAGGTGTTCTCTTTTAAATTCTTGTAAATATTTTTTCACCTCATGAATATGTGAAATTGGGTAAGCACACGCTATAAACCTGCTTCCCTTTTCTTTAAACTCTGCCACTGATTTTTTCTCAATAGTGTAGTAATAAAAGTCATTATTCATTAGGCTTCATAGCTATTTTTTTTATTAGTAAAATACGTAATCCTGTCGTTAAATAATTGCTCTTTATTTATAAATAATTGATGGCTTAAAACGGGTGCATTCAATCCTTCATTTATAATTAATTCTTCGTTTCTAATCACTCTTGCTTCATTCCATAAACCAATGTCAATAAAGGATTGTAACAATTTTGTACCACCTTCTACCAAAATACTTTGAATATTTAGTTGATAACAAATCTTAAGCATTTGTTCAATTAAATTATCGGCTTCATGTAACAAATAAAAAGTAAGATTTTCTTGAGATTCTTGCTTAATAAAATTGAATACAATTGTTATTTGTTGTTTATCAAATAAATGCAAGTTATTAGGCAATTTTAACCACTTATCAATAACCAAACGAACAGGGCTTTTACCATGCCATAACCTATTGGTAAGTGTTGGGTTATCTAACAATGCAGTGGTTGTACCAACTAAAATAGCCGCTTCCGTATTACGCCATTTATGTACCAATCTATTTGAAAACTCATTGCTTATTAATAACCTTTCATTAGGGTCTACACCTATTTTTCTGTTAGCAGTTTCAGCCCATTTCAAAATAATAAATGGTCGTTGCTTTTCATGAAAAGTAAAGAATCGCTTATTCAAGTTTATACAGTCCTTTTCTAAAATACCCAACACCACTTCTACTCCATTTTGGTGCAACTTTTCAATACCCTTACCATTCACTTCCTCATAGCTGTCTCTACAACCTATTACTACTTTTTTTATACCAAGTCTAATAATTAAATCGCTACAAGGTGGTGTTTTACCAAAGTGAGAACAAGGCTCAAGACTTACGAACAGTGTAGATTCTGATATCAAATGCTTATCATTTTCATAAACACTATTAATACAATTTACCTCTGCATGTGCTTCACCATATTTCTGGTGATAACCTTCACCAATAATTCTATCATTAAACACTAAAACACTACCTACCATTGGGTTTGGAGCTACAGTAGCATTACCTAGAACTGCCAATTGAAGGCACCGGTACATATATTTTTCGTTAATATCCAATTACAAATGATTGATTGGGTAAGCAGCAAAAATAGCCGAAATGGTATAACATTGCAGCATGACGATCAGCACAGCCTATAACCAGTTATTGTACCAACTATTCGAGTTATATGATGACCGTGAAGCTGCGAATATTGCTGATTGGGTAATTGAATTTATAACAGGTCAAAAGCGGATTGATAGGCTTATTTATAAAAATATTCCACTTAATGAAGCACAAATAAAACAGCTACATCTCTTTATTGATAAGCTTTTACAGCACCAACCAGTACAATATGTTTTAAACGAAGCTTGGTTTGCAGCCATGAAATTTTATGTAGATGACAACGTTTTAATACCAAGACCTGAAACAGAAGAATTGGTAGAGTTGGTTGCTAGTAATTCAAAAATCAAACATCAAAAATCAAAAATTTTAGATATTGGAACCGGTAGTGGCTGCATACCAATTGCTTTAAAAAAGAAGTTGCCCAATGCAGAGATTACAAGTATTGATGTAAGTGAAAAAGCATTAGAAATTGCAACTAAAAACGCAAAAGACTTACGGACAGCTATTAATTTAAGGCAAGTTGATTTTTTAGATAATAATACTTGGGAAAGCTTAGGCAAATTTGATATCATTGTTAGTAACCCGCCGTATATTAAACAATCTGAAAGCATTAATATGAGTAAGCATGTTACTAGCTACGAGCCAAATATAGCTTTGTTTGTAACCGATGACGATGCTTTAATATTTTATAAAAAAATAGCTGAATTTGGTAAGCAACATCTTACAGAAAATGGGCAGATTTTTGTAGAAATCAACGAAGTATTGGGTAATGAAACCATATCATTATTAGAAAGTTTTGGCTATAAAGCATTACTAAAAAAAGATTTACAGGGTAAGGATAGAATGGCACAAGCTTGGCTTTAACCACAACTATTTCAACGCATCTAAAACAGTAAATAATTGCTTGACAATATTATTGGCAGAGCCATCAAAATTATTAACGATGATAGCTACTGTATAATCAACACCAGCCTTACTTGTATGGTAGCCTGCAAAGCTTTTAGTACCCCCAATTGTACCACTTTTCAATTTCATATTGTTATACATGGGCAAAGCATTGTAGAAAGATGGAAACCAAGTTTTATCCTTGGCATATTGCAACACTTTTACCAAAAGATCAGTGGTAATACGGTTTTGAGGCGATAAACCACTACCATCAATTATATGAATAGCAGCTTTTTCAATACCTCTATCTTCCCAAAAATTTTTTATGATAGCAACACCTTTATCGGTGCTACCAATACTGGTTTTTTCAAGAGATATTGATTTTAACAACGCTTCTCCGTATAGATTTATACTCTTCTTTAAAAACCAATAATTAATACTGTCAAACGTTGGCGATAGATGCGTATTGATAATAGTTGTGGCCTTATTTGCATGATTATTTTCTTGCAACATTGCTATATCAATCATACTTTTAAAAGTAATTTTTTCAGCTACTAATTTATCTTCTAAAGCCTTCTCTATTTGCCAAACTGGGTTTGGTAAGGCTCCACTAATAGTAAACGTTTTATCACCTGGGGGTACAGTACCTTCTACGAAACCAGTACTGCTATATGGTGATAAATAAATGTAGCCGTTATCGCCACTACCCTTTTTGCCTGTTTTAATATTTGGTTTCAAAAATGCTTTTTGTAATTCAGGTTTTGTAGTTAAAATAGTTACCTCATCACCTTCGTTATCGCCAGGCTGTAACACAAGATCGTACTGGTTTTCATGCCAATTTAACCCCCAAGCTCCTGCACCATAATAGTTACCAATATCATCCCAAATCCAGCCACCAGGCAATGGTTGATGTGCAAATTTTCTACCCTCAAAAAAAATATTACCGTCTATTGTTTTAATACCATTACGCTTTAAGGCTTTCATCCAATTTGCTAATACCGCACTATCTTTTGTGTTACTAAAACGCCAACTACCAAGCGTTGGATCACCATTACCAATAATGTATAAATTTCCTCTTAAAACACCATCTGTAATAATACCATCGTAACCTAATTCCGTTTTATATTGATAGTTATTTCCTAACAATTCAAATGCGGTAACACTTGTAATAATTTTTTGGCAACTGGCAGGTGCTAACCCAAGTTGACTATTATAATCAAATACCACTTTATTAGTTTTACTTTCAACCACGTATAAGCTAAGGCTGGCGTGCCTTACAGCACTGTCAGCTTTAAATTTTTTCATGGTCATTTCAAGCTTATCGCTAACAGATTGGGCTATTGAAAAGGCTGTAATAAAAATTAAACCAATGGTCAGGTGAAACATTTTCATACTTGAATAATTACTTTGCACAAAATACAGTGTTGATTTTATGGAAAAAATATTTGCATCGATTATTACAATTGGAGATGAATTATTAATTGGCCAAGTAGTAGACACGAATAGCCTTTGGATGGCTCAAGAACTAAATAAAATTGGCGTAGCAGTTAAGCATCGTCTAGCAGTTGGAGATGTGTGGGATGATATTTGGTATGCATTAAATGAAGAAAGTAAACATGCAGATATCATACTAATTACCGGAGGTTTAGGGCCAACAGCAGATGATATTACCAAGCCATTATTGTGTGATTTTTTTGGGGGTAAAATGGTGGTAGATGAAGCTACGCTAACACACGTTACACATATTTTTGCCAACATTTTAAAACGCCCAATGATTGAGCGTAATGCAAAGCAGGCTGAGGTTCCAGACGTTTGTACTGTTTTAAAAAATGATGTTGGCACAGCACCAGGCATGTTGTTTGAGCGTGATAGAAAATTTTTCATCGCCATGCCGGGTGTACCCCACGAAATGAAATGGTTGATGACTAATAAAGTGTTGCCATTTATTCCTACAAAATTTATAACCCCTTTTATTGAGCATAGAACTTTGCTAACTGCTGGCATTGGCGAAAGCTTTTTAGCCGAACTAATTAAAGATTTTGAAGAAACATTGCCATCATCCATAAAGCTAGCCTACTTACCAAATTATGGTATGGTACGTTTACGGTTAACATCATCTGGTTCTGATAAAGCCATATTGGTAAAGGAATTAGACCAGCAATTTCAATTACTTAAAGCCAATGTAAAAGACTATTTGGTAGTTGATGAAGACATTACATTGCAAGCAGCCGTAGGAAAACTTTTAAAACAATATGGCAAAACGATGGCCACCGCAGAAAGTTGCACGGGTGGTTATATTGCTCATTTAATTACCGCAATGCCAGGTTCCTCAACTTATTTTACAGGTAGTGTGGTAAGTTATGATAACCGTATAAAAACTGAGCTGCTAGGCGTAAGCGATGAGATTTTACACACCGTTGGTGCTGTTAGCGAAGAGACTGTTACCCTAATGGCTACCAACATTATTAAACTGATGACCACAGATTATGCCATTGCAGTAAGCGGTATTATGGGGCCAGGCGGTGCCACAGATGAGAAGGCTGTAGGCCTTGTATGGGTTGCTGTTGCTAACACACAGCGTGTTATTACTCAAAAATTTAACTTCCGTTTTGATAGAGAAAGGAACATTCAACTAACGGCTATAAACGCATTGAATATGTTGAGAATGTTAATTGTGGATAATCATTGAATAACTTTCAATATCTAAAAATTACTTTTGATATAAGTATAAATATGCTTGCTATTTACAGTAGTTAAAATCTCGATTTTAACTACTGTAAATCAAGTTAGTTTTTAGATAATGTTGTAAGCAAGGGTTAATTAAATCACCCAATTAAATTTTCACAATAGTATGGCCACAGTTGATTTGATAATGCCCAAAATGGGCGAAAGTATCATGGAAGCCACCATCCTTAGATGGTATAAAAAAGTTGGTGACCATATTCAACAAGATGAAACATTGCTTGACATTGCGACTGATAAGGTTGACAGTGAAGTACCATCTTCTATTGAAGGAACTATAAGTGAAATTTTATACAGCGTTAACGATGTGGTGCCAGTTGGCAGTGTTATTGCTAAAATTCAAACTTCTGCTTCAGAAGTTGTAGCTGTACCAACTGTATCCGTTGCACCACCACAATTTGTACCTGAGCCACAGGTAATTCCTGAACCAGTAATAATTGCCCCACAACCATATTACGAACCTACTGCTCACAAACAAGAAGTTGAACCAAGTGTAACACACGTCGAAGATTTACCTTATACACCACAAAACGTGAATGTGCCGAAATCCTCCGGCAACAACCGCTTCTTCTCGCCTTTGGTGTTAAATATTGCTAATAGCGAGGGTTTAAGCTTAAGTGAATTGGAAAGAATTTCAGGCACTGGTGCTGATGGAAGGGTATCTAAAAAAGATGTGATACAATATGTTGCAGATAAAAAATCGGGTAAACAACCTGCCTTTACTGCAACACAGCCACAAGTTGTTTATTTACCACAACCTGCACCTGAACCGCAAATTGTTTACATGCCTGAAGCACCTGCTTATGTTGCACCACAGCCAGAGTATACAGCTCTAAGAGTTATTGAAGAACCAGCTGCTGAGGCAGTAAAAGCAGCATTTGTTGCACCAAGAACAGAACCTATATTAATGTCAGAACCTGTTGTAGTTACTGAATCTGTAACTAAAGAAATGGAACCCGTAACTAAAGAGGTAGAACCTGTAACGAAAGAGGTGGAACCCATAACTAAAGAGGTGGAACCCGTAACTAAAGAGGTAGAACCTGTAACTAAAGAGGTAGAACCTGTAACTAAAGAGGTAGAACCTGTAATTAAAGAGGTAGAACCACAAATTGAACAAACAGTAGCAACCTCTACACAGCAAACAACGGTTAAACCAGTATCGCAAGCTGTATTTATGCCTACACCTGCTTACGCGGAAAATATTTCTTTAACAACTTTGGCAGAAGGTGGTTCAGGAAAATATGCCAACCCAATATCTGCTTTACCAACTGGTAATACTGAAATTATAGAAATGGGCAGGATGCGTAAACTGATAGCCAAACACATGGTGAACAGCGTGCAAACCAGCCCACACGTAACAAGTTTTGGAGAAGCTGATGTAACAAATATGGTACTTTGGCGTAACCGTGTTAAAAATGAATTTGAAAGAAGAGAAGGTACAAAAATTACTTTCACTCCAATATTTATTGAGTGTTTGGTAAAAGTTATGCAGCAATATCCATTAATAAATTCATCAATTGATGGTGATAATATTGTTCTGAAAAAGGACTTTAATATTGGTATGGCAACTGCTTTACCAACAGGTAATTTAATTGTACCTGTAATAAAAAGTGCTGAAAAATTAAATATTGTGGGTTTAAGTTTTGCTGTAAATAACTTAGCTAATGCTGCTAGAAATAACCAATTAAAACCAGATGATACAAGCGGTGGCACTTTCACTTTTACTAATGTTGGTACGTTTGGTAGTTTAATGGGCACCCCAATTATTAACCAACCACAAGTAGCCATTTTAGCGGTTGGTGTTATCAAGAAAAGGCCTGTTGTAATTGAATCGCCAGACGGGGATACGATTGGTATTAGGCACATGATGTACTTATCGTTAAGTTACGACCACAGGGTAATTGATGGAAGTATTGGAGCAAGCTTTTTATCTGCTGTTGCAAAAGAATTTGAGCAATGGGATGTTAACAGAACTTGGTACCAATACACTTAGTTGACTTATTAGGAAAGGTAGTTTCTACATAATCTTTGCTTTGATAAAAGTTGAAGTAAGTTATAACCGATGCAGTGTGTGACACAACAGGTTTTGAGTAGAATTACAAAAGCCGACCAACAAAAAATACCTTTACAGCCATCAAAATTTTGATGGCTGTTTTATTGAATAGAAACCCATGAACGAGAAGCTGATAATGTTTCATAATCGCTTGCAAAAAGTGTATAAACACCGCCATAAACAAGCTGTGCGGCAAGGCATTAGTTGCTACAGAGTTTACGACCATGATTTGCCTGAATTCCCATTCTGCATTGAGTTGTACGAGGATAAGGTGTACTTGGCAGAGTATTTAAGAAGACATGGCATGACGGATGAGGAGCATGAACAATGGCTGGAAGATTGTGTGGCTGTAATTGCTGGATTGTTGCAGATAAAGGATGAAAATATTTACATAAAGCAACGTAGGAGAAAAGCTAACCGACAAGAACAGTATGAGAAAGTAGATGATAAAAAAGAGTTTTATACGGTGCTTGAAAATGACCATAAACTGTTAGTGAACCTAACCGATTATTTGGATACGGGTTTGTTTTTAGACCATCGATTAACGAGGCAAATGGTGTCAAAAGAATGTGCTGGTAAACGAGTACTAAACTTGTTTGCTTACACAGGTTCTTTCTCGGTTTATGCTGCTGCGGCCAATGCTGAAAGTGTTACTACGGTTGATTTATCGAAGACTTACTTAACGTGGGCTGAGGATAATTTTGCCATTAATTTATTGAAAAATGAACAGCAGTATCAGTTTGTTCATGCCGATGTGAAGCAATATTTAAAAACATTATTGCCCAATAGTTTTGACTTGATAATTATGGACCCACCAACGTTTAGTAATAGCAAACGGATGAAGGATATTTTAGACATTCAACGAGACCATGTTGAGTTGTTGAACGATGTGTTGGCAGCAACTGTAACGGGTGGTATTATTTATTTTAGTACCAACTATACCAAATTTATAATTGACACAAAAGCCATACAAGCCACGGAAATAAAAGATATTACTAAAGCTACTACACCTTTTGACTTTGAAGGAAAACTGAAACGCTGGTGTTATAGGTTAGTGAAGTAATTTTTTTCCACATAGAAACGGTAGACACATAGATAATCACATGATACTTATTTCTTACTATGTGCCATGTGGTAATTTTTTATTTGCCCTTTAGGTTAATAGATAGTTGCAAGCCTGCACTGTACAACTTCACTTTACCTTCACCAATACCGGTTAGTGGGACTTTTAAAAATGGAGCTATTTGATATGATAATTGCTTACTAAACTGCCTACGATAACCAACTGCCAAATTAAGTATTGAGAATAGTTGGTTGTTTTTATTTTCTATTGTCCAGTTGCTTTTCCTTGGTTGGCCGTTCCACAAATAGTTGTAGTCGTAGGATTCATTTTTCATAAAATAAGCCGATACGCCACCAATGGCTACCCAACTATTTTTCTTGTTCTGGCGAAATTGATATTGGATATTTAATGGCACTTCATACACCAAACAATTGGCATCTACGCTTTGTAGTTTATAAGTTGCTGGTAAAGTTGCTTGTTTTTGGTAATCGATACTATCGCCAACATATAATTTTCTGGTAATTGCAAAGCCCGAAGCGATACTTAATTTTTTGGTTATGGCATAGTTTAATCCAAAGCCATAAGTGCCACTTAGCTTTTCAACTTTTTTAAATTTTGCGGTAGTTGCATCTCCTGCTATAAAAGCACTCAATTCAAATTTTGAGAGAAATGACTGCTTTGTTGTTGGCAAAGCCACATCAGCTTTTTTAGCAACAGAATCAGTTGATATTACAGCCTTTTTAAAAACAATAGAATCTGCTTTTGCAATAGTTGTTTTGGGTTGGCTTATTAGGGTAATAAGGTTTTCAGCATTATTCTTTAAAGCAGTTTGCTTATCTGTTTGGATAGCGTTACTGTCAGGTTTAAGTTGCAACTCAACAGTTGAGGCAAGTTGCTTGAGCTGGTTACTACTACTTATACTTTCATTTTTATCCAATCCAATTTTTTCGGCTGCTACTTTAGTTTTACTAGGTATTTTTTCACTAATAACCAACTCAATATTTGGGTTAGTTTGGATACTTTTTTTAACTATGATTTGAGAATGAGTACTAACCGTTTTATCGTTTGATTCTATGTTAGTTTCGGTTGTTTTTTTAAAATGATTTTGTAATGTAGCAACAGAACTTAAGCTACTATTACCTTTTGAAATACCTGTTATATTATTTTCTTTTAGCTGGGTTTCTGTTGCCGTTTCGGTTGTGTTTGTATTGGTATTTATTTGTGAAATTTTATCTGAATTGGTAATAATTTTTGAACTGATAAAGTAAACCCCAATACCACCTGTTAATAATGCCAACGGCAGTAGCCACCACCAAATTATAAAGCGGGGTTTTTTCTTTTCGACATCAAGCAACAGCTCCATTTTTTTCCATGCTGCCTCGTTAAAGACCATAGGGCTACTAGCAGCGTCTGCTTGGCTTAGGTTAAATAATTTATTATCAAACTGCTCGTCGTTCATACTTTGTAAAGTGGTTACGTGCCAACAACATTTTTTGTAAATGCTGCCTTGCTTTAGATAAATTGGATTTTGATGTACCGATTGCTATTCCAAGTTGTTCCCCTATTTCTTCGTGACTAAAACCATCCAGCACAAACAAACTAAAAACCGTTCTGTATGCTGGCGATAAATCTTGTATGCAATCAACAATTTCTTTATATGATAATTTTTCAAGCTGATTTTCGTCAGCATCGGCTGTTTCGTAATGCGTATCAGCTATATCGCTATGGTTATTATGTTTATCGTATTTACGATAATGATCTATTGCAGTGTAGATAATAATCCGCTTTATCCAACCCTTGAAATCTGCCGTTAAGCTCTCGTGTAATGACGTAAACCTGCCAATCTCTCTGAAAATTTTCAGATACCCATCGTTTAAAATCTCAACGGCATCATCGTTACTTTTAGCATACCGCATACAAATGGTCATTAAGTAACCATAGAAAGAAGCGTACAGTTTTTTCTGGCTATCCCGCTTGTTGGCAGCACAACCTTTAAGCAATAATTTTAAATCAATATCGGTAAGCGGATTTGACAAGTTTTGGGGTATATCGTACAAAGCTATCAACTGGCTGCCAGTGCGATGGATTTTATTTTGGGCTGGTAAATAAGCTTGGGGAATATGTAAAGTTTTGTATAACAATTACGGTGTTAATTTTTGTTTTTTAATTTTAAACACACGAGAAATATTGAATCCAAAATGAATGTCGCCATCAGCCCATTTACCCGAAGTTTGATTAATGAACGTACTCTCAGTCATGCCAGTTGAGTTGGTAAAATGCAATTGAAAAACGTGACCACCTGTTTCAATATCAACCCCTACTGCCATTGAGTTGTAGTAACCTTTAAACTTATTAAACTGCAAATAATATTCTGCCGTTATGCTCAACCTTTTAGAAACTTTTTGTCTGCCACCGAAGCCTAAACTATACAAATCACTTGGATCATTTGCCAAAGGCACTAAGTTATAATGCACCAAAGTTGGCATTAATTGAATAGAGGTTTTTGGGCTGAATTTTCTAGCAATTATAAGTTGATAAACATAGGATGTTTTATCGCTTGTAGTACGCTTAAGAGCTGGGTCAATATCCCTCAAGGTTTTAATAATCACAGCCGCCAAACCAGTTACAGATATTGGTGATGCATGATAGCCCGTGCTTTGCCGAAGTAATTTAAATTTTGCAAAACCATCCATTTGTTTTTGATAAGTGCTTCTACCAATGCCGATGCACAAACCATTGGTAATACCATAATCAAGCCCTAGCCTTTCGGTGGCATTATCTAGCCCAAAAAACTCGTAGCTGCCTTGGTTCAATAAGCCAAAACGGTGAGAGATTCTAAAGTCTAACAAGCCAGCTTTTGTGGTTTCTATTGAGTGACCATTAATTAAATGGGTGCTTTTAAAAGTAGCTTCAACATACTCTTTTTTTAGGCTATCTTTTTTAGCGACTTCATCGTTTTGGACTTTGAATAAATCAACTTCTTGCGCTTTTAAAAACATACAAGTAGCTAGTAATAACAATGTGGTTATACTTTTTTTCATCATTTTAAAACTTAAATATATTATTCGTATTTACAATCAACTGTTATGGCTAATTCTTTGGCTATTTTATCGCCAATTAAAGTGCCTTTAATATTATAATCTGCCAACTTAATTTTAAAGTTACTTTTAACAGAAGCCTTACCAGCCTTAATGTCTATGGTGCCAATAGCTATTACGTTTTGCTTGGTGCCATGTATATCCATCACACCAATAACGGTAGTTTTATAACTGCCATCTTTCTCAAAATTCACCTCAGTTATGTTGCTAATTTTACCTTGAAAAGTTGCTTTGGGATATTTGTCACTTTCCATATAATTCTCGTTAAAATGCTCTTGCATGGTAGCATTCTCAAAACGAAAACCCTTAATGGCAATCATAAAAACCATCTGCCCATTACTACTTAATTTACTATCAACTTGGTTGTTTACAGCCTCTATATTTTCAAGTAAAGCGGCCGAGTAAAAAGTAACCTTCCCAGATTTTGTTTGATAGATTTTTTGCTGAGCATTTATCGTTAAATGACTAAAAAAAAACGATAATAAAAATAGATATTTCATTGTTAATTTGTTAATTATTAGGAGATCCATTTTTCATCCATATTCTTATTTTATCAATATCGCAATCAGGTATTTTACCACCACTTTTTGGCATAGGATCGGCACCAGGTGTATGGTTTACAACACTAAACAATAAGCCACTTGTTGAGTATGGTTTTAAACTATTGTAATTACTTAATACATTACCACCACCCAAGCTTGCCGGTGCTATATGGCAGCTATAGCAATAGTTTGATAAGATAGTAACTATCTCAACACTATACCTAACAATACTTGTATCGCAGTTTGTAGTTGTAATTGGTGGGTAGTCTATCACCTCTTTTTTGTAAGTACAGCCGATCCAAACAATTAAACTTAAGGTTATAAAAAATGCTATTTTTTTTCGCATAAATTTTTGGTTTAGAAAAAATAGAAGCCAGTGTAACCAAATATAAATTTAAAATATTTCTCAACCTTACTATTAACCCACATTCATTAAGCTTACACTAGTTTATTTGGAACAATTTAATTTTAGAAAAATAATACTCCACAAAATAATATATCGTTAGTGTAACAAAAATGGTTGCTACACCCGAAAAAAAATACTATCTAATTATTTGAATTTTATTAATTATAATAGTTTTGATACATGAACAGCAGTACACAACCAATTAGCCATTTTAGCCTGCCACTAGTTTTTAGTGTTAGGGTTTACGGCATTTTAAAAGATAGCAATAACCGTGTTTTGGTAAGTGATGAATATATCAAAGGCAGTTATTTTACCAAATTTCCGGGTGGTGGTTTAGAGTTTGGCGAAGGCACAAGAGACTGTTTGGTACGTGAGTTTAGGGAGGAAACTGGCTTAGAAGTAACCGTAGGAAACCATATTTATACAACCGATATCTTTCAAGTATCTGCGTTCAATAATAGTCACCAAATCATCTCTATTTATTATTTTGTAACCACTACCGAACCAATAAATTTAGCCGTTAAAACTACACGTTTTGATTTTACACCACACCAAACCGCCGACCCAAATGGCCAAGCAGAAGTGTGCCGTTGGATTGAATGGAATGATTTAAATACTGAATCCCTGAATTTGCCTTTGGATAAAATTGTGGTTGAACTTTTGAAAGCTAAATAGTAGATATTAATTGAAAATTATGATAGCCATAAGTGTAACATTTCACCTATCAACAACTTATAAAACGCAAATGAATAGATTATCCTGCTGTTGGTATATTATCAAACCCATCGGTTGGTTGTCCCATTGCTTCTAACTTCATTTTATGTGCTACATCGTGACCCACATATTTGGCAATACCTTTTTCGGCAAACACAATTACGGGGGTTAAAATAATGGCCATGGTAAATTTGTAAGTATAGTTCATCATACCAATAGCTAAAATTTGTTGCCAACTAAATACGCCCGAAAAAGCGATGAACAACACAATATAACTATCTACCAATTGCGATACCAGAGTAGAACCAGTGGCTCGTAACCAAATGCGTTTATCGCCAGTTAGTTTTTTTATTTTATGGAAAATGTACACATCTACAATTTGGCTTACCAAAAACGCCACTAGGCTACCAACAATAATCCGCATACCCTGACCAAAAATACCATTAAAGGCATCTTGCATATTTGGGATACCATTTTTTACACCGCTAACTACCCAAAAATCTGCAGGTGGCACACCAATAGCAGCAAAGTACATAATGAAGGCATAAGAGATTATGCCAACGGCTGTAAACGAAATTCTGCGTACCGCTTTGGGACCATAAAATTCATTCACAATATCAGTTACAACAAACTCAAGTGGCCAAAGCAACACGCCACAGGTTAAGGTAAAAGCCAAACCACTCTGCCCAAACATGGTAAAGTTTACAGGCTTTATACCCAATAATTTTTCCAGCGAAAATAGTTTAGTACCAATACTTTCGGCTATTAAAGCATTGGCAACAAAAAAAGCAGCAATGGTTATGAAAAGCTTGGTGGGCTTGTCTTTAAGAATGTTTGTTATCACAGATTGGTGAGTTATGAGTTATGAAATATGAAGTAAGATTGACTATCACCTATCATCCGACAACTATTCCCTAAGCTGTTGTCAACACAAAAATTTGAAAAATAAATAAGGTCAAGTTAGTTCTTAGCAGCCATTTTGGTGTTAAGTGTCCTTTCTTTCTGGTTAACAATAACAACCACCAAATGTTGATAGCCATATTTAAAAGTGGTGCAGAAAACCAGCCTAAAATTAAAATTATAGCATTCACATCTTTGTTATGAATGGGGTTAATAGTAACCTTTTGTATTAACCAACAATACACAAATAAAATATTGCAAAGCAATGCCACACGAGATAAAAAGGAATGTGCCCTCATAAGTTTAATTAGGATTGAAAAATAGTATTATTTTGCCAAACTCTTAATATAAAACCATGAAGAAATTTAGTTGGAAATCTTTGCTGCCACATCTTTTGGCAATTGGCATTTTTTTAGTTGTCTCGGTTATTTATTGTTGGCCTGCTGTAAATGGCATGATGGTAAATATGCACGACTTGTTGGGCGCAAAAGGTATGGCACAGCAGAGTTGGGAATTTAAAGAAAAGTATGGCTATATACCCAATTGGACTAACAGCATGTTCAGCGGTATGCCAGCTTACCAAATATTGTTTGAGCAAACAACCAAAATAACACTTGCCTATTTTCATACATTATTTACATTGGGTTTGCCAGATCCTGCTAATTTATTTTTTCTTGCGTGTATTGGCTTTTATATTTTATGCGTTACTCTAAATTTAAAACCTTGGATAGGCACTTTGGCTTCTTTGGGTTATGCATTTGCATCGTACAGTGCTGTAATTGTTACAGTTGGCCACGTTACAAAATTTGCCGCAATGGGTTATGCACCTGCAGTAATTGCTGGGCTTATTTTATTAACCCAACGTAAATACATTTTGGGTTTTATGGCAACCATGTTGTTTGCCACTTTGCAAGTGTATCAAAATCACTTACAAATAACGTATTATACCTTATTAATTGCTATTTGCCTGGGCGTTTCGTTTGCCATTTATACCATTAAACAAAAAAATTTTAAGCATTTATTTACTACAGCAGGTTTGGCTTTGGTAGCTGGTGTTATGGGCATTGCATCTTTTGGGGTAATGATTTTGCCAACCAATGAATACACAAAAGAAAGTATGCGTGGTGGCAGAAGTGAACTGACCCCACCTGTAGAAAAAGAAAAGAAAAAAAGTGATGGCGAAAATGAACGCGTAATATCTGCTGGAAAAGAAAACAAAACAAAAGGTGGACTTGACAAAAATTATGCCTTTACTTGGAGCTATGGCATTGATGAAACCTTGACGTTTGTATTGCCAACATTTAAAGGTGGTAGCAGCGGTTCATCGGAGTTAGGTGGCGAAAATAGCAACGTTGTAAAAGCCATGCAGGACAACAGTTTGCCGCAAGATGCCGTGAATTATTTTTACCAATATATGAGTGCTTATTGGGGGCCACAACCGCAAGGCACATCTGGTACAGTGTACCTTGGTGCTATTATATGCTTATTATTTATTGCAGGATTATTTGTAGTAAAATGGGACGAAAAAGGCTGGATAATTGTTGCCAGTGTAATTGGAATTATTTTGGCTTGGGGCAATCATTTTCCTACTGTAAACTATTTCTTATTCGATCATTTACCACTCTACAATAAGTTCAGAGCACCAACCATGAGTTTGGTGATACCACAACTAACCTTTCCATTATTAGCAGCATTAGCATTGCAAGTTTTGTTTTATGGCAACTACGATTTAACCGCTATGAAGCAAAAATTAAAATGGGCAGGTATTGCTTCTGGGGCTTTGTTAGTTGTGTTGATTTATGTGTACATAAGTGGTAGTTTTAAAGGTAATAACGATACCTCATTAGAAGTAGGTATTTCAGGTGCATTAACGCAAATGATGGCACAGCAACCCAACGGTAAAGAGCAAGCTGTTACGGCTGCAACTGCTATAATGAATGGTTTATCAGCCGATAGAAAAGGCTTGTATGGAGCTGATTTGTTACGTGTAATTTTATTATTTGCTCTTACTAGTGCAATAGTTTGGTTTACGGTTAATAAGAAAATAAAGCCATTACTAGCATTGATTGTGCTTACTGCTGCTGTATTTATAGATTTAATTACAGTTGATTTACGGTATTTAAGTAACGATAAAAACTATATTGATAAAGAAGAATTTGTAGCACCGTTTTTACCAAATGCTGCGGATTTACAAATAAAAAAAGACACCAGTTATTATAGAGTATTTGATCAAACGACTGACCCTTGGAACAGCAGCCGTTGTGCATATAATCACAATTCAATTGGTGGTTACCATCCTGCAAAATTGGCCTTGTACCAAGATTTAATTGATAACCAATTGGGTAAAGGCAATAGGGAAGTGTTGAATATGTTGAATACAAAATACGATATTGTACAAGGTCAAGGAAATAATGCCGCACCAATGGCACAGCAAAACCCTAATGCGTATGGCAATGCATGGTTGGTAAAAAGCATTAAAGAAGTAGCCAATGCAGATGCAGAAATGAAGGCGATGGATAGCGTAAATAAATCGGTAGCAATTATTGATAAAAGAGAAGCCAGTAAAATAACGGTTCAGCCACAACTTGATAGCACCGCAAGCATCACATTTATACAAAACCGAAATGATTATTTAAAGTACGATTTTAACGCCAACACCAATCAGTTCGCCGTGTTCAGCGAAATTTATTATCCTTATGGTTGGGTAGCGTTGATTGATGGAAAAGAAACACCAATAGTTAAAACAAACTATTTATTGCGTGGCATTTCTGTACCAGCTGGCAAACATACCATTGAGTTTAAATTTGAACCACAAACAGTTAAAACAGGTAATTTAATGGGCTTGGTTTTGGGTATTTTGGGCTACTTAGTTTTATTGGGTGGTGGTTTTTTATTGTGGAAGGATTATAAGAAAGCCCAATAAACAACGTAAATTTGAAATTATGGAAGCACGGACAATAAATATTGACCCAGAAATTTTAGGTGGCACACCTGTTTTTTATGGAACAAGAGTACCCATAAAAAATCTTTTCGATTATTTAGAAACTGGCGATACAATTGAGATTTTTCTTGACGACTTTGAAGGCGTTAGTAGAAGCCAAGTTGTGAAGGTTCTTGAAATGTCACAAAAGCTAATTGAAACATCCTCAAATATACTGAATGAAAATTTTGCTTGACGAGTGTGTAACCAAACGTTTAAAAATCCATTTAGATGAATTTAAAATTTTTACAGTTAGGCAATTAGGATTAAGTGGTATTAAAAACGGCAAGTTGATGGCCTATTGTGTTGAAAATAATTTCGATATTTTATTAACAATTGATAAAAATCTACTATTTCAACAAAACCTTGAAAATTACCCTGTAACAATAGTTGTACTTAATTGCTTTACCAGCAAAATTGAGGAATTAATAACCTTTCTGCCAGCGCTGAAACTACAAATAGCTGACTTCCAAAAACACAAAGCATATATTATTGATAAATAAGATGCTAAGAATTGGTTGGCATTTTACCAACCTAAAAACTCAATTCATTACAACAAATGCAAACAAATACAGCTCGTAAAATTGTTCCCGACTTTATAACCACCTTGGCAAAAAAATTAGCGTATGCTTTATATCAAGGCTCAGAAAAACTGTTTGTAGGCCCTTTTGATAAATATGATTTTCAAACTTTTGAAGTTTTTAAACACGTACTAAAACCAACGTCAAATTGTATAGATGTTGGTGCACACAAGGGTTTTATTTTAGAGAAAATATTACAAAATTCGCCGCAAGGCAAAGTGTTTGCGTTTGAACCAATACCTGCTCTGTACAATAAATTAAAGGTAAAATTTAGTGGCAAAGCCGAGGTGATGAATATCGCACTATCTGATAAGATGGGTGTTGCAGAATTTGCTTATTATGTAGATAGGCCAGCCATTAGCGGCTTTAAACAACGTGAAGGCCACGAACAAGATGGTATTGTTGAACACTTAAAAGTGCCATTAAATACCATTGACAATTTGATGCCTAAGTTTATGAAAATAGACCTCATAAAAATTGATGTAGAAGGTGCAGAATTATCGGTTTTAAAAGGTGCTGAACGAACATTGAAAAGCAGCAAACCCTTTGTGCTATTTGAGTTTGGGCTTGGCGGTGCAGATTATTATGAAACTACACCGCAGCAAATATTCGACTACTTAACAGATTGCGGTTTGGTACTATCTACACTAGAGTATTTCTTAAAAAAAATGCAGCCATTTAGCCGTGAGGAATTTGTTGGGCAGTACGCCAAAAGTTATAACTACTTTTTTATTGCTTACGATTTAGAAAAGGTTTAATTTAATTTATTAAGTAGACTCATAGTCATTCACTTTGTAAATACTTCTACATATTATGCGAATCAAGGGTTAAAAGTTGGTTAGTAGCATTAATGCGACTGCTATTTTACCATATAGGTGTAGTTTGAGTCCATTTTCTGATCTGACCTTTGAAGCATTTTGAATCTGTGTCTTTTCATTGATCCAATTGAATAATGATTCTATTGGTTGTCGAACGGTGGACACAGCTTTATTAAAAAGTTCATTAAAAGCAAGGTCTCTTTGTTTCAAAAGCGCTTCCCATCCTTTTTTGTTTTTAATTGGTGTCAGCAAAATGCG
>JAYVNQ010000196.1:0-4018 GCA_043758365.1 Chitinophagales bacterium
TTATCCAGGTGCTACAATAGAAATCTACAACCGAGGTGGGCAATTAGTGTACAAAGTAACTGGCTACGACCCCGCCAATGCATGGGATGGCACCATCAATGGCAAACCATTGCCAATAGGCACCTACTATTACATCATCGACCCGAAGAATGGTAGAGCACAATTAAGTGGTAGCATTACCATTATTAGGTAGTGGTTTGGCAAAACATATTGAAAAGCAAATTGCCACCCAAATACAAAACTTATATTTGTTTTAATTGTGTCTAATGACAAAAGAAACTGCATACAATAAAATAGAAGAGCTAGTAACTAGATTTACAGAACAAATAGTTAGTTACAAAAAGACAGACTACAACGAAACCCAAACCCGTAGAGACTTTATAGATCCATTTTTTAAAGCTTTAGGTTGGGATGTTGACAACGAAAATGGCAATGCAGAAGCCTATAGAGAAGTAATTCACGAAGACAGAGTAAAAGTTGGCAAAGCAACTAAAGCACCAGATTATTCATTTCGTTTACCAGGTGGCAAACGTTTATTTTTTGTAGAAGCAAAAAAGCCAAGCGTATTTATAAAAGACGATGTTATACCTGCCTATCAAGTGCGCAGGTATGGTTGGAGTGCCAAATTAGCCATTAGTGTTATTACAGATTTTGAAGAATTAGCCATTTACGATTGCTCAAAAAAACCACTACCAACCGACAAGGCAGCTGTTGCACGCATTAAATATTTAGATTACAAAAACTACCTAACCGAGTTCGATTTTATTTGGGATACCTTCTCAAAAGAAAAAGTTTTAAAAGGTAGTTTCGATAAATTTATACAAGGCACCGCTAATAAAAAAGGAACGACTACAGTTGATAAAGAATTTTTATTAACCCTTGATAATTGCAGAACAATATTGGCCGAAAGCATTGCAAAGCTCAATCCTGCATTAGACGAAGACGAAATAAATTTTGCAGTACAACAAACAATAGACAGAATAATATTTTTACGCATTGCAGAAGATAGAAGTATTGAACCTTATGGCAAACTACAAGAATCATTAAAATTTGGCAACTACTACACCAACCTATTTGGCATATTTAAAATAGCCGATGACAAATACAATTCTGGTTTATTTAATTTCAAGAAAGACACCATAAGCCAAAACCTACAAATTGATAACAAGGTTTTAAAAACAATCATCAACCAATTTTATTACCCCGAATGCCCTTATGAGTTTTCTGTTTTAAGTGTCGAAATTTTAGGTAGTGCCTACGAGCAGTTTTTAGGTAAAACAATTACTATCAATAAAAATCACAAAGCAGTAATTGAATTAAAACCTGAAGTACGCAAGGCAGGTGGTGTGTACTACACACCAGAATATATAGTAGCGTATATTGTAGAAAACACAGTAGGTAAACTAACACAAAACAAAACCCCAAAACAAATTGCTGAATTAAAAATAGTTGACCCTGCTTGTGGTAGTGGCAGCTTTCTCATTGGGGCATATCAACATTTATTAAATTACCATAGTACCTACTACCAACAAAACGAATCACAGGCCAAAAAAGACAAAGCATTCACACCAACAGGCAGCCTAGCAACAAACATTAAAAAGCAAATACTACTCAATAATATTTATGGTGTAGATATAGATGTTAATGCAGTAGAAGTAACCAAACTTAGTTTATTACTAAAATGTATGGAGGGCGAAACCCAAGCCAGCATTGCAACACAAGCATCTTTATTTAACGAAAGAGTTTTGCCAACATTAGACGATAACATAAAAAGTGGCAATAGTTTGGTTGATGTAGATTTCTATGAAACACAACTTGATTTTGGCGAAGAAAAAATGATAAAACCGTTTAATTGGCAAAAGGCTTTTCCTGCTGTTTTTAATAGGGAATTAGAAACTCAGCAAAAAGATATTAAGCAGTTAGCAAGTAAAGCAAAAGAACACGCCAAAAAGGCAATGGAATATGCAAATGAAATTGAAGAAATTTTAAACGTTGTTGCAGAGCCTAGTACTTCTTACTTTAAAAAAATAAGAGGTGGTTTTGATGTGGTTATAGGTAATCCACCATATGGTGCAACCCTTACTAAAGAAGTTGATACTTATTTGCGAAATAAATACCAAGTAGCCAATTATCAGTTGGATACATACATCTTATTTATTGAAAAAGGAAAGAAATTGCTTTTAGAGGGTGGAAACTTAGGTTATATCATCCCCTCAGCTTGGGTTGCTTCTACTTACGACATTAAGTTGAGAAAATATTTGATAGAAGAAAACAGGATAGAGAATTTTGTAATCACTCCAAAACAAACTTTCAAAGATGCTTCAGTAGAAACTTGTATTTTAATTTTGTCTAATAATTTACCAAATAAAAATTTTGATGTTGAAAGATGGGACACAAAAGAAAAATCTTCTTACACACTAAGCACAAAAGAAATTTATAACGAAAATTTTTTTGTTTTTACAGTTTACTCCGACTACAAAACAAATAAGATTGTACAAAAAATAAAAAAGCAAAAAAATATTTTAAATGATTTTGCTGATGTTGTTTGGGGTGTTAAAATTTATGAGAATGGAAAAGGGAAGCCACCTCAAAAGGGGAATGAATCTATAACGAAAGTGTTTCACTCTGACACGAAAGCAAGTAAAACACACAGACCGCTTTTAGGCGGTAGCGAAATTGTTAGATATTCTTTAAAGTGGAAAGGAGGTTATGTCAATTATGGAGAATGGTTAGCTGCGCCAAGAAAACCTCACTGGTTTGATGGCGAGAGAATTTTAGTAAGGGAAGTAACTGCAAACGGAATTATTCAGGCAACATTAGCTCAAGATGATTACGTGTTTTCAAATTCAGTTGACGGAATAAAAATGAAATCAGAAGATTTAAGTATTAAATTCCTGTTGGGTCTTATTAATTCAAAACTCATTTCTTTTTATCACAGCAATACTTCTGCAAATGCTTTTAAGGGTGCGTTTCCTAAAGTATTACTTCAAGATTTAAGAGAATTACCAGTTCCTAAGACAGAGCGTAAGGAACAGATAGAAATAGAAAATCTTGTTAGTCAAATCTTACAACTTAATAAAGACTCAATAGCAATAAAATTAGAAACTCAAAAGGAAAGGGTAAGAGATAAAATTGATTACTGCGAGGATAAAATAAATCAGTTAGTATATCAACTTTACAATTTAACCGAAGAGGAAATTAAGGTTGTGGAGGGTTGAAAATTATATAATAAAAGGAGCGAAGTCAGTTGGACAACACTAAAGAAAGATTGATAAGAACTTATATTAATATTCGCCGTAACTACGAAATAATATTATACCTAACTAAGCGAAATAATAAAGCCATTCGTTTGTTAGTTAATAGTGATGAACTGTTAAGCCATTGGCGCTATTTAACTTATAAAGATTTGCAAATAGAATTGGACAAAGCACTCAGTTTTCGTAAATCAAAAAAAGGTAATTATGTTTTTAGTGGGTTAGTTATTGATATTTTTAATAGCAGCGATTTGAGCAATAAGAAGAGAGAGAGACTAAAGAATAAAATACTAATCTTTAAAGAAGCAATAACGGAAGTTAGAAATACAAGAGATAAATTTTATGCTCATATAGATACTGACTTTAAAAGTTATTTAGGCAATCAAAGTATAGGCGATATTGAAAAAATCATATTTCTAATTCAAGATATTATGTGCAAGGTATTTGGCAACAAAAAAGTAACAGAAATATTAGAAACAATACCATCTTCTAATGACTATTTAATCCGTGCTGTCGCAGATGTTCCTAAGGCTTGTGTGATTTAGCCTTGGTGCCTGTCTTCACAAACCAATTTTATTATGCCACCCGGCTGTTCAAGATGTTAGTGCAGCGCATCTTGAAAGCTAGGTAAATAGGAATTTTTTAGCCTTGGTACCTGTCTTAACGAATCAATTTTATTATGCCACGTTTTCGGTTAGAGAAGACACAAACCGAAACTAGTAATCTACGCTACTGTAAAAGCTGCAAAGCGAACAGAAGGTACA
>JAYVNQ010000197.1:0-4008 GCA_043758365.1 Chitinophagales bacterium
TTAAAACTGTACCTGTTTTTGTATCTAATAATTGACCACATTTAATGGCGGTAATTTTTTGAGAGAAACTGTTTGAACTACAGCCAATAGTAATTAATACGGCTAAAAATATTTTCATCATAAGTTTATTTTATTTGAATAAACATACAACTTTTTATTATTAGAAAAGTTGGGTTGTGATAAAAGGTTTTGCAAGCAATTTATAAAGCCTAATCCTTCAATTCGGCACAATAATAACCAGCATTAGCCAAAACGTTTACTACAGCAAATGGCTGTAATTGCTCGGTTTCTACACGTAACACTTTGTCGCAATCGTTTAAATCAACGTTCCATTTTACAATACCATCTAAAGCTTTTAAATGCGGTGATAGGTATTTTACCTGCTTACTATCTTCAATATTGGTTTTAAATACTAGTACGTTCATTATAGTTGTTTTAGTGGGTGATGGTCATTGGCTATAGGTCATGGGTCATTGAAAATTGATTATTGAACATTGGCTATTGATTATTACTATCTGCCTTACCCCAAGTACGGCAACGGTTGCGCCATTGTTGTTTAAATTTTTCTCTTTCTTCTGGGTTCATTTTCCCCCATTTGTCTTTCATGTTTTGTTTCCATTGTTCGCTACGGCTACCCCAACTCTTTTTAAAGCCCCCAAATAAAATTTTACTTAATACCAATATTCCAATAGCTTGTGGATAGGTTATTATTTTTACGTTAGTTACATCTACCAAAACACCGTTCCACAAACGCATTACTACATAGCTTACTAATGAAGCAAATCCAATGGCCAATACGGCAAAACCAATACATTTTATAACCCAAAAACGCTTATTCATAGTATTACTTTTAATAGTTTAATAATTCATCTTTTAAAACTTGTAAACGCTCTCTTAAATGCAGCACTGCATAGCGTTTACGAGATAATAAGGTATTTACAGATACACCAGTTTTCTCGGCAATATCTTTATAGGAAATATCTTCTAATTCATGCAATACAAATACATCTTTCTGTTCTGCTGGCAGCTCATCTAATGCAGTATTCAAGGTTTCCCAAAATAGGATTCTCAGGTATTCGGTTTCAGGATTATTATTGGCATCAAAAAATAGTTCAGCCCAGCCTAAAATATCTTCATTGGCACCATAAATATCATCTAATAACTCGGGCTTATGTTTACGTTTAACATCAGTAATTCTGTTGCGTGCAACCCTAAATAACCACGCCGTTAACTGCTCAATTGGTTGAGTATTACCAATGAATTGATAAAACACATCTTGCAAAATATCTTCGGCATCAGCATCTGTATTCACACGTCTGCGAATAAAGCCCAATAAGCGTTTGCTGTAAGTACTTACAACTTGGGTTATATTTTTTTTGCCACCATCTGCCATTGTGGTTGCTAAGGTAACTGCTGCATTCATGTTACTAAAGGGTGGACGAACAACGGAATAAAATATTTTAAGAACCATAAAAATTATGCAAATGAATATTTCACGCAAACGAGGCATAGGCGAAGGGTACTATAATATTTTTACCTTTAACAACCTTAGCCGTGACACATAGTATAGCAATAGTTTTTAGCTCTTTAAAAAAGGTAATACACCTTTGCTTGAAACCACTTTTTAACATAGTTCATAACAGTATCTTAAAATTATTTGAAGCCTCACATACATAATTGCTTAATGTAAAACCTAAACCACATATCCTTATTTTTGCCCACATAGAACAAAAGAACCAAGTATGAATTTTAATCTATCTCAAATACCAGAACGCACACCGCAACCACGTATTAATGGGCTTACAATGGTGATGGATAAAGGCCTTAGTATTCGTGAAGTACACGATTTTATGGAGGTTTGTGGCCCACATACAGATATTGTGAAATTGGGTTTTGGTACATCTTTCGTTACCCCTAAACTGCGTGAAAAAATTGAAGCTTACCAAACTTATAATGTGCCTTTATACTTTGGCGGTACTTTATTTGAGGCTTTTTTAATTAGAAATCAGATTGAAGATTTTATAGCAGTTTGTAAAGATTATAATATTACTTATGTTGAAGTGAGTGATGGTTCTATCACTATACCACATGCTGAAAAATGTGGTTATATTGAAAAATTGACCAAACATTTTACAGTGTTAAGTGAGGTTGGTAGTAAAGATGCGGCTCATATTATGGCACCATACAAATGGATAGAATTGATGCGTGCAGAATTGGAAGCAGGAGCAAGTTATGTTATTGCCGAGGCTAGAGAGGCCGGCAATGTGGGTATTTATAGGGGTAGCGGTGAAGTAAGAGAAGGTTTGGTACAAGAGATTTTAACGCAAATACCTGCTGAAAAAATTATTTGGGAAGCCCCGCAAAAAGCCCAACAATTATACTTTTTAGAACTGATTGACCACAATGTAAACCTCGGCAATATTGCACCAAACGAGGTTATCCCGTTAGAAGCAATGCGTATTGGTTTAAGAGGTGATACGTTTAATTTGTACCTTTCTAAATAGTTCATGGGAAATGGGTGATGGGTCATTGGTTTAGAAACTATCACCCATCACCCATCACCTCTCAACTTTTTCTCATGCGACTTTTTGCTCTTATCGGTTTTCCTTTAACGCACTCATTTTCTGAGAAATATTTTACAGAAAAGTTTGCCCGTGAAGGTATTGCCAATGCAAGTTTTAAAGCCTTTTCGTTTGAGCAAATTGATGAACTAAAAACAATTTTGGCAGAAAATAAAAACCTAGAAGGTTTTTGCATAACAATACCGCATAAAAAAGCTGTTTTAGATTTTTTAAACGATAGCACAACAGCCGTAAAAGTAATGGGCGCTTGCAATTGTGTACGCATTAAAAATGGTAAATTATTTGGTCATAATACCGATGTGTTGGGCTTTGAACAATCTTTTGCACCATTGCTTAAACCTAATCACACTAAGGCTTTATTACTTGGTTCTGGTGGTGCTTCTGCGGCTGTAGAATATGTTTTAAACAAACGTAGTATTGATTATTTATTAGTATCCCGTACCAAAAAAGATGAGCAGAATTATTTAACTTATGCAGACATTGATGCAGCAATAATTAGTCAATACTCGGTAATTATCAATGCGTCGCCAGTAGGTACTTATCCAAAAGTTGATGAAGCCCCAGCCCTACCTTACAACCTATTAACACCACAACATTATTTATTCGATTTAGTGTACAATCCTGCTGAAACAAAGTTTTTACAACTTGGCAAAGCACAAGGTGCAATTGTAAAAAATGGTTACAACATGCTGCTATTGCAAGCCGAAGCAAACTGGAGAATTTGGAATGATGAAATTGTTTAAAAAAAGGGCAAGGAAGCAACAAATTTTTTTCCTCGTTGCTTCTTTGCTCTGCGGGTTGAAGATTTTTAAATCAAAGCATCTTGTAACGCAGCTGATTTTAAACTACCCTTTTTTTCGTTGTATTCTTTAGCAGCACCAATAAAACTAACAAACAATGGTGCTGGTCTTTCTACGGTACTTTTTAGCTCTGGGTGATATTGTACGCCAATAAAAAATGGATGGTTTGGCAACTCGATAATTTCTACCAAACCTGTGTCTGTATTGATGCCTGATGTCACCATACCACTAGCTTGAAATTGCTCTAAGTAATCATTATTAAACTCATAACGATGACGGTGACGTTCGTTAATAGTTGTTTCTCTATAAATTTTATGTGCCAACGAACCTTCAGCTATTTCGCATGGATAAGAGCCTAATCGCATTGTACCACCCATCATTTTAATCTTCTTTTGCTCCTCCATCATATTAATAACAGGATTGGCAGTATTTGCATCCATCTCGGTTGAATGTGCATCTTTTAAACCCAAAATATTTCTACCATATTCAATTACCGCCATTTGCATACCTAGGCAAATACCAAAAAACGGCAATCCATTTTCACGAGCATATTGCACAGCAATAATTTTACCATCAATACCACGTAAACCAAACCCTGGGGCTACCAATAAGCCATCTAGTCCTTC
>JAYVNQ010000198.1:0-3990 GCA_043758365.1 Chitinophagales bacterium
GCCGGACGAACACCAGCGTTGAACAAGTTGGTTTCCAAGAATATCTGGCCATCTGTAATCGAAATAACATTGGTTGGGATATACGCAGAAACGTCACCCGCCTGTGTTTCGATAATTGGCAAGGCCGTTAAAGAACCACCACCTTTTACAATGTGACGGATTGATTCTGGCAAATCATTCATCGCTTGTGCGATAGAATCATTTGAATTAATTTTTGCTGCCCGCTCTAATAAACGACTGTGAAGATAAAAAACGTCACCTGGATACGCTTCACGACCCGGAGGACGTTTCAACAGCAAGGAAACTTCACGATATGCAACCGCTTGTTTTGATAAATCGTCATAAACAATTAATGCTGGTCTACCAGTATCACGGAAAAACTCACCAATAGCTGCACCAGCAAACGGAGCGTAAAATTGCATTGGAGCAGGATCTGCAGCGGATGCCGCAACAATAACCGTGTATGGCATTGCACCGTTTTCCTCAAGCGTACGAACTATTTGTGCAACGGTTGAATTTTTCTGTCCGATAGCAACATATATACAAAATACTGGCTGACCAGCTTCGTAAAATTCCTTTTGATTAATAATGGTATCAATACAAACTGCTGTTTTTCCAGTTTGACGATCACCGATAACTAACTCACGTTGGCCACGTCCAATCGGAATCATCGCATCAATAGCTTTAATACCAGTTTGCAATGGTTCTTTTACTGGCTCACGAAAAATAACACCAGGAGCTTTACGTTCCAAAGGCATTTCGTATAATTCACCAACAATAGGGCCTTTGCCATCTATCGGTTCGCCCAAAGTATTAATAACACGGCCTACAACACCTTCCCCAACTTTTATAGAGGCTATTTTCCCAGTACGTTTTACTTTCGCACCTTCTTTAATATCACCACTTTCACCCATCAAAACAACACCCACATTATCTTCTTCAAGGTTCAAAGCAATGGCTTTAACACCATTTTCAAATTCAACCAATTCACCACTACGTACTCCGTTAAGGCCGTACACGCGTGCAATACCATCACCCACTTGAAGCACCGTACCTACTTCTTCCAAATCAGCAGCGGCATTAAAATTGCTAAGTTGTTGCCTTAAAATTGCTGAAATTTCATCCGGCTTAATTGCTACCATAAAACTCAATTATAAATTATAAATTATGTACTTTTTTTAACCAACTTTTGTTTTCCAATGTAACATCGTTGCGTCGCACACTGCAACGGTTAGATATTTTTTTGGACTTTAGTTTTCATTTGGACACGTCACTAATCCTCAGAACCTGAACATCAAGGTTAAAACGCTTTATCTCATACTATGAACGTAGTCATTCTTCATAAACTGTTTCTTCACGTCATTCAAATCACGCAAAACACTTGCATCTACCAATTTATTATCAAATTCCAATACAAAACCGCCAATCAATTTTTCGTCAACCCTGGCTTCTAATTCAACCAAACCAGAAGTTTGCATGCTGTTAACTTTTGTTTGAATACTTTGCTTCAAACTATCGCTAATGGCAACGGCAGTCGTCAATTTTACAGTATGAATACCTTTTATTGCATTGTATTGGTTTACAAAAGAACTTGCAATTTCGTACAAATCGCTTTCACGACCTTTCACTATCAATAGTTTTACAAAAGCTTTAGTTAGTTCACCAATATTGCCTTTTGTAACTGCTGCGATAATAGCTTCTTTTTTATCAGCCTTAATAATTGGACTAATTAAAAAGTTCATAAACTCTTTGCTAGCTTTACAAACAGCTTGTAAATATTTCATATCAGCATACACCAATTCCAATTGATTTCTCTCAACAGACAAATCGATTAAACTTTTTGCGTACCTGGATGCTAAACGTGGATTGGGCATAATTCAATTAATAACTCTTAACCTAATTAAGTTTCACTACTTCTGCTAACTGTTGAATATATTGTTCCTGTTCAGTTTTGTTGGCCAATTCTCTTCTCAAAATCTTTTCGCTAACTTCTATTACTAAAGCACCAATTTGATTTTTTACATCCGTCAATGCAGCATTTTTTTGTTGCTGTATTGCTTGTTGAGCATCAACAATAATTCTTTCGTATTCAGTTTTCGCCTTGTCTTTTGCATCAGCTATCATTTTTTCAGTTTGCACTTTCGCTTCTTTAATCATGATACCTCTTTCCTCACGTGCTTTGTTCATTAAAGCTTCATTCTCATTTTTCAAAGCAGCCATTTCAGCCTGTACTTTTACAGCAGAAGCAATAGAAGAAGCGATACCAGTTTCTCTTTCTTTCAACGAAGTTAAAATTGGCACCCAAGCAAATTTTTTTAATATCACCAAAACGATAATAAAGGCGATGAATGTCCAGAATAATAAACCTAGACTTGGTAATAACAATTCCATATTCTATATTTTGAGAATGATACAATTTGAGAATTTGAGAATACTGAAATAGACGCTCAAATTAAAGATTTCCGCATCCTCCACCCTTTGCTTTGGACGCAGAAATAAGTTTTGTGCAACTAGGCTTTTAATACAGCCAAGATACCTGCAATTACTGCGAAAAGGGCGGCACCCTCAACTAACGCAGCAGTCAAGATCATAGAAGCACGAATGTCATTAGCAGCTTCAGGTTGACGTGCAATACTTTCTACTGCACCTTTACCAATTTGACCGATACCGATACCTGCACCAATAGCAGCTAAACCTGCACCAATGGCACCACCTAAGTGGCTTAAACTAACATCCAATAAAGTGTTGATTACTGACATAACTGTTTGTTTTTATAAATGAAAAAGTTAATTAAATATGAATTTCTTCTCCGTGTGATCCATTTTCGCCTTCATAGGATTGCCCGATAAACAAGGCAGTTAATGTGGTAAAAATGAACGCCTGTAAAAAAGCTACCAATATTTCTATAAAATAAATAAATACTGTAAACGCAATAGACACTGGTGCGAAACCCCAACCAGCTGCTTTGCTCATTGCACCAAAAATGAAAATCAACATAATAAAACAGGTAATAATAATGTGACCTGCTACCATGTTGGCAAATAACCTAATCATTAAAGATGCTGGCTTAATAATTAAAACGCTCAATAACTCAACGGGTATTAAAATTACTTTTACAAAAATTGGCATGCCTGGAGGCCAGAAAATATGTGCCCAAAAATGGCTGTTTGTGCTGAACATAATCACAACGAAAGAAATAACCGCCAATACCATAGTGAAAGCGATGTTGCCGGTAACATTTGCTGTGCCAGGTATTAAGCCAACAATATTATTAATTAAAATGAAGAAGAATACAGTTAACAAATACGGCATATACTTCTCGTACTTATGACCAAGATTTGGTTTCCCAACCTCGTCACGAACGAATGTGATAATCGGTTCAATGGCGTTCTGCCAACCAGTCGGAGCAACTGTACTACCATTCTTCTTGTACTTATTAGCAATGCTTATCATTAGCACTACCAATAATATTAATGATAGTATCATTTGAACAACGTTGCGGGTCAAGCTAAAATCGTACAGTTTTACAGATTCATCGGTTGAAACAATTTTACCTTCTTCGCTTTTATAGCCTTCGTAAACTTCACCGCCTTCTAATTTGCTGTAGGAGAAAAATGCCAGCCCTTTTTGTTGGGAATACAAAATAACTGGCAAAGGAATTTTGGCTTCAAAATGTCCGATTGAGAAAAAATGGAATTCATGAGCATCCATAATATGCTCCATAATTAATTTAGCAGGATCAAATTTTTCGTCTTCATGCTTTGTTTCAACAGCCGTATTCGCAGGGTGTTCCTGAGCAATCGCAGTAGTAGAAAAAAATACAATGAAAAGGCTGAAAGCCGCTACCAATAAAGATTTCAAGTTTTTCAACGCCATGTCCATTCTCAAATTTGCGGCGAAGATAAGGGGATCGCAGTAAAAAAAAGAAACCGACAAATGAAAAGTCGGAAAACTTATAGGTTTAAAGAGGCATTTTATTAATGAAGTTTT
>JAYVNQ010000199.1:0-3968 GCA_043758365.1 Chitinophagales bacterium
GTTTTGAACCCTCACAGTAATTTGATTTTTTGCTAAAACCTTTAACTGTTGGGGGTTCTACTTTATTTTAATCCCCTAAAATAATTTCAAACAACTTCAATCTATTAATAGTTAAGCGATGGTAATCATCGCTTTTTTTGTTTCTTTACTTCAAATAAAAAATCAACCACAACAACTTATGGACACACTTCAAGCCGTTATTCTTGCAATTGTAGAAGGCATTACAGAGTTTTTGCCAATTTCTTCAACTGGACACATGATTATCACAAGTTCTATTATGGGCATTCAAAAAGATGAGTTTACCAAGTTATTTGAAATAGCAATTCAATTAGGTGCTATTTTATCGGTAGTTGTGTTGTATTGGAAAAAATTCTTCGATTTTTCTAGATGGCAGTTTTATGTAAAATTGATTGTTGCGGTAATTCCTGCATTGGTATTAGGCAAATTATTATCTGACAAAATTGATGAGTTACTTGAAAGTCCAACAACTGTAGCCATTAGTTTAATTGTAGGTGGTGTTGTGTTGTTGTTTATTGATAAATTTTTTAAACAACCGAGTATTACTGAAGAAAAAGAGATTACCTATAAAACAGGTTTTATAATAGGCATTTGGCAATGCTTAGCAATGATACCTGGGGTAAGCCGAAGTGCAGCAAGCATTATTGGGGGTATGCAACAAAAGCTAACTAGAAATTTAGCAGCAGAGTTTTCATTTTTTTTAGCTGTGCCTACAATGGCTGCCGCTACGGGTTACAAACTTTTAAAAAGCTACACTACACATCCAGAAATTTTAAAGAACACGGACAATTTAATTTTGCTAGGTTTAGGCAATATTGTCGCTTTTGTTGTAGCATTATTAGCTATTAAATTCTTCATAGGGTATTTACAAAAACATGGGTTTAAAATATTTGGCTATTACCGTATTGCATTGGGTATTGTTGTACTAGTTTTATTGTACAAAGGCATTATTTAATCAACTTGTACCCTGAAACTTGTCACTTGAATCTTCCGTTTATGAAAACTACTTCTAAAAAAATCATCAATGGTTGGGCCATGTACGATTGGGCGAATAGTGTTTACAATTTGGTAATCACTTCTACCATGTTTCCTGCCTATTTTGAGGAGGTAACAAAAAATCCTACAGCCAATAACGAGGTAGTGTTTTTAGGTAGAAGCTTTGTAAACACAGCATTGTACAATTATGCATTGGGGTTTGCTTTTTTAATTGTGGCCATTATGAGCCCAATTTTATCATCCATAGCAGATTATAAAGGCAACAAAAAATCGTTCTTACGTTTCTTCTCTACACTTGGTAGTTTAGCTTGCAGTTGCTTGTATTTTTTTAATGAACATACAGTAACTTTAGGTATATTTTTAGTAATAATTGCATGCATTGGTTTTTGGAGTAGCCTAGTATTTTACAATTCATATTTACCCGAAATAGCTTCCGAAGAAGATCAAGATAGGGTGAGTGCAAAGGGTTTTACAATGGGTTATATAGGTAGTGTATTACTGCAAATTATTTGCTTCGTATTGCTGTTTAAAAAAGAATGGTTTGGCCTTTCAAGTGCAGCTCAATCTTTACAAATTTCTTTTTTATTAGTGGGTATTTGGTGGTTTGGCTTTGCACAAATTCCGCTAAAAGTATTACCAAATGGCACTCCTGCAGCGGTAAGGCCTGAGCATAATATTTTTGTTAATGGGTTTATTGAACTAAAAAAAGTGTTTAAATTAATACAGCAACTGCCAGTATTAAAACGATTTTTAACCGCATTTTTCTGTTACAATATGGGTGTACAAACCATTATGTTAGCTGCTACTTTATACGGTAAAAGCGAATTGAATATTCCTGTTACAAATTTAATTATTGCTATACTTTTAATACAATTAATAGCTATTCCTGGCTCATTGCTTATGTCCAAATTATCTGGTAAATATGGCAATTTACAAGTGTTGGCAGGTGTTGTTGTTATCTGGATTTTCTGCTGCATTTTAGGTTATTTAATCCCTCGGGATGGTATTTACCAGTTTTATGGTTTAGCAGTTGTAGTAGGTTTTGTAATGGGTGGTATTCAATCATTGAGCCGTTCAACTTACGCCAAGCTTATGCCTGAAACAAAAGATACCACCTCGTTTTTCAGTTTTTACGATGTTGCTGAGAAAATTGCTATCGTTATTGGTATGTTCAGTTATGGCTACATTACAGAATTGGCTGGCGGTTCGCAACGTAATTCTATATTGGCATTAATGACATTTTTTATAGTCGGTTTACTGTTACTAATCTATACCATCAAAGCACAGAACCGTAAGCAAATTACAGCCTAATAATTTCAAATCTCAAACTAGAAATCCCAAATTGCCATTATGAAGCTCTATTCAATTAATGCTGGTTATTTTAAGTTAGATGGGGGTGCCATGTTTGGTGTAGTACCTAAAAGTATTTGGCACAAACTCAATCCCGCAGATGAGAATAATATGTGCAGTTGGGCTTTGCGTTGTTTATTAATTGAAGATGAAGGCTAATTGATTTTAATAGATACTGGCATGGGTGACAAACAGGATGCTAAATTCTTTTCTCATTACTATATGTTTGGCGATGACACACTAGAAAAGTCTTTGGCAAAATATGGTTTTACCCCAGATGATATAACAGATGTAGTGCTTACTCACCTTCACTTTGATCATTGCGGCGGTGCCATAATTAAAGATCGAGAAAATCTAGTAACTACCTTTAGAAACGCTACTTATTGGAGCAACGAACGGCACTGGAATTGGGCAACAAAACCAAATGACAGAGAGAAAGCATCTTTTTTAAAAGAAAATATTTTACCAATAAAGCAAAGCGAGCAGCTACAATTTATACCAGTTTCAAAAAATAAAAACTGGCAGGTTGTTAGCGAAGATTTAATGTTACTCAATCTCCCTTCTAAAATTATCAATGACCTTAGCTTTCGTTTGGTAAGCGGTCATACCGATGCAATGATGCTTCCGCAAATACAATACAAGGAAAAAACTATTGTTTTCATGGCAGATTTATTACCATCAACTGCCCATATTCCACTACCCTATATTATGGGTTACGATATGTTTCCATTAACTACTTTGCAAGAAAAGAAAAGATTTTTGCAAGAAGCCCTTGATAAAAATTATATCTTATTTTTTGAACACGACCCAATTAACGAATGCTGCACGTTACAAGCAACTGAAAAGGGTATTCGAGTAAGAGAAATCTTTAAGTTGGATGAGTTATAATTTTAAAAATCCTTTCTCGCATTATATATTTATGTAATTAATTTTTGTAGTAGTATTCAGCTTCGTTGCGTGGCACACCGGAATCTTTGGATACTTGGTTCAGCTTTTACCGAATCAATAGACCTCTAACATAATATGGATATTCAATATTTTTATTTTTCTATCGTTATAGCACTATGCTATACAAAGATATAAAAGACTGTTCACCCGTTGTTTTCAAACGTCTTACAGGCGTTAAGCTAGTAACTTTTGCTGAGATGACTGGATTTATAAGCCAGTTCAAACAATCTTGTCGTAAAGGAACAAATCTTGGTCGCCCGAGTAAATTGTCAGTAGAAGACCAGATATTGATGTTACTGATGTATTACCGTGAGTATCGTACATTTCTACATATCAGCAAAACCTATGGTATCAGTGAGATGCACTGCTGGCGAATCATTACCACAACAGAACAAATATTACTTCAATCAACCTCTTTTCATTTGCCAGGCAAAAAAGCATTGTATGACAGTGCTAATAATTTTGAAGTAATAGTAGTGGATGTGAGCGAACATCCGGTGGAACGTCCCCAAAAAAACAACGCAAGCATTATTCAGGTAAAAAGAAACGACATACTATAAAAAGTCAAATAGTGGTAGAACAAAAAAGTGGAAAAATTATTGCAGTACAGGTTGATAGTGGCCGAAAACATGATTTTCGACTATTCAAAGAAAGTC
>JAYVNQ010000200.1:0-3952 GCA_043758365.1 Chitinophagales bacterium
GATTTTACAGTAGTTATCTCATTATTACCAATTACAAATAATGGCACTATGTTCAGCGAGTGTTGTGTATTTGGCGAGCCATCTTCATTTACCATATTATCTGCATTACCATGGTCGGCCGTTAAAAAAACGGTGTAGCCATGAGTAATGGCTGCGGTTACTACTTTCTCTACACATGCATCTACTGTTTCTACCGCTTTTACCACAGCACTAAACACACCTGTATGGCCTACCATATCTGCATTTGCAAAGTTTAAGCAAATAAAATCGGCATATTCTTTTTCTATTTCAGGTACTAGCTTTTCGGCCAATTCGTAAGCACTCATCTCTGGCTGCAAGTCGTATGTAGCAATCTTAGGGCTTTGTGCCATTATTCGTGTTTCGCCTTCAAAAACTGCTTCTCTACCGCCACTAAAAAAGAAGGTAACATGTGGGTATTTTTCTGTTTCTGCAATACGAATTTGTTGTTTATTATTAACCGCTAATACTTCTCCTAAAGTATTATTCAAATTATCATTTTCAAACATAACATGCACGTTCTTAAATGTTTTGTCATAATCCGTCATGGTGGTAAAATACAAGTCAAGCTTTGCCATATTAAACTCATGGAAGTCTTTCTGCGAAAGCACTTCAGTTATTTCTCTGCAGCGGTCTGTTCTAAAATTAAAGCAAATTACGGCGTCGCCGTCTTTGATATTTGATACTTCATTCTTGATTCTTGAATTGATAATTGGTTTAATAAACTCATCAGTTATACCAGCTTCATAAGATGCAACTATAGAAGCCAATATATCATCACTAGCAACACCAATGCCATTTACCATGGCATCGTAAGCCAGTTGTACACGCTCCCAGCGTTTATCTCTATCCATAGCATAATACCTGCCAGTTATGGTTGCAATTTGCCCTACAGCTCCATTTAAATGTGCTTGTAATTCTGTTATAAATCCTAAACCGCTTTTGGGGTCACAATCTCGTCCATCGGTAAAGGCATGAATATACACCTGAGTTAAACTTTGTGCTTTACAAGTATCTACTATTGCTTTTATATGAGAAGTGTGAGAATGTACACCACCATCGCTTACTAGCCCTAATAGATGCAAAGGTTTACTATTGGCTTTGGCATAATTAATTGCTGCTAATAGCGTCTCATTTGTATAAAATTCGTGTGTACGAATGGCCACATTAATTCGCTGTAATTCTTGATACACAATTCTACCTGCACCAAGGTTTAAATGCCCCACTTCACTATTGCCCATTTGGCCATCAGGCAATCCAACTTCCTCGCCACAAGTAACCAAAGTACTATGCGGATATTTTGCATATAAAGAACTTACAAATGGTGTATTTGCATTTTGAATGGCATCTGAAATTCTAGAATTTCCCAGTCCCCAGCCATCCATAATTATTAAAATTGCTTTTTTACTCATGGCATAAAACTAATACTTTAGATTATTCAATTTCCTTCGCTATTTTTAAACCGATAGTTTGGCATGTTTTTGGGTTAATATTATATAATAAATTACAAAAATGAAAAAAATTTTATTTCTAATAAGCTTTGGTACTATGTTGTTTGCCTTTAAAACAACCGATAATGTACCTGCCATTGTTGCAGCACTAAAAACAGGTAATGCAGAAGAAGTTGGTAAATACTTTGATAATTTTATTGATCTAAAATTACCTGAAAAAGACGAGATTAAAAATGTAGGAAAAAACCAAGCTAGTATTGCATTACAAAGTTTTTTTAAAGATAATGCTATCAAGGGTTTTGAATTAACAAGCCAACGAGAAATGGGTGCATCTATGTATCTAGCAGGTAAATTGCAAAATGCTGGAAAAGGTTTTAATATTACCATACTTCTTAAAAATAAAGATGGAGAAAAAGAGATAATAACTGTAAGAATAAATTAAAAATTAGTAGTTAGGTTTTTAAAAAAGGCGATGAAAATTTCATCGCCTTTTTTGTTTGTCTGAGCTTAGCTTCTGAACAATGGAACTGATTTGTAGATTTATAATCTGTAATATTTAATTCACTTTCCAATAAATTTATTCTAAAATGGTGTGTCGCCATCTGCACCATCATCAAAGTTGCCTGTATTCATTTTGCTACCTTGTACAAAAAATCTACCGCCGCTCTCGCCACCTTTGCCACTTGTAGGGGTTGTTGGGGTTGCTGCAATTGGCTTCCAATTACCGCCACCCATTGGGCTATTATTATCTGTAATTTCTTCAAATCTTTGTATGTGCAGCAAGGCTTGTAATCTAATATTATCTAGCGATCCATTACGATGTTTTGCAATACGTATATGTGTTTCACCTTTGGTACTTTCACCTTGTTCATTATTGTGAATTTCGTGGTACTCGGGGCGATAAATAAACATTACCATATCTGCATCTTGCTCAATAGCGCCAGATTCTCTCAAATCGCTCAATTGTGGCATTTTACTTTCTTTACGTGTTTCTACAGCACGGCTAAGTTGGCTTAATGCAATAATGGGGATATTTAATTCTTTAGCTAATGCTTTTAAATTTCTAGAAATATTACTAATTTCTTGCTCACGATTGCCATTTTTATTGTCGCTGCTGCCACTCATTAGCTGCAAATAATCTATAATAATAAGGCCAACATTGTGCTTATTTACCAAGCGCCTTGCCTTTGCCCTAAATTCAAAAATGTTTAATGCTGCTGTATCATCAATGTAAATGGGGGCTTTTACTAAACGTTTTATACCTTTTGTGTGCAGTTGCTGGTATTCGTAATCTTCCATTTTACCACGGCTAATTTTCTCTAACGCAATTTCACTTTCGGCACTTAAAATACGTTGCACCAATTGTGCAGCACTCATTTCTAAACTAAAAAAGCCAACTGCAGTGGGTTTGGTGGCATTAAGGGCTGCATTTCTGGCAAGGTTTAATGCAAAGGCTGTTTTACCAACAGATGGCCTTGCTGCTAATATAATTAAATCTGTTGGCTGCCAACCATACGTAATACGATCTAAACTTGCAAAGCCACTTGGCACGCCAGACAATTCATCAGTTTTAGTACGCATTTCATCTATACGGGTAACGGCTTGTACCAAAGCGGTACTCATTTCTTTATAATCAGCCTTTAAAAAATGCTTGGTTACATTAAATATTTTTTCTTCACTATCGTTTAGCAAATCAAAAACATCAGTACTATCTTCATAGGCATCGCCAATAATTTCGCCACTAATGCGTATTAATTCTCGTTGAATAAACTTTTGTAATACAATTCTAGCATGTGCATCAATATTGGCCGTACTTACAACCGAGTTGGTAAGTTTGGTTACAAAATAAGGCCCCCCAACTACTTCTAGTTGTTCTTTAAACCGTAATTCTTCTACTACTGTTAAAATATCAATTGGTTGGCTTTTTTCCTGCAAACTCATCATGCAACGATAAATATGTTCGTGTGCTTCTACATAAAAACATTCGGGTTTTAAAATCTCACTTACGGTATCAAAGGCGCTTTTTTCTAGCATAATGGCACCTAAAACTGCCTCTTCTAAATCACGGGCTTGTGGTGGCACTTTGCCAAAGGCCATAGTACCTAGATCTACAGTGGTTTTGCGACGTTTTCTGTCTTTATTTAGTGAGGTTAAATCCATTTTTTCTTCTTTCGGCTATTTTTTGCAGTTATTAATTAATGTTATCAAATTGTTATGGGAGGGCGAATATGAACTAGAAAATCTACAATCAAAGCATTTTAGAGTTTAATTTTAATACACATTAGTTTGACAGTGTATACACAGGTTGACAATATTTATTAACACAAATAGTAATGCTTATGCACTAAAAGCAAAAGTTGTACGCTTTTTACACATGCCTATACACATTTGTTTGTGCAAAATAATTCTTAAAAAAATTTTGTACATAATGGAATAAATCGTTTTAAAATAACTATTATACCCTATTTTAAATCGGTATTTTT
>JAYVNQ010000201.1:0-3945 GCA_043758365.1 Chitinophagales bacterium
CAATGATTTGCTTTCGTCTGTAAATGCTATTTCTATTGATTTTCTACCCACATACTTCTAAACGATCTTTTTATAAGTTAATTTTGACAGAATACTTAACTTGATTAACTATACCATTATCATACCATTACATTAAACATTTTTTGTAGAATTATTTCCATTTTTAGAAAATAGAAAGGGATGATGATTTTTGCAAATCACCATCCCCTTAATTTTTTAAATTCTACAAAATTCCTGTACAAACTTATCTAAAACTAATCAGTTCAACATCAAAAATCAAGGTACTATTTGCCCCAATTTCTGCACTAACTTGTCTATTACCATAACCTAAATGTGGTGGAATGAAAAATCGGAACTTACTACCAACTGGCATTAATTGTAAGCCTTCTGTCCAACCTTTAATTACTTGGTTTAAAGGAAAAGAGGCTGGTTGGCCGCGTTGCACACTACTATCGAAAATAGTTCCGTCTATTAAAGTGCCATGATAATGGCAGGTTACTGTGTTGGTTGGCAATGGTTGCTTGCCTTGGCCCATGGTTAATACTTGGTATTGTAAGCCACTTTCTAATGCTACAACACCTTCTTTATTTTTATTAGCAGCTAAAAAATTTTCACCAGTTTTTAAGTTGGCGGCACTTTTATCTGCATTTAACCCAGCTAATCTATCAGCTATACCCATAGTTTAAAAAATTTTTGCTAAAGTAATGGTTATCGTTATAGGTTACCAGTTGAAAGCATTTTGTTTACACGTTTTACTACAAACATTTTAAACATATTACTATGCAGTGGTTCAATTCTGCAAATGATATTTGACCTATCAAACAATAAACGTTTAACAACTAAAATCCATCCTATGTCAGTAGCAATTGATACCCAAATTAACTTTGATTTTAAAGGCGAAACCATTACTTGGGAAATGTGCACAGAGAAAGAAAATACTACCGACCTAACCGGTAATTTAACCGTTAGTTGTTCTCACCAAATATTTAAAAATAGGTTCGGTAACAACTCTATCAATTGTAAATCTTTAAGATCTTTATTAATGGATGTTGCAATAAATAATAGCGATTTTGTATTCTTTTATTTGCTGGAACATTCTGCTGTGAATAGTTTATCGAACGCAAAAAATGTACACAATACTACTTACCATATTAATGGTGCAATGCACCCAACTGTGTATCGGCACGCTTGTTAATCAATTGGGGTTGATTGAATAAGTTTTCTAGGTTTCTAAATAGGACAGGCATGGAAGTTTCTACTTCTGTGCCTTTACCTTTTGGGGATGTTGAGAAAAGAGCTAAACGTTCCAGTGTGCGTGTGTAAATGTCAATTAATTCGAGGACACTTTCTCTCTCGTTAGAAGATGATAATTATTGTGATGCAGCCTGGCTTTTTACTGTTGTTGCTGCAATAATTATCATCTTATGACGAGATGCCTGCAAAGCTTTACAACTTTTAAAAAGTCCTTTAATCACTTTAAATAGCTGAGTTTTTTACCTTTTAAAAGTTTTATACACACGCTTCGGTAAAAGCCGCAAAGCGATAAAAACGTACAAGAGTGCGACGCAACGAAGTATCATAGTTATACAAATGCTGGTAAACAAAATAAAAAACTAAAAAAATAGTTTGTAAACTAAATAATTAGTTATTACATTTGTACAACTAAAAAATTAGTTACAGATGATAAAGCCATTAACCAAAGCAGAAGAACAGATAATGCAAACACTTTGGAAATTAAGAACTGCTTTTTTAAAAGACATTTTAGAGGATCAACCTGAGCCAAAACCACATAGCAATACAGTTGCTACCATTGTAAAAATATTGGTAGATAAAGGTTTTGTTGGTATAAATGTAATGGGTAGGGTACACCAATATTACCCGTTGGTTTCTAAAAAAGATTACTCAAGCAATAGCATTGGCACTTTGGTAGAAAGCTACTTTGAAGGCTCGTTTAGCAATGTGGTTTCTTTTATGGTAAACCAAAAACAATTGAGCGTAAAAGACCTTGAATTATTGCTACAACAAATTAAAAATTCAAAAAAATAAAACCATGCTTACAGTTGCTTATTATTTTTTGCAAGTGATGCTTTGCAGTGCTGTTATGATGGCATATTATGCCTTGGTGCTACGTAACAAACGCTTCCATCAATACAACCGTTTTTACTTATTGGGTGTGGCAATTTTACCTTGGTTAGTGCCATTAGTTAAGATAGAAATTAATAAGCCAATTGAAACACCAACGTTGCCAATTCAATTGTTTGCGGTAATAGCAGATGCAAATTCTGAATTTGAGCATAGCATTGCTGCTAAAGGGTTTCAGCTAACTTGGGATGCTGTGGCTGCCTTGGTTTATATAACTGTATCGGCTATGTTTTTAGTAACCTTATTAGTGGCTTTGGTTAAAATTTATAGGTTGCTAAAACAGAATACTTGCAAACGGTTAGACGATGTTTTTTTAGTGCTTACACAAGCTAACGGTACGCCATTTTCTTTTTTTAAATTTATATTTTGGAACACCGATGTTGATGTAACAACGCACACTGGCAAGCAAATGCTGCAGCACGAACTGACCCATGTACAAGAGAAACATAGTGCCGATAAATTACTGCTGCAAGTGGTACTGATTGTTGGCTGGTTTAACCCTTTTTTTTGGTTGCTAAAACGTGAATTAGAAACCATACATGAGTTTATAGCCGATAATAAAACCATTGCCAATGGCGATACAGAAACCTTGGCTACCATGCTATTGGCCGCCGCTTATCCCCAACAAAAATTTACCCTTACCAATCCATTTTTTTACTCACCCATAAAACGCAGAATTGCTATGCTTACCAATAACAAAAATCCTGAATTTTCTTATGCTAGAAGGGTAGTAGTGTTGCCATTACTTGTAACCATAACTTTATTATTTGCCTTTAGAAAAAAGGAAGACAAACCTGCAATTATTTCTATGGCAAGTGCTTTGGAAACCGTGGTTAATTCTTTAGAAAAAGTTGCTGATAACCCAATTAAATCAACTCAAAATCTTGGCAGGTTTTCTCATGTATTACTTACTAAAACCTATACGGTTGTAATTGATGCAGGCCATGGTGGTACTGATGCAGGTGGTTATGGTATTGATGGCAAGAGCTATGAAAAAGACATTGCTTTAAGCATTGCCAAATTGATTAAAGAAAAGAACAGAAATGCCAACATTAATATTGTTTTAACAAGAGATAATGATGTAACAATGACACCACCACAAAGGGTGAGTTATGCCAATAAAGTTGGTGCTGATTTGCTTGTGAGTGTGCATTGTAATACTGCCGATAGAATTAAAACTGGTAATGGATTTACAGAAAATCCTGCAAGAGGTTATGAAGTTATTTTGCCAAGTAATGAAAGGGTTGGTATGGCAGATTGTAGGCTATTAGCATCATCAATAAATACTGTTTTAAGTTCACATTCTTTTTCTATAGGTACGGTTACGCAAAAAACAGTAGGGATATGGATTTTAAAAGCAACAACATGTCCAGCTACTTTGATTGAGTGTGGTTATATAAGTAATTCAGAAGATTTGAAACAGTTGAAAGCAGCTGATTACCAACAACAATTGGCAATAAATATTTTAAAAGGTATTGAAGCATATTTGGGTAATAAAGAAAAGGGTATAAGTGCGATGGTTGTTGATACTGTACCTAAGATAAAAGGTAGGGTTGCAGATTCGGTAAGCTTTGTAACAGTCAATGGTTTTGGTAAAAAGAAAGATGACTTTTTTGACAAAAATGAGTATTTAATGGTTGGCGATACACTTTCTGTTAAACGACTTAAAATTGAAGATGTATCTATAAACAGCGTTATTGTTTATAGGAAAAAAATAATTACTAAGGATGCACTAGATAAGCTTTACAAACAATCATTTATGAAATTTGAGTTAGCCTTGATAAAAATCAATAGCAATATTGA
>JAYVNQ010000202.1:0-3943 GCA_043758365.1 Chitinophagales bacterium
TTATCTTATACTAATTCTGACCGAAGAAATCACCAAATACACTGAATTTATACACTAAAATGTTTGGGATTTTATAAGTTAATTATGACAGACTACTTAAATGAAATTAATGATTGTATGCAGGAACGCTCATTAACCAGATTGAGCAGATAATCATAGATTTTTAAATTAAAAAATAAATCCTTTTTAATCTCTCAAATCCGTGTCATCAGTGTTCCAATCCTTCGTTTTCGGTTAACACTTTAATCATTGCCTCGGCCTTTAATAAGCATTCTTCATATTCGCTTTCTGCATCACTATTAAACGTAATGCCACTGCCAACATGATATGATAAATAATGATTACTAGCATTATACAAAATGCTTCTTATTACTACATTAAAATCAAAATTTTTGTCTCGGGTTATATAACCAACTGAACCAGAATACAAACCACGTCTGCTTTGTTCGTATTCAGCGATTAGCTGCATTACCCGAGTTTTGGGTGCACCAGTCATGCTACCCATGGGAAAAGTTGCTTGCAAAATATCTGCAAAGTCAAGCCCATCTTGCAATTCGCCAGTAATGGTAGAAATCATTTGATGAACTTGTGGAAACGTGTAAATACCAAATAGCTCTTCCACGTTAACCGAACCTTGTTTACAAATTTTACTTAAATCGTTGCGAACCAAATCAACCACCATTACATTTTCGCTACGATCTTTTTCACTTTCAAACAGTTGCTGTTTAAGGGTTTCATCAATATTTTTATCAATTTTATTCCGTTTAAAAGTGCCTTTTATGGGTTGAGAAATTAATTTCGAGTTTTCTTTTTTAAGATACCGTTCTGGGCTTGCACACAATAAATATTTATCGTTTAGCTTATAATAACTAGCAAAAGGATTGGGTGATAATTGGGTGAGTTGCTGATAAATATGCAGTGGGTTGATAACGGCATGTTCTGCATAAAATTCTTGGCAAAAATTAATCTCATAACAATCCCCACGAAGAATATGAGTTTTTAATTGTTCAATTATTTGAACATAGCTTGCTTTACTTATTCGAGCTTTTATTGCTAGTTCCTGGTTGTTTGTTTCTTGTTTCTTATCTCTTGTTTCTACCACATCATACATCGTACTTCCTACATCATACATCGTATTTTCTAACTCGTACATCGTACCTCTCACATCGTACACTACACTTATTTCCTCAAAAATAATAGCTGGCTTTTTCGTTAAACTTTCAATCCTCAATTCAGTTTTTGATAACTGCAAAACTATCTCTGGTTGAAAGAAATATATCGGCTCAAAGCCAATAGTATCAATTGTTTTAGCTATAGTTGTTGTGTGTAAAATATTTTTATAATCGTAGCTAATATGCCCAAATAACCAGTCATTAGTGTCGTGCAAATTTTTTTTTAATTGTTGTTGATGATTAGCAGTAGGCGAGAAGGTTTTTACAGCACCAACACCCACTAAACATTCAACGCTATTGTGCAGCGATGGATATTGGTGGTTATCTAAAAAAGAACAGCTATTGTATTGGTTTGCCCAATGCAATAGCTGTTGCTTTATTGTAGAAAAATCTGTGATTACAAATGTTGCTATATCTCTTTGCACAAATAAATTGATGCGTTTAATATGGATGACTAAAAATCATCATCATCATCATCAAAACCACTGCCACCGCCTTTTGTATCAAACATATCAAACTCCTTAAAGTCATCATCTAACTTAAAATCGTCGTCCTCATCTTTAGCTTTTTTTGCACCGCCAGCGGCTGGCTTTTTAGCTGCTCCACCTTTTGATTTTGGAATATCAAATTCATCAAAATCAGGATCCCAATCGTCATCATCTGATTTGTTCCAGTCATCATCTTTTTCTTCTACTTCCGAGTCGTCCTCTTCATCGTCCTCGTCTTTACTTTTTTTAGATGACGCTTTGGCTCCTTTTTTTACAGGTGTTGCATCATCGTCATCATTTTCTAAATCGTCGTCATCATCGTCTTCTAATTGCTTTTTGCTTTTAGAGGATGCCTTGGGTGCAGCACTTGGTGCTGATGTTTTTTTCGCTGCGGATTTTGCATCCTTATCAGATTTAACTGCCATGTTCTAATAAGATTTTATGAGGTAAAATTTCAACTGATTTTTTTACTGACCAAATATTTTTTAACCACTGATTAAATGATTAAATTGTTAGCCATAATAACTACGCAAAACCTGATTTTTTGGATTAGATTTCTGCTACAAAATATTATTACAATGCCACTATCTGTTCTCTACCTGGGCCGTTGCTTACATACTTAACCGGTGCACCTACATAACCATTTACAAAGCTGATATAACTTGACATATTTTGAGGCAAATTAGCTGCATCTTTTATGCTAGATGTATCGCAATGCCAGCCCGGGTGTGTTTGCAAAATAGGCTCAATTTTTACTTTAGAAATAGCAAATGGCACTTCTTCGGTTTGCTTGCCATTAATATCGTAAGCTGTACATGCTTTTAATTCTTCAAAACTATCTAAAATATCCGCTTTGGTCATAATAATTTTGGTAACACCATTAATCATACAAGTGTATTTAAGGGCTACCAAATCTATCCAGCCACAACGGCGAGGACGACCTGTTGTGGCGCCAAATTCACTACCCAATTTTCGCAATTCTTCACCAGTTGCATCGTGTAATTCTGTAGGAAAAGGACCGCTACCAACTCTTGTACAGTAGGCTTTTGTAACACCTAAAACTTCATTAATTAATTTGGGCGAAACGCCTAAACCCGTACAAACACCAGCCGAAATAGTATTAGATGAAGTAACGTAAGGGAAGGTGCCAAAATCAATATCCAACATAGTACCTTGTGCACCTTCAGCCAAAACTTTTTTACCTGCAGTTATTTGGTTATTGATGAAATATTCGCTATTAACAACGTTTAAGGTTCTTAAAAATTCTAGGGCTTCAAAAAACTCATCTTCCCACGTAGAAATATCTTCTATAAAATGAAAATTGTCTAACAGTTTTTGGTGCTTTAAACGCAGTTTTATGTATTGCGATGTAAAGGTTTTATCTTGTAAATCGCCCACTCTTATTGCGTTACGGCCAGTTTTATCCATATACGCTGGGCCAATACCTTTTAAGGTAGAACCAATTTTGCTATCGCCTTTAGATAACTCACTTGCCTTATCTAAAGCCCTATGTGTTGGCACAATAATATTGGTACGTTCGCTAATAAAAAGGTTCTTTTTTACATCAATACCAAATGAAGCAACAAGGTCGCATTCACGTTTTAGCGTTACAGGATCTAGCACTACACCACCACCAATAATATTGGTTGTGTTTTGGTGAAAAATGCCCGAAGGTATTTGATGCAGTACTACTTTTTTATCTTCAACATAAAGTGTATGACCTGCATTTGGCCCACCCTGAAAACGAGCCACTATATCGTAATTTGGAGCAAAAAAATCAACAATTTTTCCTTTGCCTTCATCACCCCATTGCAAACCTAGAATTACATCAACCATAATTTGTTATTAAGCCGCAAATGTAGGGCATGGGTTTTATCAAATACTTGAAGCTTTTAAAAACATTGAAGTATTAATTATCACAAAAAACCTGCAAGTATTAGGGGGATCTAAATCTCTCAAGCAATGCCTTTAAAAGTGATTTGTTTTGACCTTGGATTATGTAAGCGTAACCACAGAGGTAGAAGAGTTTTTCACAGAGTTATATTGTGCGATAGCTTTAAAATCTGTGTTCCTCTTCTGTTACAACTCATTTCCTCTGTGGTTAAACCCTAAATAGTATTTTTACCGCATGAGCAAGTTTTTAATTGTTGGGTTAGGAAATGTTGGGGCAGAGTATAACCATACTCGCCACAATATTGGGTTTGATGTGCTGGATGCTTTTGTTTTAAAAAATAATAGCCTTTATAAACTAGATCGTTTGGCTTATGTGGCAGAGGTAAAATG
>JAYVNQ010000203.1:0-12004 GCA_043758365.1 Chitinophagales bacterium
TTGAACCCTCACAGTAATTTGATTTTTTGCTAAAACCTTTAACTGTTGGGGGTTCTACTTTATTTTAATCCCCTAAAATAATTTCAAACAACTTCAATACTTAAATAACGTTGTGCCCTTTGTATTCTTCGTGCACTTTGTGAGAAATCCTTTACTCACTTGCCATTTTTTCAGCATTTTCTGCCATTTGCAAAGCTTCTACAAACTCTTCAATTTCGCCATTAATTACTGCGTCTAAATTGTACGATGTTAGGTTAATACGATGGTCTGTAACCCTTCCCTGTGGCCAATTGTAGGTTCTTATTTTGGCACTTCTATCCCCAGTGCTTACTAATGTTTTTCTGCGTTTACTAATTTCATCTTCATGCTTACGAACTTGCTCTTCGTATAGTTTGGTACGCAACATAGTCATCGCTTTTTCACGGTTGCCAAGTTGACTACGTTCTGTTTGGCACACAATTACTACCCCTGTTGGTACGTGGGTCAACTGTACTTTTGTTTCTACCTTATTTACGTTTTGCCCACCAGCACCACCACTCCGAGAGGTCTCCATTTTTACATCCGCAGGATTTAATTCAAAATCTACTTCCTCGGCTTCTGGCATTACTGCCACAGTTGCTGCCGATGTATGCACACGACCTTGGGTTTCGGTATTTGGTACACGTTGTACACGATGCACGCCACTTTCAAACTTTAAAGTACCGTAAACATCTTCACCAGATACTTCAATTAATACCTCTTTGTAGCCACCAACGGTACCTTCACTTTCGCTGGCAATGGCGGTTTTCCAACCTTTTTTGTTGCAGTAACGCAAGTACATGCCCAACAAATCGCCTACAAATAAACTGGCTTCATCGCCACCTGTACCTGCACGTAATTCTATAATGGCATTTTTATCGTCTTGAGGATCTTTTGGTATCAATAGTTTAGTGAGTTGTTTTTCTAAAGTCTCTTTTTGTTCTTCTAATTCGGGTAGTTCCATTTTTGCCAATTCCTTCATTTCCTCGTCACTACTATTCAAATTTTCTTTCACATAAGTAAAATCTGCCAACACTTTTACATAGGCTTCATAAGGTTGCACAACCTTTTCCAACGAGCGATATTCTTTGCTCAATCGGCCAAATTCTTTTTGGTTATTAATAATTTCGGGGTTGGTAAGCGCCACACCTACATTATCAAATCTTGCCTTAATTGCTTCTAATTTATCCAACATAACACCTACATTTTTTGGGATGGCGAAGGTAAGGGAAAGTGAGAGAGTCGGTGAATTGCTGAGTCGGAAAGACCGAGAGTTGAAAGCCAATAAGTGGGGTAAGATAATGGGAGAGATTTTTTATTCGCTCTATAAACTCACAGACTAGCCGACTTTTGGACTCGGCGACTTATTGCAAATATGGATTATTACGCTTTTCATAGCCAATAGTGGTCGTTTTACCGTGACCACTGTAAACTTTTGTTTCATCTGGCAAGGTTAGCAATTGTTCGCGAATGGCTGCTATTAAAGTATCATGGTCACCAAAAGGAATGTCGGTTCTGCCAACGCTACCATAAAATAAAGCATCGCCAGCAATTACAAACTTATCGGCTTTTGAGTACAAGCAAATACTGCCTGGCGAGTGGCCTGGGGTCTCTAAAATCAGCAATTCATCTTCATCCAACTGCACTACATCATCTTGCTTTAAAAAATGCAATGCCCCTGTATAATTATTAAATGGTAGCCCATATTTTATGCCACTTTGTGGGGCAAATGCCAATACTTTTTCTTCTTCTGCATGAATGAATAGCTCTAACTCAAAAGTTTGGCTGGCCCATTTATTACCAAACACATGATCTAAGTGGCAGTGCGTATTTATTAACTGCACCAATTGTAGGCCATTTACCAATAAAAAATTTTGCAAAGTTTCTTGTTCTGCGGTAAAATAGCAGCCTGGGTCTATCAATATTGCATGGCGGTTTTGATTGTAAATAATGTAAGTATTTTCTTGTACTGGGTTAAACGTAAATGAGTGTACGTGAAGCATGTATTTGTGATTTGAATGATTATAAAGACTGAATGATTGAGAGATTTGTTATGTAGAGATACGTCATATCTAAATCTATAAAAATTATCATTATTTTATGCTGCATCCTTTTACTTTTAACCCTTAATTTTAACATCCTATCAACCTATAAAATATTACTGCAAATTTGGATGAACTATTTTTACTTATTGCAAAATTGTTGTTAAGAGACGGAAGCAAACCTTTATTAGGCAACAATCGTTTCTATTTATTACTCTACTTAATTTTTTAAAGCAAAGAATTGGCTATGCAAATAATCATAAAAAAGCAATTGGTTTATTGGATGATATTATTGGCACTCCCGTTAGCATCAATAGCGCAGGTAAATACGGTAACATTCGGTAAAAACAGATTGCAGTTTAAAAAGCTACAATGGAAGTTTTACCAGAGCCCAAACTTTAATACCTACACATCGCAAGGTGGTACCGAGCTTGGAAAATTTGTAGCACAAGTGGCCGAAGAAGAGTTGCCAGGTATTGAAAAATTTGAAGAATATAGTTTGCAACGCCGCACCAATATTATTGTTTACAATAGCTACGATGAATATAAGCAAAGCAATATTGGGCTTGGTATTGATTGGCAAAATGCAGGCGGATTAACCAAGTTGGTGAACAATAAAATAGTTGTATATTTTGATGGTAATCACACTACTTTAAAACGCCAGATTCGAGAAGGCATTGCACGTTTATTACTCGATAATTTATTGTTTGGAGAAGATATTGGAGAGTTTGCTAGCAACGCTGCATTGTTAGATTTACCTATTTGGCTAACCGATGGCTATGTGGCTTATGTGGCAGAACCATGGAGTACTAAATTAGATGATGAACTAAAAAGTGAAATGCTTAGTGGCAATTATAATAACTTTTATCAGTTTGCATTTGATAGACCAACCCTTGCTGGTCATGCATTGTGGCAATATATTGGTGAAAAATACAAGGTAGATAATATTACCTACTTTTTGTACCTGGCACGCATTTATAAAAACCTGAACAAGGCTTCTGAAAAAATTTGTAAGAAGAAATTTAAGCAAGTGCTAGCTGACTTTATGACCTATGAACAGGACAAATATTATAAGGATATACGTCAGCGAAAAAATGCACCAAAAGGTGTGTTAAGCGTTACTGAAGATGTTAGCAAAAACGATTATTTCCGTTTTCAAGCAAACCCAAATGCACGTAACAATAACTATGCTGTTGTTGAATTTAAAAAGGGTATTTACAGGGTTAAACTAGTAGAGAATTTTTACCAAACAACTATACTGTTAGATAAAGGTGTTAAAACAAATCAAGGCGATATTAACCCAAATTATCCGATACTTTCTTGGGATACAAAAGGGCAACGTTTGTTGGTTATTTATTGGGAAAATGGTAAAACAAAAATGTTTGTGTACGATGCCATTGCACGTTACAAACGCAATAAACAAAGCATTGATAATTTTGACCAGATATTGGATGCATCTTATATGCTAGACAATAATACATTAGTGCTAAGTGCAGTAAAAAATGGGCATTCAGATATTTATACTTATAAAATTGAAGAGCAAAAAACCACGCAGATTACCAACGATATTTATGATGATTTGAACCCAACGTTTGTATCGTTTCCTAATCGTTCGGGTATAATTTTTTCGAGTAACAGACCTGGAAACAATGCACCAAATGGCGATACTGTTTTGCCTAGCAAATACCGTTTTAATATTTATATAGTCGATATTTTAAACAATGGTTCAACAAAACAAATTTCTCAATTAAGCAATAGCAAGTTTGGCAACGCCAAATTCCCTGCACAGTACAACACCAATCACTTCACATATATTACCGATGAAAATGGTGTAGAAAATCGTTGGGCTGGCTTTTTCTCAACCCAAAGAAATGGCTTAGATACTTTGTACTATATTGGTGACGAACTGCTAAGAAATCCAGTTGCAAAAGAATTGGATAGCACTTTGCTAGCTTGGCAAAAACAAGAGCCTGATAGCATTAGTTATTTTCAAGTTTTTAAAGATTCTACTTACACTTTCCCAATTACAAACTACCAAAGCTCGTTGTTAGAAACAAGGGTAGCTGGCAATAATGGCCAAGTAAGTGAAACAAGGCGTGAAGGCGATTATAAATTTTTGTACAAGTTAAAGGTTAATGAAGATGCGTTGAACAAGCGAAACATTAACACAAAACCTACAGAATATATGAAGGATTTGATGGGCATAAAACGTGTGGCTGCGGGTAAACCAATTAAGGGTAAAAAACCAGTAACGCCAACGGCTGCAACGGTTGTAGCAAAAGATACTATTAAACCAAAAACGAAAGATTTTTTCCAGAATGAGTTTGCAAATGAGAAGCCTGACTCTACAATAGAAGCATTAGTAAAACTTACAAAAGATGCCCCTAAAAAAGAAACATACCTCAGCAAAACCAAATTGTATAACTATAAATTAAAGTTTAGCAGCGATTATGTATTGGCCGGATTGACGAATAATATTTTAGTAAATAGATACCAACAATATGGTGGTGGAAATGGACCAATACAGCTTAGTGGCAACGATATCAATTTTTCGTTTAGGGCTGGCACTAGCGATTTACTGGAAGATTACAAGGTGGTTGGGGGTATTCGTTTTGGCACAAATCTGGCTGATAAAGATGTGTATTTTACGTTTCAAAATTATAAAAAACGTGTTGATTGGGGCTTAACATATTACCGTAGTTATCAATCTGATTTTTATGGCACACCAACAGCTTTAATAACCAACTTATACCAAGCAAACGTTGCGTATCCATTAAACGAAGTAAAAAGCATTAGGGCTACAATTGGCTATCGTGTTGATAGAGGCTTAATAAAAGGTTTCGACAGACAATCGCTAACCTACCCAGATACAGTTAGCCAATATGCTGTTGCCAGACTAGAATATGTACACGATAATACGATTAACCCAACACAAAATATTTGGAATGGATTACGCTACAAAGTGTATTTAGATATTAATAGACCCGTAGTTGGTAGTAGTAATAAAGTAACCTATAATTTAGGTTTTGATGCTCGTCATTATCTTAAAATTTACCGCAACTTTATTTGGGCAACCCGTGCTGCTGCTGACTTTAGTTGGGGTAACCAAAAAATTATTTATTATTTGGGTGGCGTAGATGGTTGGCTGGGGCCAAAGTTCAACAACAATCCACCAGCACAAGATCAAACTTATGCATTTCAATCGCTGGCGGTAAACATGCGTGGCTACAATCAAAACATTGCCAACGGCAATAATGCCTTTGTAATTAATAGCGAATTTAGATTGCCTGTATTTGCAACGTTGCTAAATAAACCAATCAATAATGCCTTTATCCGCAATTTTCAGTTGGTGCAATTTATAGATTTAGGCACCGCTTGGAACGGCAAATACAATGGCATTAAAAGGCCGAGTGAATATTACCCTGGCACTCCCGTTTCAGTAAAAATTGATGCTGGTGGTTTAGGACCATTTGCAGGTGGCTATGGCTTTGGTGCACGTAGTAATTTGTTAGGTTACTTTATGAAAATTGATGCTGGTTGGCCAATGAAAGGTGTGTTTAGAGGCAGCCCAATTTGGTATTTTGCGTTGGGGTTAGATTTCTAGCCAGCCCCTAGCCCCCAACGGGGGATTTTGAAAACTAGAACATCATTCAATCATTCCAATCATTTAATAAGTGGTTAAAGAGAAGTTACGAATAGATAAATATCTCTGGGCAATACGGTTGTTTAAAACCAGAAGTTTGGCTGCTGAGGCCTGTGAAAAAGGGCGAGTAAAGCTAAATGGCGACTCGATGAAACCTGCTAAAACAGTGAATTTGGGTGATGAATATGAGATAAAAACCGAAGCTAGAAAATGGGTTATAAAAGTGACTGGTTTATTAGAAACTAGGGTAGCTTATAGTGATGCCATAAACAATTATCAGGACATTACTCCAGCGGAAGAATTAAATAGCATAACCTTTCAACCCGCAGCATTTAATACTGGCAAGCGCCTAAGTAAAGTAGGCAGACCAACCAAAAAAGACAGACGCAGTGTTGATGGTTTTTTGGAAGATTAATAATAATATTTACCAAAATTAATTATGAGAAATATAATAGGTTGTTTCGTATTTATACTTGTATGTAAATTTACTTTGAAAGCGCAAAAGCCAGAAGTAGCAACCATCACAGATTCTGCAGCCAACAAAACATTTAGAGTGGTGCAAATTGAATCTGAATTTCCTGGTGGTGAGGCTGGTTGGGTTAAATATTTGCAAGCCAATTTAAATGGCGAATTAGGTAATAAAATAATAAAAATACCCAAAGGTCAAACTAGTGCTAGAGTAAGTGTTGTGGTTAGTTTTATTGTAGATAAACAGGGAAATATTTCTGAGATAACTGTTGATAACCCAAAAGATGTTCCAAATAAATTGGCTAAAGAAGCTATTAGAGTAATTAAAGAAGGTCCTAAATGGATACCTGCACAACAAGCTGCTGTGTTAGATATACCAGGCTTAACCGAACAACAAAGAGTAGATGCTACTGTAAAAAAAGGACTACCAAAAGTTATTTCTCGCAAACGCCAATCCATCACTTGGCAGGTAACTGTTGAATAGATTGCTACTATGTTTTTGTTTCTTTTCACTAGAATTTCCCTCTAGGGATTAAGGGTAAATTATGATTATTGATATTATCACCGTTTCGCCAGATTTACTTGTTAGCCCATTTAGCCACAGCATTATGAAACGTGCACAGGACAAAGGTTTGCTCACAGTGCGTACACACAACTTACGAGAATGGGCATTAAATAAATATGGGCAAATTGATGATTACCAATATGGTGGTGGTGCAGGTATGGTAATGATGTGTGAGCCATTAGCAAATGCCATAGAACACCTACAAAAAACTACTACTTATAACGATATTATTTACATGACCCCAGATGGCCCAAGATTTAACCAACACATGGCCAATCAACTGTCTATGAAGGAAAACCTCCTCATTATTTGTGGGCATTATAAAGGTATTGATCAACGGATAAGAGACTTGTACATTACCAAAGAAATTTCTATTGGTGATTACGTGTTAAGCGGTGGGGAATTGGCCGCAGCAGTTGTGGTTGATGCAGTTGGCAGGCTACTGCCAGGCGTTTTGAACGATGAAACGTCTGCCCTATTTGATAGCTTTCAAGATAATTTATTAGCACCGCCAGTTTATACCCGACCTGCAGATTTTAAAGGATTAAAAGTACCAGATATTTTACTATCAGGCCATCCTCAAAAAATAGAAGATTGGCGGTACGAGCAAAGTGTACAGCGTACCAAAGAAAGACGACCAGATATTCTTGAATAATTTGTTATTAAAATCTGTAAGAACGCTTCTGCAATACCTTCTACATTTGCGGCACAAAATTATCGCTCATCATTAAGCAAATCGAACTCAAGGCAATCAAAATAAACTCTTTGTTTCTTTGCCTTCTCCGTGCCTTTGCGTGAAATGCCTCAACACTATGCAAAAAAAAATACAATCTGCCCTTATTTCCGTCTTTTATAAAGATGGATTAGCACCACTAGCTCAACAACTACAAGCACAAGCCATCACCATTTATTCTACGGGTGGGACACAAAAATTTTTAGAAGATTTAGGCATTCCATGCGTACCAGTTGAAAGCTTAACTAGCTACCCTTCTATTTTAGGCGGCCGCGTTAAAACCCTTCACCCCATTGTATTTGGTGGTATTTTAGGTAAACGAGATGATGACCAACATATCAAAGAAATGGGGGAATACAAAATTCCTGAAATTGATTTGGTAATTGTTGATTTATATCCTTTTGAAGAAACTTTAAAAACCACTTCTGAAGAAAAATTAATTATTGAAAAAATAGATATTGGCGGTCCAAGTATGATTCGTGCTGCTGCCAAAAATTTTAGAGACGTGACCGTTATTGCGGCCAAAGATGATTATGCAGTATTAGAAAATATTTTGAAAGAACAAAGTGGCACAACCACTATTGAACAACGAAAAGCCTTTGCAGCAAAAGCTTTTGAAGTAGTAATGAATTACGATATTGCTATCAGTAATTACTTTAATCCAAGTAACAGTACTTTTCAAACTTCATCTACAAAGCAAATATTGCGCTATGGTGAAAACCCACACCAAACAGCTACTTTTTTCGGCGACTTGACCCAAATTTTTAATCAATTAAACGGTAAAGAATTATCGTACAATAATCTAGTAGATGTAGATGCTGCTATACAGATTATCAGGGAATTTTCAAGTACAGAAAAAGGGTTTGTTTTTGGCATTATTAAACACACGAACGTGTGCGGCATTGCATTGAGAGATACGGTAAAACTTAGTTGGGATGCCGCTTTGGCTGGTGATCCAGAAAGTGCATTCGGTGGCGTTTTGGTAAGCAATGGTACTATTGACAAAGCAACAGCAGAAGCCATCAACGAGTTGTTTTTTGAAGTATTAATTGCCCCTGCTTTTGATGAAGATGCGTTAGCAGTTTTAAAAAGCAAAAAGAATAGAATTTTGCTGCAAACCGTCAACCGTCAACCGTCAACCGTTAACCGTTTTCAAAGTAAATCATTATTAAACGGCACTCTTAACCAAGGTTCAGATACAGGCAACTTTGCAGAATGGAAAGAAGTTGGGGGTAGAGAAACGTCAATGGATGAACGAGAAAATTTAGCATTTGCAAACATTATTTGTAAGCATTTAAAAAGCAATGCCATAGCCTTAATTAAGGGCAAACAATTGGTAGGTAAAGGTTGTGGCCAAACTAGTCGCATAGATTCTTTGCGTCAATCTATTGATAAAGCCAAACAATTTAATTTTAATTTACAAGGTGCCGTTTTGGCAAGTGATGCATTTTTTCCTTTTAATGATTGTGTGCAAATGGCACATAAAGAAGGTATTGAAGCGTTTATTCAACCTGGCGGAAGTATAAGAGATAAAGACAGTATTGAGTATGCTGTAACCAATAATTTGGCGATGGTTATTACTGGGCTAAGACATTTTAAACATTAGAATTTATGATTACATAAAAAGCCTGTTTCTTTTAAAAGAAATGGGCTTTTTAATGGTCTGAATTATTCATTAATAAAAATGATTCATACATTTTTCGCCATGCTATAAACTGTGGTTGCTGCGTTAAAAAATGGTTATGAAAAATGGTAATCAATTCCCCATCAACTGCCTTTACTATATCGTAATATTGCTGTAATTCATGCCCTGCTTCACTTGCAGATTGTTGTTGGTTAAAAATACAGGTTGCATCCATAAAACAAAAGGGATGAAGCAGTAACGTTGTCTGTTCATCTTTTTGCAAATCGTACCAAAAAAAAGGCGACGCCACCGAAGCCCTGAAGCCATTAACCGCACCATAACCCATTGAAAAATCCTGCTCAATACCTTCATTAATTAACCGACGATAAGTTTCGGGCAATGTAAAACGCAAGTAATGTTGGCGGCTTTGTTTGCAATTATTATTTGTATTTTTTTCAAGCTGTTTTATCTCATTTTTCAGAAGCTTTTTGTCATCCCCACTTTGCCAAGATGGATGAATACCTACTTCATATTTTTTAGCCTGTTGCTGTATCAACTGCTTGATACCACTGCTTTTAGGAGAATTATTTTTATCATAAGCACTTCTTTTTTCAGCTAATAAAAAAAAGCATTTTGGAGTCAGCTTATATTTTTTGTGCAATACATCAAGCCAATCAAAATTATCAAAAGGATCTTTTTGCTGGCTAGTATAAACAGTAGCACGTTCCATTATTTTTTCAAAATCACCTTTCATTAAATCTTTAAAAAAGCCGCCAACATTTTTGTACAAAGGTTGGTATTGGTAAGCATACGCTATGTCAACATCATAAGTTGGGGAAAAAGTGAAAGGTGAAAAGTGAAAAGTGAAAAGTGGAAATTTTTCCTGTAATTGGTTACACAAATCATGTAACCATATATTAACTAATGGCAAGTGTAAAAAGCTGTGCTTAAACGCTAAAGAATTGGTATATGAATAGCGGCCATAATTATCTTTTTCATAAGGCAAATATTCCTCGTAGCGGCTCATTAAATAAAATGTCGCAGCCAATATATCAAAGCCATGATTATCACTTGCATTAGTAAAAAAGCAAGGTTGATTTCTACAATTTGTAACCACTATTTCAACAGCGTCGATGGTATTTTGAAACAATAAATCATGTGGCAGAATTTGATATTCATCAGCGCAAATACGCTCGTTGCTATAATTTATTTTAGGTTGGGTTGCTTGTAGAAACTGTTCTTTATCAGTTGTAATAATTATGGCTTCTCCAATAATACTTTTTATAAAATTGGTGATATAATTGAGTCTAACTGATGCAGAAGCTGAATATAAAAGCAAGCGTTTAATTTTTATTGTTCATTTTTTCCTGCCACATTTGATTAAATGTTTTTGGGCTAAAATCTAAATCGCTTCTGTGGGTTGTCCAGCCTTTAAACACTTTATTTACCATCCAATTTTTCAGTACCCCACTACCTTGGTTCATCAATGTTCGGCTCATGCTGCCAGTTTTCCAAACCTTCCAAGCAATACGTTCTGCAATACTGCTATCGCCTTCTACCACTGCTTCGTGGCGGTTTTCGAGTAGCAGTTCATGCAGGTTAATCCTTACTGGACAAACTTCGGTACAATTACCACAAAGCGATGATGCATTGCTTAAATGTTTGTAATCGTTCATCCCCTTTAAATGGGGAGTAATAACGCTGCCAATTGGCCCACTGTAAGTTGTTTCGTAACTATGACCCCCAATATTTTTATATACAGGGCAAGCATTTAAACAAGCTCCACAACGTATGCAGTACAAGGCCTCCCGTGCTTTGGTGTTTTGTAGCAAGTTCGTTCTACCATTATCTAACAATATCACATACATTTCTTTAGGGCCATCTAATTCGTTCGGTTGTTTTGGACCTGTAACAATAGTATTATAAACAGTTACTTTTTGCCCAGTACCAAACGTTGATAGTAAGGGCCAAAACATCGCCAAATCGTTCATTGAGGGAATCACTTTTTCAATACCCACCACTACAATATGTGTTTTAGGGATGCTGCAACTTAACCTTGCATTACCTTCATTTTCTGTAATGGCAATAGCTCCAATATCAGCTAAAATAAAGTTGGCACCAGTTACTCCCACTTCTGCTTCAACATATTTTTCACGTAGTTTTTGCCTTGCTACCAATGTTAATTCAGTTGGCGTTAAATTACTCGGTGTACCTAATTTTTCGGCAAACAACTTGGCTACATCTTCCTTGCTTTTGTGCATGGCTGGCGTAACGATATGGTACGGTGCTTCGCCATCTAATTGTTGAATATATTCTCCCAAATCGGTTTCAACACTATCAATACCATTCTTCTCTAGGTAAGCATTCAAGTGAATTTCCTCTGTCACCATACTCTTGCTTTTCACCAGAGTCTTACAATCTTTTTCCTTGCAAATTTTACCTATTTGTTCTAACGCTTCCTCGGCTGTTTCTGCCCATAAAACCTTTGCACCACGTGCGGTAATCTGCTTTTCAAACAATTCTAGATACGCGTCTAAATTTTCAATGGCACGCCATTTTGTATTCTTGGCATGTTCACGTGCACTCATTACATTAGCAAATTGTTTTTTCCCCTCTGGCACTACCGCATTGTAACGCCCAATATTGAAATTAATTTTTCTGCGATGCTCAATATCAGCAGCCTTAATGGTACTTTTTGCTATAAATGATGATGCCGTTTTAGTCATAATTTTTTATTTGGTTACCAACATTAGATTGAAGTTGTTTAACATTATTTCAACCGCAGTGAACGCAGATCTCTTCGCTAAGAATTTGCTAAGACCTCTGAAAACATTGGGTTTCTTACTTTGTGTTGCCTTGCTGCAAAAGATATAATTTATTGATATTCAACAAACTAAATTCAAAACAACTT
>JAYVNQ010000204.1:0-11973 GCA_043758365.1 Chitinophagales bacterium
TTAACGCCTGTAAGACGTTTGAAAACAACGGGTGAACAGTCTTGTATATCCTTATATAGCATAGTGCTATAACGATAGAAAAATAAAATATTGAATATCTAAATTATGTTAGAGGTCTATTTACACCCTGATGCTGCGATTGCAATTGCGGCTGCAAAAGATGGCAAAAAAATCACACAAGAATTATTTAGCGGAACAATTGGTTGGGTTGAATGGCAAAAACCAGGTTTTGATTTAGGCTTAAACTTGTAGGATTAGGTAGAATAAGAGTAAATTGTTTTTAATTGTGGATATGGAAGATAATTTGGTCATATTGATAGAAAAAATATTAGCCACCAAACTAAAAGTTGGTAAAGATGTTGACGTTATATCATACAATGAAACGCCACTAAAAAAGCATCTTAAACGGTGTAACCACCATTTCTAGCGACTTTGAAATGATGGGTAAAAAACTGCACAACTTATTTTAGAACGCTCCGTACAACATTTAGAAATACCTTTTTATTTAACGGTAAGGGCATCTCTTTAAATATTTAAGTTTAAAGTTTCACCGCAAGGTTCGCAAGGCAAGAACGAAGAAAAAAAGCTCTGCATTTTCTTTACGATAATCCTTTTTCTTACTTTAGGATAGTAAAAGCCTAAATAAACCCTGCATTTATTTTTTAACATACCCTACAAAATAAAGCCCTGCTAAATACGTTTTGTAGGTTACGGTTATGATAAAACCTATTTGGTGCCGTTTTTAATTTGTTACAAAAATCATAAAACAAATAATATGAAACTTTCAATAACACTTACCGCAATCGCGTTATGTTCGGTTACAATGTTTTCTTGCGTGGGTAAAAAAAAGGTGCAGGAAATGCAAACCACCGCCGCTATCAAATACGATGACCTTAACAAGGCTTACTTAAAAAAAGAAAGTGACTTGAACGCCTGTTTAGAAACATCTAAACAAAGAGGTATAGATAACGATCTTACAGCCACAAAAAACAAAGCCTTACAAAACGAAATTGACGGGCTTAACAAGCAAATAGATTTTTTAAAGCAGAATAATAATCAAGTGCTTGGTCAGTTAAAGGACTTGTCGGTTATTACAGGCTCGCAGGCTGAAAGTATTAAAAAATCGATGGATAACCTTGGTATGAAGGATATGTATATTCAGGATTTGCAAAGCAGTATTGCCAAAAAAGATTCGTTGAACATGGCTTTAGTAATGAACCTAAAGGGTGCTATTGGCAATTTAGATGATAAGGATATTAATATTAAGGTTGATAAAAGTGCCGTATTTATTGATATTTCAGACAAATTATTGTTTAAAAGTGGCAGTTACGATGTTACAGACCGTGCAAAAGATGTACTTGGTAAAGTTGCCAAAGTATTAAATGCACAACCCAATATTGAATTTTTGGTTGAAGGACATACAGATAATATCGCTTTTAAAGGCCCGGTTTTAATTGACAATTGGGATTTGAGCGTTAAACGTGCCACTACCATTGTTCGGTTATTGCAAAGCAGTTATGGTTTAGATCCAAAACGAATGACAGCCGCTGGCCGTGCAGAATATGTACCATTAACTGACAATAGCACACCCGAAGCCAGAGCTACTAACCGAAGAACTAGGATTGTTATTTTACCTCAGCTTGATCAGTTTTTTAAATTGCTTGAGAAAAAGTAGGGTTTAGTCATGAATTATGAATGTATTGACCTCGAAGAATTTTTTCTTCGGGGATTTTTGTTTTTTTTCAACACCCACTCAACTTCGCAAAATTCAAAACCTTCTTGTGCTGCACCATTTACCAATAGTTTTCCATGCTCGTTTATGCCATCAATAACACATTTAAAAACAGCACTATCTTTCTTTAAACTTACTAGTTGTTTGGCTTTGTATAAATTTAAATTATAATTATTAAGCAAGTGTCCAAAATCATCTGTCAGCATTTGCTGGTAACGCTTTTCTAAACAATTGCACAAGCTTTATGCCATCATATTGTTGCTTATTTAACTTAGAGATTGATGTACTGTTCAAGTAATTAAACAACGCGTTTCTTTGTTATTCAAGTAGCTTTAAAATATCTGCGTTTTCCATATGCCTAATACTAATTAAGCTTGATTATAATTCGTGTAATTTGTCTCAATTCGTGATATAAATTCCTACCAACCGTCACCATCAATCATATTGCCTAAACCACCTAAAATGCTACCTTCTTCTTTTCTTGTACCCCTGCCATATTGTAAAATACGGCTTGCTAAACGGCTAATTGGTAAGCTTTGAATCCAAACGGTACCAGGCCCTTGTAATGTTGCAAAAAATACGCCTTCACCACCAAATAATGTGTTTTTGATACCGCCTACAAATTGAATATCGTAGTTAACGGTTTGTGTAAAAGCAACGATACAACCTGTATCTATTTTAATAATTTCTCCTTGCAGCAATTCTTTTTGTTGCACATGGCCACCTGCGTGCATAAAAGCCATCCCATCTCCCTCTAATTTTTCCATAATAAACCCTTCACCACCAAACAAGCCAGTACCTAATTTCCGCTGAAATTCAATACCAACACTAACTCCTTTGGCAGCACATAGAAACGCATCTTTTTGGCAAGTAATCCTACCACCTAAGCGATATAAATCCAAGGGAATAATTTTACCTGGATAAGGCGACGCAAAACTGACATGCTTTTTACCATACGATACATTTGTAAAAGCTGTCATAAATAAATTTTCACCTACTAACATACGTTTACCAGCACTAAATAATTTACCCAATAAACCATTGTTTTGTTGATTACTTCCATCGCCAAAAATGGTCTCCATTTGTATGCCATCATCCATCATCATAAATGCACCAGGCTCTGCAACGGCGGTCTCGTTAGGGTCAAGTTCTATTTCCACATATTGCATTTCTTCTCCCAAAATGCGGTAATCTATTTCGTGGTTCTGGATCATAATTGTTTAAGTTTTTTGTATTTCAAAAATAAGTGTTGTCGCATAAAAATAACATACAATTTGCATCGTAAAATTTAAAGCTGAGATGAGTGTAACTATTAACCTTAGCCTCTTTATTACATCAGCTACTTTGCATGAAATCTTTGAAACAAATTTCTTTATATTCGTACTAATATGTCGCAGATTTATTTGGTAATTATCGGTATTGTAACAACACTCATTTTTATTGCCTTTTTTGCAGGTTACGAAATTGCGTTTATATCCGCTAACCGCCTTAGCATTGAACTAAAAAAAAAACAGGGTAAACGCAATGCTATCATCCTCTCAAATTTTATGGAGCACCCAACCAGATTTTTAGGTACTTGTTTGGTGGGGTTAAATGTTTTTTTAGTTATTTATGGTTTGTTATTCGATGAATTACTCAAGCTAATCATCTGGAATCCTTTGCCACCTTGGCTTAACAACAACTATATAAAGCTACTGTTCGATACATTAGTCTCATCAATGGTAGTATTGATTATTGGCGAGTTTATACCCAAAGCGATCTTCCGGGCAAAAAATGATGTTTTGGTAAATACGTTTGCTGGATTAGCCAATTTTTTTCATGATTTGTTTTTGCCTTTGGCCACTTTTTTTGTTGGCTTGGCTCAGTGGATTTTGAAGTATTTATTCAACGTAAAAGTTGGCGATAGAAATAGTGCGTTTAGTAAAATTGATTTAGAGCATTTTTTTCAGCAAACCAAAGAGCAGGACGATGACAACCCTGAATTGAATACCGAATTATTCGAAAATGCATTAAGCTTACCAAGCATAAAAATACGCCAATGTTTAGTGCCACGTACCGAGATTGAAGCTGTTGAAATAACTGATACCATAGAAGAGATTCGCCAACATTTTATAACAACACAGCTAAGTAAATTAGTGGTGTACGATGACAATATTGACAATATTTTAGGCTATATCCATCAACTAGATTTGTTTAAACGACCTACGGCGTTGCAAGACATATTATTGCCAATTCCTGCTGTGCCTGAAAGTATGAGTGCCACCGATTTAATTAATAAATTTACCAAAGAAAGAAAAAGTATTGCTTGGGTGGTTGATGAGTTTGGTGGTACTGCTGGTATCATTACTATGGAAGATGTTTTAGAGGAAATTTTTGGTGAAATAAAAGACGAATACGACACAGAAGATTTTGTTGAAAAGCAATTGGCTGATGATGAATTTATTTTTAGCGGCCGCCTAGAATTAGATTATTTGAATGAAAAATTTGATCTCGAATTTCCTAATGGTACCTCTGAAACCCTTAGTGGCTACATCATTAACCAGTTTGAAACTATTCCAAAACAAAAAGAAAGTATCATTATTGATAATTACAAATTTGATATTTTAAACGTTAGCGATACAAGAATAGATATGGTAAAAATGAAAATTTTACGATAAAGATTTCCACAAAAAAAACTATCAACCACCACACATTTCTTCCTATGATTTTACCTGGTAGCGATATTGATATTTACTTACTTGAGAAAGAGTTATTAGCAGACAATTGCGAAAAATTAGGTACTATTTTTAACACCCTTAGAGAAATAATTTTTACGGTTGATATTGAAAAGGGGTTGGTAGAAAACGTAAATAATTCTATTGAAACACTTGGCTATACAAAAAAAGATTTTGAAGAACAATTATTTAAAGATTGGAATTTTAGCAAACGACGTAGTTTTTATTTTTTAATAAAACACGCTACCCGAAGCCTTGAACAAGCAACTAGCCAACAAATATTATTACCAGTAAAAGATAGTAAACAAACCATTCCTTATGAGTTTTCTACGGCCATTTATAAGGTAAAAGAGAAACCCTATTTATTGTGCGTTTTAAGAGACATTACAGAACGTGAAAAATTATTAAATGAGGTTCAACAAGCCCTTGCTAAAGAAAAACAACTGAACGAACTCCGGAATATGTTCATCTCAATGGCGTCTCATCAATTTCGTACCCCACTAACCATTATACAAAGTGGTATTGAAATTTTAGAAATGTATGTTGAGGATTTGCCAAGCGAAAAGGTACGATCTTTTCAAAAGCAGTTTACACGTATTTTGGGCGAAATAGAAAGCCTTCAAGATTTAATGAACGATGTGTTATTGGTTGGTCGTAGCGATGCAAGACGCACACCTTACAAACCTAAGCGTTATAACTTGGTTGAGTTTTGTGAAAACTTGATAGAAAGCAAGTACAACAATCGTTTTAGCAAAGATAGACGGGTAATTTTAGGTATTACTGGCGAGCCGAAATTGGTACTTTTTGATAATAAATTACTCTATTATTCTTTGGAAAATATATTGAGCAATGCCTACAAATATTCCAAAGAAGGCAATATTATTATGCATATATTTTTTGAGGAAACCCAAGTAATTATTTCAATTACCGATACTGGCATCGGCATTCCACCACAGGATATCCCTAACTTATTTGAACCATTTTACCGCTCTGGTAATACCAGCGAAATTGATGGTACTGGTTTGGGACTTGCAATTGTGAAGGGATTTATAGATATTCATAACGGCAAAATTTTTGTTACAAGCAAATTGAACAAGGGTACTACTTTTAGAATTACACTACCATTAAAATAATTAATTCAAAACTTATCTCATGGACTATCAACAAACCAAAATTCTTGTTATTGAAGATGAGCAATATATCCGTGAAAATATACAGGAATTGTTGGAGGCTCGTGGCTATAAAGTACGCATTGCAAGCAATGGTAAGCAAGGTGTTTTAGAGGCTATAGATTTTAGACCACACCTAATTGTTTGCGATGTAATGATGCCTAAAATGGATGGCTTTAAAGTGCTAGAATATATCCGTAAAACATCTACCATACAAAACATACCATTCATTTTTTTAACTGCTAAAATTGATAAGACGGATGTACGCAATGGTATGGATTTGGGTGCAGATGATTATATCACTAAACCCTTTTCAGCAAAGGATTTGACCAAGGCAATTGAAACTCGTTTGAAGCGTCAAGAAAAGGTTGGTGTTCAATATACCAAAGTAAAACATGAGTTGGATACCAATGTTTTTGCCACATTTTATCACGAGTTTAATACACCTATGCATGGCATTATTGGTGGCTTAAATTTATTGGTAAATGCTGGTAATACTTTTAACGATAAACAGGTGTATGATCTGCATTTATCTATCCTAAAATCTGCCATTCGTTTAAACCATTCTTTGGCTAATTTGATGTTGTACGAAGAGATAAAACGTGCTGAGATTTATACCGAATTATTGACCATGTTCAGCAATGGACAATCTACAAATACTTGGCCCATAAAAGTGAACGATGAGTTGATAACTATGGCAAGAGAAATTTACAATCGTGCCGATGATGTAATTATAAATTTTGAAACCGCTGAGATTAGCATTAGTCAAGAATATTTATTACGCATAATTGTAGAAGTAACTGATAATGCGTTGAAATTCTCAAAAATTGGGGATAGAGTTATTGTTACGGGTAAAAAAGAACTTGAAACTTATCAAATAACAGTGGTTGATTCAGGCGTTGGGTTTATTATAAATAGCACTAGTGATATTGGACCATTTAAGCAGTATAATCGTCGCAAATTTGAGCAGCAAGGCCTCGGTATTGGCCTGCACCTTGTAAAGCAATTAGTAGAATTTAATCATGGCGAATTTGGTGTTCAAAGCCGTGAAGGACAGGGCACAACTGTAACTATTAATTTACCATTGCTCGACAATAATTAGTTTTTTAAAAGCTACCTTTTATTGTGTTACTCTATGCTTTGGTAATAGCCCAATTAATAATAAAACCGTTCCAGTGTGGACGCAACGAAGACCAATAGAAATTCTAAAGCTCGTTACCCAAAAAAATTAATAATTGTACATACAATCTGTGTTCAAAAAAATGCAATATGAAAATTAACGAAACTCGCCTGCAACAACACTTTGAAGCCATGAGCCTTATTGGTAAAATTGGCGAAACTGGCACTAATCGTCCTGCGCATTCGGCCGAGGAAAAGAAAGCTTTTGAATTGGCTGCTTCATGGATGCAAGAAGCTGGCATGATAACTAAGATTGACAACTTTGGTAATCTCATTGGTAAGCTCCAAGGCACAAACAAAACATTACCAGTTTTAATGATGGGTTCGCATTTGGACTCGCAACCTTATGGTGGCAGGTTTGATGGTGTAGCTGGTGTTTTGTGTGCTATTGAAGTGGTAAAAACGTTACACGACAACAACATAATCCCAGAACGCAGTATCGAAGTCATATCTTTTGCCGATGAAGAAGGCTGGCGTTTTAATAAAGGCTTGTTTGGTAGTAAAGGTATTTTAGGAAAGCTAGAAGAAGGCGATTTGCAACGTACCGATAAAGATGGCATTACACGTGAACAAGCTTTAAAAGAATTTGGCTGCGATATTACCAAGTTTAAAGAAGATGAATACCAACCGGGCAGCATTTTCTGCTTCCTCGAATTGCATATAGAACAAGGCCCAGTGTTGGATATTGCCAACAAACCAATTGGTGTGGTATCGGGCATTTCGGGACCATTGTGGTTGACTGTTAAATTAAAAGGAATGGCTGGCCATGCAGGTTCTGTGCCAATGGCTATTCGTAAAGATGCTCTGGTAGGAGCTGCCGAAATTATTGTTGCGCTCAACGAAATTGCCAATCAAATACCCGGTGCACCAACGGTTGGTACAGTAGGAACATTAAATGTTTTTCCTGCAAGTAGAAATATTATTCCTGAAGAAGTGACTTTTACGGTTGACTTGCGAGATATTGACTTAGAACGCAGGCATCGTTATGAAAAACAACTGATGGATAAAATAGAAGCCATTACACAAAAACACCAATTAACCTACACCATTTCCGAAGATACAAACAGCGAACCACGCTATTGTGCAGATTGGCTGAAAGCCATTATTCATGGGCAATGCAACATTCTAAGTTTGGATGCTCCTGAGTTAATGAGTGGGCCATTTCACGATTCATTACCACTATCTTATGCTTGCGATTATGGGATGATTTTCATCCGCAGTAAAGATGGTATTAGCCACAATCCTTTAGAATATTCCTCTTACGAAGATTTGGCTTTAGGCACAAACGTTTTATTGAGTACAGTGATGGAAATATTGAAGAAATAGATGGTTTTTTATAGTAGACTATACAATGTTTCATTATATAGCAGCACACAACTACCTAACTTTTCAACCATACAGCATTTCAGCTTTGCCCAATCGTATCTTCGCTACATGCAGGATTATTTAAGTGGATTGAACGAACAACAACGTGAAGCAGTAACGCATGTAAATGGCCCATTAATGATTGTGGCTGGTGCAGGAAGCGGCAAAACTAAGGTGCTTACAACCCGTATTGCACATCTTTTGGCTGAACATAAAGTAGATGCTTTTAATATTTTGGCGCTAACATTTACCAACAAAGCTGCCGCCGAAATGAAAGAGCGTATCGAACGGATTTTAAACAGCAGCGAGGCGCGTAATCTGTACATTGGTACTTTTCACAGTGTTTTTGCTAGAATTTTACGTGCCGAAGCCAGCAGAATTGGCTACCCTAGCAACTTTACTATTTACGATACAGATGATAGTAGAAGTGTTATTAAAGCCGTAATAAATGAGTTGAATTTAGATGATAAACACTACAAACCAAACGTAGTTGGCAATAGAATTTCGTCGGCAAAAAATGCGTTGGTTGGCCCAAGAGAATATGCTTTGGATAGTTTTTTACAACAAGAAGATGCAAGGGCAAACAGACCAGCAATTGGGCAGATTTATTTGGCTTATGCTGCCCGTTGTTTTAAAAACGGGGCGATGGATTTTGATGATTTGTTGCTAAAAATGTTTGAGCTGCTAAACACGCAACCAGATGCTTTAAGCAAGTACCAGCGCAAGTTTAAATACATTATGATTGATGAGTATCAAGATACTAACACGGTACAATATCAAATAACAAAACTGTTGGCTGCCATGAACGAAAACATTTGTGTGGTAGGTGATGATGCACAAAGTATTTACAGTTTTCGTGGGGCAACTATTGAAAATATTTTACAGTTTCAAAAAGATTATGATGATGTAAAAGTGGTAAAGCTTGAACAGAATTATCGCAGCACAAAAAGCATTTTAAACGTGGCTAATGAGGTAATTGGCAACAATAAAGGTCAAATACCAAAAGAACTTTGGACGGACAATCAATTGGGCGATAAAATAAAAGTTGTTCGCACCATGACGGATAATGAAGAAGGCAAATATGTGTCTGATAGTATTAAGGAGCAAAAGCTACGAAACCATTACTACAACAGAGACTTTGCCATTTTGTACCGCACCAATGCACAAAGCCGTTCTTACGAGGAAAGCCTAAGAAAAATGGGAATTGCTTATCGTATTTATGGTGGCGTTAGCTTCTATCAACGCAAAGAAATTAAGGATATGATTGCCTACCTACGCATCATCGTTAATCAGCGAGACGAAGAGGCATTAAAACGCATCATTAATTATCCAGTGCGTGGTATTGGCAAAACATCCATCGAAAAATTAGTCATCGTTGCCAACGAGCAAAACATTACCATGTTTGAAGCCGTAAATCGTGCAGGCGAGTTTGGTTTTAAAGGTGGCACATTAGAAGCGTTACAGAATTTTGTAACTATGATTAAGTATTTTGATACCATGTTGAATGATAAAAATGCTTACGATGTGGCCGTGCAAGTTGGTAAGCATACCAATTTGGTTAAAGAGCTTTTTAGCGATAAAACACAAGAAGGTTTGGCACGGTACGAGAACGTACAAGAGTTACTAAACTCAGTAAAAGAATGGACGGAAAGCCCAAGCAATGATGATGGTGAAGTGGGTAACAAAAACCTAGGGGCTTATTTGCAAAATGTATCACTTTTTACAGATTCTGATAACGATAAACAAAACGATGATGTGGTAAAATTGATGACTATTCACGCAGCAAAAGGGCTTGAGTTTGGTTGTGTGTTTGTGGGAGGCATTGAAGAAACGTTGTTCCCAAATGCCATGAGCATTAACACCCGTGAAGAACTTGAGGAAGAACGTCGTTTGTTTTATGTGGCAATAACTAGGGCAAAAGATAGATTATGGCTTACCTATGCCAATGCACGTTATCGTTTTGGACAATTGGTGCAAAACGAGCCAAGCCGTTTTTTAGATGAAATGCCAGAAGAATTTTTAGATAAAACCTATGCTGGTGGTGGTGCAAGAAACCAAGGCACAAGCAATATGGGTACTGCGTTCGAGCGGATGAACAGGGGATTTGGTTCACCCCAAACTGACACCCGTTATGGCGCATCACCTGCAAAAAAGACTGAACGACCAAGTTATATGCAGCCAGCAACTACTCAACCAACAGTTGTAGCACACGTGCCATCTGAAAATTTTGTAGCCAGCGATATCAGCAGTTTAGAAGCAGGACAAAAAGTTGAGCATCAAAAGTTTGGTTTTGGCACTGTGGTTAAGGTTGAAGGGTCTGCTCATAACCCAATTGCCAATATTAATTTTGAAAAAAATGGCGAGAAAAAGATTATGTTGAATTATGCGAAATTGAGAATTGTGGGGTAAGAATTATTTGTTTAACCCAAGGCTGAAGCCTTAAGTTAATGCAAAAACCGCTAATAGCTTCAGCCAAAGTCGGAATATGAATGTAGATGTTTCGTTTCTTAATAGGACAACTTTAACCTTATGAAACTACGCCTTAATATAGAAGAATTAAATGATGACTTTTTTGAAGAAACGAGGCTACTTGGCATTACTGCACCAGTAAAAAATTATCAGTTTTGTTGGCAGCTGAATAATTTGTTGGGCTTCAATTTTCGCCTTAATAATGAGATAGAAATTTCTATTAGAAAAAATAATCGCAACTACCACTTTTCTATTTATCAATCGCAAGAAAACAATTGTTTTTTAACCCATTTTTTGTACCACAACCATTGCGATGGCGAGTATTTATTACCAGAATTTAAACATATGGATTTTTTATGGTTAATGAAAGGCGATATGGTTGATGATGATAAATGTAACTGGATACGTCAAGCCATAAAAACCATAAATGGTGTGCAGTTAGTGGCCGAACTTACCAACGAGCAGATAAAAACTAAGGGCAATATGGTGTTTTAAGTTTTTTCCACTGCGTAAAATGAGCGTAATCAATTTATAGGCGTGGCTTATTTTATTTCCTTTTATAAACTCCCTCACAATCACGGCATATTTTTTATATTCATATAGCCATGCAAAAACTAAAAAAATATAGCTTCTGGTTCTTGGGCGTCATCGTTGGCGTATTTCTTTTAATATCAATAGCCTCATATTTTTATGTTAGTGCCAATAAAAAAAGCATTATACAAAAAATAACAACACAATTAAGCCAAAATGTCCGCGGTGAAGTTTCAATAACCGATGCAGATATTAGCTTCTTTAAAAACTTCCCCTCAGTTACGGTTGAGTTAAACAATGCCTTGATAAAAGACAGTCTTTTTAACCAACATCACCAACCTTTATTAGTTGCCAAACAAGTGTTTGTAAGGCTAAGCTGGAGTAGTTTATTATCCCGCAAAATTGTAGTCAATAAAATACGTATAGATGATGCTGCCATGAATATTTTTACCGATACTTCTGGTTACACAAATGAGTATCTTTTAAAAGGAAAAAAATCAGATTCAATTACAGTAAAAACCGATGCTTCAAGCCCTTTAGAATTACGACAATTAGAACTAAATAAAATAGTCATTACTCTATCAGATGCGGTTAAGCAAAAGCTGTACAGCGTTACTGTAAATCACATAGATGCTGCATTTGATAAGAAAGATAGCTTACAAACCATCCGCTTAAATACCAATATCCTTATTAATAAACTGGCTTTTAATATACCAAATGGCTCATTTGCTACTAACCATTTATTCGAAGGTAAATTTGATGTGCTAGTTAATGATAAAGAATCCTCGCTTAGCTTTAATAATATTAAGGTACA
>JAYVNQ010000205.1:0-31473 GCA_043758365.1 Chitinophagales bacterium
TTTTAGTCCTGTTACGGGCACAAGTTTGCTCAGAATATTTAATGGTACTACTGCTATTAAAACTGAAATAGTTGACGTGATTTTTTCTTCACCCAAAGGCGACCTTTCCTACAAGGTAATTCGGACTGACACATTTATTAAGCAAGCTGGCAAATGGTTTTATGTAATGGGGCAAGGCACCAATTATCAAACAGATGAGGAAATGGCTGAAGATATAAATAGGCATCGGGTAAAGTAAGGAAGTATAGACAAAGCTTGCAGATACAATTTCACTTTTAAAACTACTACTAGCGTTTATGAAACATACTAAAACCCTTGCCCGCATTAGCTTTTCAGGCATTACATTATTCTTAGTTATAGTGTGCAGCTTGCATTTTTTACGACCAGATAAAAACCCACTTACTTGTTTTGTAAGCGAATACGCAGTTGGAAATTACAGTTGGATGTTAACAACAAGCTATTATGTACTAGCAACTTCGGCAGCACTAATACTTACAGGATTATTACTAAATATTAATACCTCTAACCCTAGTATTATAACGCTAGGTTTATTTTCTTTTGGTTTAACCTTGGCTGCAATATTTCCTACAGATGTGCCAGTTGTTCCACCAACACCTACTGGCTTAATACACGCAATAGCTGCCTTAATAGCGTTAGTTAGCCTCGCCATAACAATGATTGCTTGGGGCTTTGTTTTTAAGAGAAATGACAACTGGAAAACCTTTGCAACAACCTCTATATTTTTTGGTGTGATGAGTTTGGTTTTGTTCATTGTTCACTTTGTAAGCCCTCTTCCAATCCGCGGACTTACACAAAGAATTTTGTTGGTATGGGATATAACTTGTCTGCTGTTGGTGAGCTGGAAATTATACCGCACCACAATATTTTTTGCTTCTATAGAAAGTATATGAAATAGTCTTTTGAAAATAAAAAACAACTCCTCCGGATTTGCAATCCCATACTAAAGAGGAAAAGCTTTTAATTTCAATTGCATATTTCTTTAATATTTGTTATATAATTAAGGCTACCAGATTTTGGTAGCCTTAATAACTATATTCAGTAATGTTATAAACGTTCCAGTGTGCGACGCAACAAAAGCTTCATAGTATTTCTACAGCTGGTCAACCAAATTTTTACTAACTAATTAAGCCTGCAAAATGTTTTACAGTACGTACCAATTGGCTTACATAACTCATTTCATTATCGTACCAGCTAACAGTTTTTACCAATTGAGTATCACCAACAGTAATTACTTTGGTTTGTGTAGCGTCAAACAACGAACCGAAGTGTGTACCAATAATATCGCTGCTCACAATTTCATCTTCCGTATAGCCGAAACTCTCATTGGCAGCGGCTTTCATGGCAGCATTAATTTCTTCAACAGTAACTTTTTTAGTTAATATAGATGTTAATTCGGTTAACGAACCTGTAATAACTGGTACGCGTTGTGCACTACCATCTAGCTTACCTTTTAATTCTGGCAATACTAAACCAATGGCTTTTGCAGCACCTGTACTATTAGGTACAATGTTGGCAGCGGCAGCTCTAGCACGACGCAAATCGCCTTTTGGATGTGGTGCGTCTAATGTATTTTGATCATTAGTGTAAGCATGAATAGTCGTCATAAAACCGGTAACAATACCGTAACTATCATTCATAACCTTAGCCATTGGTGCCAAGCAATTGGTAGTGCAAGATGCACAAGAAATTATAGTTTCAGTACCATCTAGTATAGCGTGGTTTACATTAAAAACAATGGTCTTCATTTCACCAGTACCTGGCGCAGAAATTACTACACGTTTTGCACCAGCAGTAATGTGTGCAGCAGCTTTTTCTTTATCGGTAAAAAAGCCCGTACTTTCAATAACCACATCAACACCGTGATTACCCCAAGGAATTTGGGCTGGGTCACGTTGGGCATATATTTTCACTTCATGACCATTCACAATGATAGAATTTTCGGTAGCAATTACATTGTTCTCAAAACGACCTTGAGCACTATCGTACTTTAGCAAATGTGCCAATACTGCAGGACTTGTCAAATCGTTGATGGCAACCACATCGATACCTTCCATATTAAAAATTTGACGATATACCAAACGGCCAATTCGTCCAAAACCATTGATAGCAACTTTAACCATGATTATTATTTTTTAATTGATTGAAATACTTTTTTGTAACGGGTGCGAAGGTAAAGTTTTGAGCAATACCATAACCATCGTTAATAGAAACATTATAACAGCAAGGCTTTGAGATTGTTTTTGGTAACCAGCATTTGTATGTGTATTTATCTTCGTTGCGTCGCACACTTGTACGGTTATTATTTTATTGGGCTTGTCTGAACCATCATTAACATTGATTAAGATGATTTAAGCGATTACTCAAACAAATCATTTCAATCACTAAAATCATCATTCAGACAATATCATAGCTCAGACAATTACATTTGCCACAAAAAACAAGCAATGCCCCTAAACACAGTAATTTTTGATATGGATGGTTTACTAATAGATAGCGAACCACTTTGGAACGAAGCCGCCATAGATGTTTTTAAAATATTTGGCGCCACCCTAACCCACGACCTCTGCAATACCACTACAGGCTTGCGTACCAGAGAATTTATAACATGGTGGTTCAACTATTTTAATATACAAAACGTTGACCCAAAAAATGCCGAAACCCTAATATTTGCAAGTATTTTACAAAAGGTTGAAGCCAACCCAATCATCATGCCTGGTGTGCACTATATCATCAACATGTTTCATGAGAAAGGTTTTAAAATTGGTATCGCCACATCATCCCCCCAATCGCTGATAGATTTGGTTGTAAAGCTTACTGGCATTGAGCCGTACATTCATGCAACGTCTTCTGCCGAAGACTTGCCTTATGGCAAACCACACCCTCAGGTATATTTGGATTGTGCCGAAAAATTAAAAGCCGACCCTAACCACTGCCTTTGTTTTGAGGACAGTTTTAATGGCATGATTTCGGCAAAGGCGGCCCGTATGAAATGTGTGGTAGTACCACATGGCAGCATACAAAAAAATGACAAATGGGGAGCTGCAGATTTAAAACTCACATCGCTACAAAACTTTGGGGAGTTACATTTTGATATGCTAAACAGATAAGAATTTAACCACTGTTTTACCACAAAGTACACAAAGAAAAAAAACACAAGGTTTACATAATTTTGGTGAAACAAACAAAGCTAAACACACCGTGACCTTTGTGAAAACCTTAGTGACCTTTGTGGTAAAATTCTCTATGGTTAAGCAAGTAATTGCACCAGACTTTCTACCTCTTCCAGTGTATTAAAACTGTGCAACACAATTCGTAAACGTTCCTTGCCTTTTGGTACGGTTGGGTACAATATTGGGCGAACATCTAACCCATTTTCTTGTAGCAAATTAGCAACAGCTTTTACTTCATTATTACCTTGAACAATTACTACTTGAATTGGCGTTGTAGATTCTAATTTCTCGTATTGTATTTGGGCAGATTGAAAGTATTGAATCAGTGTTTTTAAATGCTCTCTTTCTGCCATCATTAAAGGAAAAGTCTCATAGCTTTTTTTAATAATTGCAACTGCATGTGGCGGCAAAGAAGTTGAGTAAATAAAGCTTCTTGCAAAGTTGATGAGATAGTCTCTCAAAACGCTAGAACCCAATACCACCGAACCATGGCAGCCACAGGCTTTACCAAATGTGTGTACCCTTGCAAATATTTTATGCTGTAAATTCAAGTGTTGTACCAGACCTTCACCCCTATTGCCAACCACACCTGTGGCATGGGCTTCATCAATAATTAAATGGGCATTGTATTGTTGGCATAAGGCAGATACTTCTTGTAATGGACACATATCACCATCCATACTAAAAACACTTTCCGTAACCACAAAAATATCACCCGAAGATTGCTGTAAACGGCGTTCTAAATCAGCTAAATCATTGTGTAAAAAAGCGAAAGACTGTGCTTGCGATAATCGGATGCCATCTCGTATGGAAGCATGGCTTAAAAAGTCATACAAAATGGTATCACCTTTCTGAGGAACACATGATAACAAACCAATATTAGCATCGTACCCAGAGTTAAATATTAATGCCGCTTCGCTTTTATGGAACTCAGCAATTTGCAGTTCAACTTCCTCAATTAATGGGTAGTTACCTGCTAACAAACGAGAACCTGTTGAGCCTGAAGAAAGTTGCTCGTTTAATGGTTGACTGTCAACCGTCAACCGTCGACCGATACCTAAATAATCATTGCTATAAAAATCAATTTTGCCACTTGGCAAACGCAAGGTTCTAAACGCATTTTGTTGCTTGCGTTCTTCCAATTTCTTTTCTAAAAATGTTTCATTCATATTTGCAATTGTAAATATCTTCTTAATCTATTTAACAGCAAAAACCATAGTGCAAACAGACGATGTAAAGAATATTTTGGGGCTACAATTACCTACCGATCCACGTTGGGTAAATTTGGCTTCGCTAGATTTAGAAGCGATACTTACCGACCATGCTTATTGCGAACAGAAAGCAGCACTGACGTGCATTTCGTACATTCAACGCTACCCTAGCAAAGAGAAATTAGTGTTTGATTTAGCACCCATTGTTACCGAAGAATGGGGGCATTTTAGATTGGTTTTAAACGAGCTAAAAAAACGCAATTTGAAATTAGGGAAGCAGCGTAAGGATGAATATGTGAACCAACTGATAAAATTTCAAAAAAATGGTGGGCATGAAGAAGATAGATTGCTAGACCATTTGCTTACAATGGCATTGGTAGAAGCTAGAAGCTGTGAGCGTTTTAAGCGATTGAGTGAAGGTTTGAACGATGAGTACATGCGTAATTTTTATCGTCGTTTTATGGAAAGTGAAGCAGGGCATTATACCGTTTTTATTGAGCTTGCTGAAACTTATACAGATAAAGAAAAAGTACGCCAACGTTGGCAAGAATGGTTGACTTACGAAGTGGAAGTGATGAAAACTTTAGAAGTTAGAGGTGATAGGATACATTAGTTTTTAGTTTGGGATTTACAGTTTAGAGTTTAAAATTCACTACTAAATACCTAATTAAACAATTCAAAATGAACTAGTATTATTCCTAAAAAATATCCCAAAACGCCCCACCAAAAAGTCATAAATAAAAATGAGTTAGCGGTTTCAATTGCTTCATCTAATATTGCTTTTCTATCCCCTAGTTTTTTTAAAATATTGGTCGCAGTGTTAAGATATTTATCATTATCTTCTTCTTCGTTATTATCTGGAAATATTATTTCGTCCTCTCTATTAGAATTTGACATAATTCTATGTATTATCACTAATTCGTAAGCTTTAATCCAATCTTTTTTTGAAAAAGTCCTTGCAATCAAGTTTAACTTTCCAATTATTCTTACCCTTTTTGTATTCTTATTTAAAAGTCTATAATACTCTATTTCACCAATCATGGGTAAAAATAAAACGATTAGTAATATCCAAATTTCAGAAATATTAGTTGGGTTAATTGTTAACTTAATTATTAGACAACTAAAAAAAACGCTTCCAATACCAAGAATGATTCCATCTATTTTCCACAGATATTTATACTTAATGCCTGTATGTTTTAGTAGGTGATGCAGAAAAATACAAACAGTAGTTAAAATTAAAAGAAGAAATGAAAAGACAAATACTGATAGAAACAGTGCAAATGGTATTAAAGTAGTTGGCATTTATTAAAAATCAATTTTGAAGATAAAATTAAAAGGAATTACTTGAGTTGTAAGTTAGAATTAAAAAATTTCAATTCTTGCTCAAAATTCAAATACGGATGTAACTCTTGTAATGCTCTAGCTTTTTGTAGTTGTGCTTTTAAAAACTGTTGATGCTGATTTGATGTTGGGTTAAATGGCTTATGATTTCTTGCAATTATCAGTTTTTTAATCTCATCCATTAGCTGCTGTGTGTTTGTATTCATGCAGCTTTCAGCAAAATGTTCTAGCACAAATTGTGTAGCTGCATAATTAGGATGTGCCAAATCAATATCATAAAAACGATAGTCCCGCAACACATCTACAACCAACTCATAAGCTGGAAAATAATGTACTTTATCAAATGTGTTTACCAAGTGATGCACTGCTTCAATTAACCTTGCTTTACTACGATTATTATCTACAACACCATCCCGTAAATGCCTAACAGGGCTAATGGTAAATAATACTTTTAAGTCTGGATTAAATTGTAATAATTGAGATAAAGCAGTCTCAAAATCGGCGATAGTTTCATCTATAGTTGATAGCTGTTTGATAAAATTTTGTGCAGGTGCTTTGTGGCAATTGGCAACAGGGACAAGACCATCTACTAATTTATAACCAAATGAAGAACCCAACGTAATTACCAACCAGTCTGCTTGCTTTAAAAATGCGTGAGCAGCTTGCTGCGATTGATTGATAGCGTTTAGAACCTCTGCTTTATCAATACCAGAAAAGCGACTATGATGCTGCCAACTATGCCATGCTTCATTTAGATAAACCAACTCATCCGCAGTGTATTGTTTGTTGTCAATGTATGATGTAAGGCTATTGCAAACGCTAATTGGATCGAACAAAATACCATTGGGATTTTGCAGCACATTAAACTTTACATCCATTAAATAATTACCAATATGTTCGGTAAAGCAAGAGCCAATCAACAATAATTTATCGTGGTAGGAAATGCTTGGCTGTAAAGGTTTTATGGTTATGTTGGCTTGAAATTGCACGTTATGAGTTATGAGTTATAAGTGATGAGTTATAGGGTTATTTGATACTTATGAAGCGAATAATTTGGCGTAAATTATTAAATATCTTGAACTGGAGCCTGATGATTAAAGTATCAAAAGTTGCAGTGTGCGACGCCTATATTGTTGAGTAGCATTACAAAAGCTGATAACCAAAAACACTACTATACAAATATTTCGTTGGCAATTATAAGGCTTTCGTACAAAGCATTTTTGTCTAATCCTAGCAATAAACCTTGGCTTTCAAAATGGTCAATCATTAATTCTGTTGGCATATTACCAACCAAGTCATCTTGTGCCATTGGGCAGCCACCAATACCTTTTAAAGCACCGTCAAAACGTTGACAGCCTGCGGCAATAGCGGCCTGTAATTTATCCTTAAAACTCAATTGAGTACTGTGCAAATGAACCCCAAATTGACTATTTTCATAAACAGGGATTAAGGCATTTAAAGCTTCGGTTATTTGTTGTGGGGTTGCTAAACCAACGGTATCGGCCAATGAGATGATAGTGATGTCTCTTTCGGCCATCTCAGAAGCCCAATGCAACAAAATTTCCTGGTTATAAGCATCACCATAAGGGTTACCGAAACCCATACTGAGATACAAGACCAACTGCTTATTATTCTTTAAACACAGTTCTTGAATTTCCTCAACACGTACCAAACTTTCATCCATTGTACTGTTGGTATTTCGTTGTTGAAAAGTAGACGAAATAGAGAATGGAAAGCCAAGAAAAGTAATCTCATCAAACGCAACTGCATCGGCTGCACCCCTTGTATTTGCAACAATTGCAAGTAATTTAGACTTTGAATCTTGTTGCTTAATTCCTTGTAATACCTCTTTCGTATCTGCCATTTGCGGTATGGCTTTTGGAGATACAAAACTGCCAAAATCAATTGTATTAAACCCAACTTTTAATAGCGAATTAATGTAGCGAATTTTATCTTTTGTAGGGATAAAACGATGCCAACCCTGAATGGCATCACGGGGACATTCAACTAAAACTGCCCCCCACCCCCCCAAAGGGGGGATTGCAAATAATTGTTTACTGACAAATTGATTTTGCATAGAATCAAGTTTTTAAAGTCCCATCTTTGGAAGGGTTGCGGCGGCTTTTAACGCCATTCTTTGTTTCATGGCTTCGTATAAAATAATTCCTGTTGCAACAGATACATTAAACGAGTCAAACGTAGTGGCCATAGGTATTGTAAAGAATTCATCCGCAGCTTTAGCCAAGTACGGTTGTACCCCTTTTTCCTCGCTACCCATTATAATGCAACAAGGCTCAGTAAACGGTAAATGGTAAACTTTTTTATCAGCTTTCATAATGCTTGTGAATACTAAAATCCCGTTCTCGTGCAAGGTATCAACTGCCTTAATCAGACTGTTTACACGGATAATATTTATGTGTTCTAAAGCCCCGGCACTACTTTTCATGGCTTCTTCGTTTAAAGCACCAACACCTTTATCGGGTATGATAATTGCTTGGCTACCACAGCAGTAAGCACTCCTTGCAATAGCCCCAATATTTCGGACATCGGTAATCCCATCCAACATAATAAACAAAGGCTTTTCAACCTTTTCAAGCACTTCGTTTATTACGGTTTGCAGGTCTTTATATTCAACCAAAGCCGCTAATGCAATGACGCCTTGGTGGTTGGCTTTGGTTAAATAATTCAGCTTCTCGGCGGGCACCATTTGCATGGGAATATTGAACTCTTTACTCAAGGCTCGAATTTGAGATAATACTTCGCCATTGGCATTATTTTGTACCAAAATTTTATCAATAGCACGGCCACTTTGCAATGCTTCAATTAACGGCTGGCGACCAATGATAAGAGATTCTTGTTTAGACATATTTTTATTTGGATGACACGAATTACACTAATTAAACCAAGAAAGTATTAAAACTAACAACCACAAATTCCCATGTAAAAACTAAAGACAAAGCCTTCCCTGCAATAACAACAACTCTAATTTCTGCAACGCCAATATAGCCAAACTATCGGTTATTTTACCTTCATCAACCATTGTAAAAACATCTTTTAAAGGTAATTTTTTAAGTACTAATTGTTCGGTTTCTTCTGGTTCGGCTTCATGCTGGGTTAAGCCTGTTGCTAAAAAATATTCAGCAAATTCATCACTTACAGAATTAGACAAATAACTGTTACCCAACAATTGCCAATGAGTAGCTTTTAACCCTGTTTCTTCTAGTAATTCTCGTTTTGCAGCCTCTAAAGAATCGTCTTCAAATACACAACCACCTTCAGGAATTTCCCAACTATATTGGTTAATAGGAAAGCGATATTGTCCAACTAAATAGGTGTTTTTATCAGCATCCACAGCTATTACACCAATGGCTTTATTTTTAAAATGAACCTTGCCATAAATACCTTTACCACCGCTTGGGTTAATTACGTTGTGGTGAATTACCTGTATCCAAGAATTATCATAAGCTACCGTTCCATCTACAATTTGCCACGGATTTACCGATTCATCAATTACCATACAACATAAATATTTCGGTAAAAATAGACGCATTGAAGGTTACTGGCAAACCATAATTATCTCAAATAGTAATTCTACATCCACAGCATAAACAGTATTTTTGCGGCGAAAATTTTAAGCATGGCAACAGTAAAAATTGGTACAGTTCAAACAACTTGTACAACAAATAAAGCAGAAAATCTACAAAAAGCTATCGGGCAAATTCGTATTGCAGCGGTAAATGGTGCACAGATTATTTGCTTGCAAGAGTTGTTCACCTCATTGTATTTCTGCGATGTTGAAGACCATGATAATTTTCAATTGGCCGAAGTCATTCCTGGGCCTTCAACCGATGCATTAAGCTCTGTGGCAAAGGAATTGGGCGTAGTTATTATAGCTTCATTATTTGAGAAAAGAGCTCAAGGCTTGTATCACAATACCACCGCAGTAATTGATGCCGATGGTGCATATTTAGGCAAATACCGCAAAATGCATATTCCTGATGATCCTGGATTTTATGAAAAATTTTACTTTACACCAGGCGATACTGGCTACAGAATATTTGAAACAAAATTTGCCAAAATTGGGGTGCTGATTTGTTGGGATCAGTGGTACCCCGAAGCAGCAAGAATTACAGCATTAATGGGAGCAGAAATTTTGTTTTACCCCACAGCTATTGGTTGGGCAACAACGCAAGAGGAAGCCACAAATATAGAGCAGTACAATGCTTGGCAAACCATTCAACGCAGCCATGCAGTTGCAAATGGCATTCCTGTTGTAAGCGTTAACCGTGTTGGGTTTGAAGCTGATATGAAATTCTGGGGCGGTAGTTTTATTGCCAATCCTTTCGGCACGTTATTGTACAAAGCTTCTCATGATGAAGAGGAAACCGTGGTAACTGAAGTAAACCTTGAAAAGAGCGAATACTACCGTACCCATTGGCCTTTTTTACGTGACAGAAGAATTGATAGTTACGAGCCAATTTTAAAAAGATTTATAGATTAAAAGGCAAGACTAAAAGTCAGAAGAGACGGGAAGAAAGTCAGGGAGTTTGGAAGACCGTGAGATGAAAAATGAGGAGAAAAAAGTCAGTATGGTTTAACATAAAAACTTCACATATGGCGTTTAAGTTTGAAAGACTAATTGTTTGGCAAAAAGCAATTGACTTAACGTTTGTTGTACATAACGTAACGCTTAAGTTTCCAAAAGAAGAATTGTATATATTATCTTCTCAAATTAAACGTGCGGCAAATTCTATTGCATTAAATATTGCAGAAGGTTCAACTGGTCAAACAAACCCTGAGTTTAATAGGTTTCTAACTTTTGCTTTACGTTCTAATATTGAGGTAGTAAGCTCTATTTACATCGCTAGAAAAAGAAATATTATAAACGATGAGAACTTCGATTTAATTTATAATTCATGCCAAGAAATATTGGCAATGATAAATAGTTTAAAAAAATCGTTAACTAATCCAAAGACAAATGAACCCACCAAATAATATATCAGCTATTTCAACTGACGGACTAACGGACTCTGTGACTTCTGGACTTTCCCCCCGACTTCTTGGTTTTTCTTTTCCTGCCGAATGGCATCCTCATGTGGCTACATGGCTTAGTTGGCCGCATAAAGAAGAAAGTTGGCCGGGTAAAATTGAAACTATTTACAAACCATATTGTAAGTTTATAAAAGCCGTTAGCGAAGGTGAAAAAGTGTGTATCAATGTTTATAACCAAGCAATGGAAACCTTTGCTACAAAGCATTTGCTAGAAGCAGGTGTTTATATAAATCAAATACAATTCTACCATCATCCAACAAACGATGCTTGGTGTAGAGATCATGGACCAGCTTTTCTCATTAACCAAAAAGAACAAAAAAAAGTAATTGTAGATTGGGATTATAATGCTTGGGGCGGCAAATACCCACCACACGATTTAGATGATATTATACCAACTTTAATTGCCGAAAAATTGGGTTTACCAGTCTTTCATCCCAACATTATTATGGAAGGCGGTTCAGTAGAATTTAATGGTGCAGGAACGGTTTTAACAACCACAGCTTGCTTACTTAATAAGAATAGAAACCCACATTTAACCAAACAACAAATAGAACAATACTTGCAAGATTTTTATGGTGTTCAGCAAGTATTGTGGCTTGGTGATGGCATTGTTGGTGACGATACCGATGGACATATTGACGATATCACACGTTTTGTAAATGAAGACACTGTTGTAACAGTTGTTGAGGAAAATACTGATGATGAAAACTATCATTTATTACAAGAAAATCTGACTCAATTAAACGCAATGCGTTTACTAAATGGCAAGCCGCTAAACATTGTTGAATTGCCAATGCCAAGCGCTGTAACGTACGATGGACAAAGGCTTCCAGCATCTTATGCTAATTTTTATATTGCCAATGCAGCCGTAATTGTACCAACTTATAGAGACAAGAATGACGAGAAAGCTTTAGACATTTTATCTACATTATTTACTGATAGAAAAGTAATTGGTATTGATAGTACCGATATAATTTGGGGTCTTGGTAGTTGGCACTGTTTAAGCCAGCAAGAACCAGCTATTTAAAAATAAAACAATACAAATTTGGATGGTTACACTAAAAACAAAAACTGTTACCAAAAACTGCTCATCATTTATTTGAAACGAAAGCAGTTTTTGGTAACAGTTTTTGAGTATTGTTCTAATTATTATGCCGCAACAATTTTTGCAACACTTCTATACACATAGGTTTCACTAATATGCCGGCGTACAAACCTTGACTGCGATGGTGCATTTACCAACTTTACATAAGTGGCTTTTGGCACATCGAAATACTCATAGGTATGTCCATCAGAAAAGTCAATACGCAACACTTCATTTTTGTATTCAAAATCTAAAATACTAGCTTCGTCAAGGGTTGTGTTATATTGATCTAAACTTGCTGAAACCGTTTCTGGTGCTATACTTACCAAAAAATGATAGGCTTCAATTACAGTTTTACTTTTCTTTTCCGCTGCTACTTTTTCAGCTTCTTCTTTATCATGAAATTTATCAGGGTGCCAATCTTTCATTTGGTTTCTGTAAACCGATTTTAATTCTTTCAAATCGGCCTCTTTGGTAACGCCTAACAACTTTCTGTAATGGTCAATTTTTTTCATAACGGGTGCGAATGTAGGATTTTAAAAATTGAGAGCAGTTTTCCCCTGTTATTAAACCAATAGATGTATAAAAATACTAGCTACTTACTGACGTGGCATTAACAAAAACAGCCCCTCAAATTGTACTTTGAAGGGCTGTTAATTATTTAAATAGACATTTATTTACTTGCCATAGGAGGCATTGGTGGCATATCGCTATTAAAAATATCTCTGTGCATTTTCCATTGATTATTTTCCTGTTTCCATACAATAATATACTTGCCTTTATCAACCGATTTACCACCAGCAACTTGTATATCGTAAACGCCTGTTTCAGACATAATATCTTTACCGCAAAACACATCTTTGGTAGTAAGCATTAAGCCTTTGGTACCCATTTGTTGCATCATACTAAAAAATTTACCGACACCTGCTTTGCCACAAATTTCAGGCATATTGGGTGCGTAAAGGCAACAACTATCAGTATAGCAATTTACAAAAGTTGCCGAGTCGTTTTTGGCTACAGCATTACTGTACACCGTATTTCTTGCTGCAATAGTAGCTTTTGCAGAGTCAGCATTCATCGCTGTCATTTCTTTAACAACTTCTGTATTGTTTTTACAGGCACTAAGTAAAATAGTTGCTGCAAATACACAGCAAATGAATTTGATTAATTTCTTCATAACAGTATTTATTTAAAATTTAGCTCGTAAGATAATTTTAAATATTGAAGCTTGCAATAGCTGTAATTTTTTTATTTTTAATTCAATGAAATCTCTGCAGCTTAAAACCTGATACCATTATTTTCGCTCTATGCAAACATTGCAACAATTACAATCTGGCGAACTGATAGGCACAAAACGATTAACACTTTCTTGTGGGTTAACAGCCTTTCCGAATGAGATATTTACCTTGGCAGAAACATTGGAAGTTCTGGATTTATCTAACAACCAATTAGCAACTTTACCTAATGATTTTGCAAGGCTGAAACAACTTAAAATATTGTTTCTAAGTAACAATTTATTTACCATTTTCCCTGAAGTGCTATCGCAATGCGAAAACCTTAGTATGATTGGGTTTAAGAGCAATCAGTTAACAAATATTTCAGAAAAAGCTTTGCCGCCAACTACCCGGTGGTTAATATTAACCAACAATCTTTTAACTGCCTTACCAAAAAGCATTGGTAATTGCTTACCCATGCAAAAACTAGCCTTGGCAGGCAATCAATTGCAAAGCTTACCCGAAGAATTGAGCAACTGTAAAAACCTTGGGTTATTGCGTATTTCAGCCAATCAATTACCGATATTACCCAGTTGGTTATTGGCAATGCCAAAGCTCTCGTGGTTAGCTTTTTCTGGCAATCCATTTTCAAAAAAATCAACTAATACCGTTCCATTATTAGAACTTGATTGGCAGCAATTAACGCTTACAAATCAGTTGGGTGAAGGTGCTTCTGGTATTATTTCAAAAGCAATGTGGCAACAAAAAAATGATACTGTAAAAGAAGTGGCTGTAAAAGTTTTTAAAGGTTCAGTAACTAGTGATGGCTATCCCGAAGATGAAATGGATGCCTGTATTTTGGCTGGCAATCACCCAAATTTAGTACCGGTTTTGGGTAAAATAAATCAGCAGCCATTGCAGCAGCAAGGCTTGATTTTAGCATTAATACCACCAACATTTTACAACCTTGGTTTGCCACCAAGTTTTGATACTTGTACAAGAGATGTGTTTTTACCAGGTACTGCTTTTTCAATCCAACAGGTGGTTGCTATTGCATTGGCTATCGCATCAGCAGCGGCACACTTGCACAAACGTGGTATTATGCACGGCGATTTGTATGCCCACAATACATTAGTCAATGCTCATCATGATACCATTTTTGGCGACTTTGGTGCAGCTAGTTTATATGATGTTAACGATGCTTCCGCAGCAGCCTTGCAACGTATAGAAGTGAGTGCCTTTGGATGTTTGCTGCAAGATTTAATAAGCCATACGATGTTTAATGAAAACCATCACGGAGTTATGAATATTCTAATGGAGTTACAACAAACTACCATGCAACCAGCGGTTTTAAACAGACCAGATTTTGTGAGCATAATTAAGGTTTTAGAAGATGTTCAGCGAGTTTAAAAATGGTTTAGGTACTTTACAAAAGTTAAGTTTGTTTAAGATGACAAACGTTTTAACTCACAACTATAAACTCTAAATTCCAAACTCTTATATGCGGAAATTTTTACAAAGATTATTAACCCCAACCATTACCAAACTGGCTCATAAATATGATGGCAAGCCAGACCAGCAACGGGTCTTTGAAAAGTTGACCGAACTACATCAAAACATCATAACTAATCCTGAGAAAAAAGGCTTGCTGATGCCTTTTGATGAAAGTCATAAATTCATCATTTTCTCAGACATACATAAAGGTGCCAAAGATGATGCTGATGATTTTGCCATGGCTGAAAATAATTATTTAGCAGCTTTAGATTATTATTATCAGTATGGTTTTTATTATATAAGTCTTGGCGATTGTGAAGAGCTTTGGGAAAATACTTTTTTACAGGTAAAAGAGCATAACCAAGCATCTTTTGACAAAGAAAAATTGTTTGTTCAAGCTAACCGTTTTGTAAAAATATTTGGTAACCACGATTTGTATTGGGATAATGATCCTCTAGCGAGTATTAACCTTAAAAGCCTTTATGGCCAAGCGGTTGCCATTTACGAAGGCTTAGTTTTACAAGCAACTATCAATAAAAAAAAAGTCGCAATTTTTCTAACACATGGGCATCAAGGCGACTTACAAAGCGATGGTAATTGGTTTAGTAAATGGTTTGTATCAAATGTGTGGGCACCTTTACAATCGTACTTGAAAATGAACTTAAACACGCCATCTAATAACGATACTTTAAAGTCTGCCCACAACAAAATGATGACCGATTGGGTAGCTAATCAAATCGATTTATTATTAATAACAGGCCATACCCACCAGCCAGTTTTTGCGTCATTAACACATATTGAAAGACTGTATAAACAATTAGCGGATGCAAAAACCAGCAACCAAAATGAATTGATAACAAAGTTAGAAGAAGCTATAAAAAATACATTTTTTACCAATGAAAATATACCAGATTTTACAAACTATAAATCGACTTATTTCAATAGCGGTTGCTGTTGTTTTGATGATGGTGATATTACTGGAATTGAGATTGAAGGTGGTAATATTAGATTGGTAAGATGGTATTACGATACTAAGCAAAATTCTAAAATGGAAGTATTGGAGGAGGCTAAGTTGGTGGATATACTAAGTAACCATAATCCATAAAAAGGTTAATGAAGGCGGTAGCTTTTATGTATTTATTTGTAAAACAAATCATTCATCATTTAATAACCTAACAATAACTTTCCACTAATTATTTTTACCTAAACTTTTTTTATGAGAATTATTGCCATCTGTTGTTGCCTATTTATTGCATTAGCCTCACAAGCTCAGACCTTAAAACAATTAGATGATAACCGAATAAGTCTGCCAAATGGCTGGAGTTTAACACCTGTTGGCAGCAGTTTGCCATTGGGAGATTTACCATTAAATATCATCGTTAGTAAAAGCAAAAAATATTTAGCTATTACCAATAATGGGCAAAGCACGCAAAGCATTCAGTTAATTGATGCTGCTAATAAAAAAGAATTAGACAATGTGGTAATTGCAAAATCGTGGTATGGTTTGGCTTTTAGCGACGATGAAAAATATTTGTATGCAGGTGGTGGCAACGATAATTGGATAATTAAATATGCCATTAATAACAACAAATTAATTAAAGAAGATTCGATTACGATTGGTAAAAAACTTACTAGTAAAATTGGCCCTGCAGGTATGGCCATTGATGATGCCAAACAAATGCTTTACGTGGTTACAAGAGACAATAAAAGTTTGTACACTATAAACCTAAAAACAAAGCAATACGATAGCCTGAGCTTGGGTGCAGAAGCTTACGCTTGTATACTATCTCCAGATAAAAAAACTTTGTTCATTAGCCTTTGGGGCGGAGATAAAATTTTATATTACAATGTGGCCTCAAAGTCAATAGCCACAAGCATTACAGTAGGCGATAACCCTAACGAAATGTACTTATCAAAAGCCGGTAAATACTTGTACGTTGCCAATGCAAATGATAATTCTGTTAGCGTAATTGATGTGTCGAAAAAGAAGGTAATAGAAACATTAAACGCTGCTTTGTATCCCAATGCACCAAGCGGTTCTACCAGTAATGGTGTGGCTTTAAGTACTGATGAAAACACTTTGTACATTGCCAATGCAGACAATAATTGTCTTGCAGTTTTTGATGTAAAAAAACCTGGCGAAAGCAAGTCAAAAGGCTTCATTCCTGTGGGTTGGTATCCTACCAATGTAAAGGTGGTTGGCAAAACTATTTTTGTAAGTAATGGTAAAGGTTTTACATCAATGGCTAACCCTAAAGGCCCTGGGCCTTACAGACCAAGACAATCGGTAAATTACCAACAAGGCGATATAAATAAACCGCAGGAGGTACAATATATTGCTGGTTTATTTAAAGGCACTTTGAGTATTATTACAGAACCAACCACTGCCCAATTAGGGATTTTCTCTAGAGCAGTTTATAAAAACACTCCTTACACAAAAGACAAAGAACTAAATGCTGCTGGCGAAATTGGTAACCCAATACCCATGAAGGTTGGCGATAAATCGCCTATTAAACACGTGTTCTACATTATTAAAGAAAATAGGACGTACGACCAAGTTTTGGGTGATGTAACAACTGGTAATGGCGATACTAGTTTAGTATTATTTGGTGAAAAATATACTCCTAATCAACATGCATTGGCAAACAATTTTGTACTGCTTGATAATTTTTATGTAGATGCAGAAGTAAGTGCTGATGGGCATAATTGGAGCATGGGTGCTTATGCTACCGATTTTTTAGAAAAAACTTGGCCTACCAGTTATGGCGGCCGCGGTGGTAGTTACGATAGTGAAGGTAACCGTGAGATAGCCAATAATAAAGGTGGCTTTATTTGGGATAATTGTAAACGTAATAATGTATCGTACCGTACTTTTGGGGAATTTGCCGACAATGCTAAACCCAATATTGCCACGCTTAAAAACCATGTTTGCAAAACGTTTGCTGGTTGGGATATGGGCGTAAGAGATACCACGCGTTTTTACCAATGGCAAAAAGATTTTGATTCATTGTTGACCATCAACCAAGTGCCGCAGTTTAATACTGTACGTTTAGGTAATGACCATACCGAGGGTGTAAGAATTGGCAAACCAACACCATTTGCCCACGTTGCCGATAATGATTTGGCGGTTGGGTTGTTTATAGAGCATCTTAGCAAAAGCCCCATTTGGAAAGAAAGTGTGGTATTTATTTTAGAAGATGATGCACAAAATGGCCCTGACCATGTTGATGCACATCGCAGCCCTTGCTATGTGGTTAGTCCGTATGTAAAACGCAATTTTGTAGATCATACCATGTACAGTACATCGTCTGTTTTGCGTACGATAGAACTTATTTTAGGTATGCCACCAATGACTCAATATGATGCTGCCGCTGTACCAATGTGGCGTGCTTTTTCGTCAATGATAAATGCAATGCCTTACGCTGTAAAGCCCGCCAATGTTAACCTGAATGATAAAAACACAACTAAAAATGTATTAAGTACGTTAAGTGAAAAGTTCGATTTTAGCCAAGAAGATAAGGTGCCAGATTTAGTATTCAACAATGTGTTATGGAAAAGCATTAAAGGCATTAATTACGCCACACCAAGCCCAAGCCGAGCTGCTTTTGTAAAGCTGGGTAATAAGAAAAAGGATAATGATTAAGAGGGTTTCTGTCGCATAAATTGAAAACTACAACACAAGTTTCCTTAGAATTAATTGTTACAATAGTTTATTAAGGCTCTTGGTATATGTTATAAGTGCTGTATCGAAGTGTAGATGAAATGGGGCTGAGACTCGATTCATTTATTGTTAGAGATGAATTGACAGAATAATTGGAAAAGCGGGTGGTAAAAACAAACTCGAACAATCCTAATTGAACACCGATTCCTGTATGGCTTCCGTTGTTGGCTTTTAGCCAACAACGGCCGAAAATGGCATATAACTTTAAAAGAAAACATCCTTACGTATTAATTTAAAAGTAACACCTTCGGAGTCTACACAAATAGCGCATTATTCGAGATTCTTGAAACAAAACTAATCACGCCTCTCCTTTTGTATTGTTACCTATTTACTAGTCTATCTTCTCTTCTCGGCTCATCCTTTTTTGCAAGGCACAAAACCAGCTCTTATTGTGCAGGGAGGAAAAACTACAGAAGCTACAGGCTTAATATTTTAAACCATCGTAAAAGATGGTATTTTCCCCACTTTCTAGAGAAATTCACCGTCGGCGGTATAGATTTTTTATATATCGCCATTCCGAACTAAGCACGAGCAACTATTGTTACTTTTAAAAACAGTATTATGTCAAAAGGCAACGCTAATAAAAGTTACCTGCCAACTAAAAATTGTGTGGTTTGCAATAGACCATTTACTTGGCGTAAAAAGTGGGCAAAAAATTGGGACGCTGTAAAATATTGTAGCGAAAAATGTAGAGGAACAAGAACACCTGAAGGGATAACAAGCAAAGCGAATTAAATGAAAGAAAGTACTGACAATATGGATGGTTCTGAAACTATTTCTACAACAGTTGGGGGACTACTTTCCTTTACCAACAAAGGGTTGTATTGTCAGCAGGGTAATTTTTATATAGATCCTTGGGGGGCAGTTGATAAAGCAATTATCACGCATGCACATAGCGATCATGCCCGTTGGGGCAGTAAATATTATCTGTGCCATCATCTTACCAAACCCATATTGCAACTACGTTTAGGCAATAACAATTACGAAAGTATCGACTGGGGCAAATCTGTATTTATTAATGGTGTGAAAGTATCCCTGCACCCTGCTGGGCATATTATTGGCTCATCGCAAATACGAGTTGAGTATGCCGGAGAAGTTTGGGTGGCAAGTGGCGATTATAAAACACAAGATGATGGTTTAAGCGGCGCATTTGAGCCAGTAAAATGCCACACATTTATTACAGAAAGTACCTTTGGCTTACCAATTTATAAATGGCAATCACAGGCCATCATTTACCAAAATATTCAAAACTGGATACTGGATAATCAATCACAAAACACAAGCTCTGTTTTAATAGCATATAGTTTGGGTAAGGCACAACGTGTAATAGAAGCGGCATCAAAAGTTACCGATAATATTTATGTGCATGGTGCCGTTTGGAACACGCAAGAAGCTTTATTAAACGCTGGCATCCATTTACCAAAAGTGAAAAGAGTAACACCGGAAACCACAAAAACTGAACTTAAAAATGCCGTTATAATTGCACCGCCAAGTGCGGATGGCACGCCGTGGATGAAAAAATTTAACCCATATAAAGTTGGCGTTTGTAGCGGTTGGATGCAAGTACGTGGCAATGCTAGAAGACGCAATGTGGATGCAGGTTTCAGCCTGAGTGATCACGCAGACTGGCCAGGCTTATTACAAGCTATAAAAGCTACCCAGGCCCAGAAAGTTTATGTAACGCATGGCTTTCAAGCGGCTTTTAGTAGGTATCTAAATGAAATTGGTATTGAGGCGGCCCCACTAGAACAAAAACCTCCAACCTCTGAAGGTGAGGAAGAATAAAAAGCGTAGTAAAATGAATGAACAACCTGAAAATAACAACTTAAACGATAACACCTCTTCAGAAGCTGGTGGTTTTACTTCTTTTGCTTCTCTCGTAAACACGCTTGGTAACTCTACAAAAAAACACTGAAAAATTAAATGCTTTACAGCATTACTTTTTAACCGCCGACGATAAGGATAAAGTTTGGGTAATTGCCATTTTTAGTGGGCGCAGGCCAAAGCGTATCATTAACTCAACCATACTTTCCAGTTGGTGTATAGAACTTGCAGGTATACCTACTTGGCTATTTGAAGAAAGTTACCATACAGTTGGCGATTTAGCAGAAACCATTGCGTTGTTATTACCAGCAAAAACGCTAAACGTTGAAGGCGAATTATTATTAACCTTGTCTAATTATCTCGAAGTATTTATTGAGCTGGAAAAAGCAGAAGAGAATGTAAAAAAAGCTTTTGTTATTAATAGCTGGATGCACCTAAACCAAGAAGAGCGTTTTGTTTTTAACAAGCTCATTACAGGCGGCTTTCGTATTGGTGTATCGCAAAAAATGATGGTGAATGCATTGGCAAAAACTACTAATATTGAGGCATCGACCATAGCGCATTTAATTAGCGGGAATTGGGATGCTGTAACAACCTCTTTTACAGATTTATTAAGCCAAACCCATGCTGGCAAAGACTTTAGTAAGCCCTACCCTTTTTATTTAGCTTACGCTTTAGAAGCAGCACCAGAGAGTTTAGGGGATATAAATGAGTGGCAAGCCGAATGGAAATGGGATGGCATTCGTGGGCAAATTATTAAACGCAATAACGAACTTTTTGTATGGAGCCGTGGCGAAGAATTGATGACAGATAAATTTCCTGAGTACCAAATTTTGAAAGCTTTATTACCAAATGGCATTGTGTTAGATGGAGAAATTATTCCAACGAAAGAGCTACTACCATTACCTTTTAATTTATTACAAACAAGAATAGGCAGAAAAAATATTACAAAAAAACAATTGCAAGAAGCACCTATTAGCTTTTTTGCTTACGATATTTTAGAATACAATTTTGAAGATTATCGAACGAATCCTTTAAACGAAAGAAGGGCTTTATTAGAACAGGTTATTAATCAGCTTTCTTTCCCTGACGAACAATTATTATCAACCATTCAGATTTCACCAGTCATACAAGTAAATACCTGGAACGAGTTGACCGAATTACGACTAACATCAAGAGACAGAGGCAGCGAAGGCATCATGCTAAAGCGACAATCATCTACTTATCAAGTGGGCCGCAAAGTTGGTGATTGGTGGAAATGGAAAATAGAACCTTTGGTAATTGATGCCGTTATGATTTACGCACAAAAAGGCCACGGACGACGAAGTAACCTTTACACAGACTATACTTTTGCAGTGAAAGATGGCGACAAACTAGTAACATTTACCAAGGCCTATAGCGGCCGTACAGATAAAGAATTTAACGAAATAGATGCATTTGTAAAATCAAATTCTATTGAAAAATTTGGACCAGTACGCACTGTAAAACCAGAACTCGTTTTTGAAATTACCTTTGAAGGTATTGCTGCAAGTGCTAGGCACAAAAGCGGTGTGGCATTGCGTTTCCCTCGTATGAGTCGCTGGCGGAAAGATAAAAAAGCAGATGAAATAAATACACTTGAAGACTTACAAAAAATGTTGCTTATTTATGGTAATAAAAAATATGAAACCATCATTTAACTTTTACCTAGTTAAACTGTTATTTACTTTAGCTTAAAGTTTAATCAACATGTATTGCAAACAATACCTCACTATATTTTTTGTTATTTTTTCGGTTATCATCTCTATTGCTTTTATCGAAAAATTACCATTTACAGAAGGCGATAAACCAACTTTTATTCCGCCAAGTTCACAACGCAATGGCGATAGTGTTATTGGTTACAATTATTTAGTTACAGGCAATTATTTAAAAAGTGGTATTCCCTACAATTATTATCTTTTGTTAAATGGTAAAGACAAGTTCAATTACCTTAATCGAACTGGTAAAAATGCAAATGTGCAATATGGTTATAATGTTGTTATTAGCGATAATAAAACAGAAGTAGTTGTGCCTACTTGCTTGCAATGCCACGCACAAGTATTTGATGATAAATTGTATGTTGGGCTTGGCAATACCTTTCAAGATTTTAGCAATTTTGGCAAATCTGCTGGCCTTTTTAATAGTGCAGCTACCAAAGTAATGCAAACCATTTCGCCCAACCAATACCAAGCCTCAAAAGCAATCATAACTTCGTTTTCAGCCATTGCACCTTTTATGCAAACAGAGGTACAAGGGGTAAATGCTGCCGATAGATTAGCCACTTTGTTAGTCGCACATCGAAACCCACAAACATTGGAATGGTTACCAAAACCTATTTTGGACATACCTAACGAAGTGGTGCCAACAGATGTACCAGCTTGGTGGTTATTAAAAAAGAAAAATGCCATGTTTTACAACGGTTTTGGCCGTGGCGATTTTGGTAAATTTTTAATGCTGAGTAATATTTTAACGGTAAAAGATACCAGCGAAGCAACGGAAGTGAACAGCCATTTTGGTGATGTTTTGGCGTTTATAAAATCTATCAATCCACCAAAATATCCTAAAAAAATTGATGAAGTTTTAGCGGCAAAAGGCAAAACTATTTTTATTAATACTTGTAGCAAATGTCATGGTACTTATGGTGATGATAGTAAGTACCCTAATCTGCTAATTCCAGCTTCTATTATTCGTACAGATTCTCTATTATTTTTAGGTAACCAACAAAATCCACAGTTTATAGATTGGTTTAATAAAAGTTGGTTTGCACAAGGCGAAAACCCTGCCAGGCTTGAAGCTTATAAAGGTTATATAGCACCGCCTTTAGATGGCATTTGGATTACCGCACCTTACCTGCACAATGGCTCTGTGCCTACGTTACAAGCCTTACTTAACAGTAAAGAACGACCACAATATTGGAAACGAAATTTTAAAAAACCAACCTACAATTACACTAATATTGGTTGGGATTATGAACCCGTAACTAACACAGAAAAGAAAACAACTTACAATACAGACTTACCGGGCTATCGCAATACAGGCCATACTTTTGGCGATAAATTATCTGAGACAGAACGTAAAGCGGTGATTGAATATTTGAAGACATTATAGCGTGTTTATGTTACGAGCTTTATTACTACTATTTAGCAACGTTGCATCGCACACTGGAGCGACTTTCTCTTTATTCAGCAAAATTACAATCAGCTATCTTTAGTTTTATTTCATCGTCTTTTAATTGTAGCTAATCAATCAAAAATCAGATATATTACAAAGCACCAAAGGCTACCAAATTATCTCTCAATGGCTTGCCAATAAAGACTTTCAACCTTTTCAATTTCAAACAGAAACTTGGCAACATATTGTTGATGGCAAAAGCGGTTTGGTAAACGCACCTACCGGTTGCGGTAAAACATTTTCTGTTTTTTTAGGTAGTATTATCCAGTACATTAATCAACATCCAAATGACTATCAATCGCTTAAAAATAATGGCTTACAGCTACTTTGGATAACTCCTTTACGTGCATTGGCAAAGGATATTGGCCGTGCTATGGAAGAGGTGATTGAAGAATTAGGTATGCAATGGAAAGTTGGTATTAGAAATGGCGATACCACCACATCTGAGCGGCAAAAACAGAAACGCCAAATACCAGAAATATTAATAATTACACCAGAAAGTTTGCACCTTTTTTTAGCTCAAAAATCATATACTGAAAGTCTTAAAACCTTATCTGTAATTGCTGTTGATGAATGGCACGAACTAATTGGCAGCAAACGTGGTGTTCAAGTTGAATTGGCGATATCGAGGATAGTCAATTGTCAATTGTCAACTAACAACCATCAACTCTCTCTCTGGGGCATCTCAGCCACCATTGGCAATTTGGAAGAAGCAAAAGAAGTTTTATTAAGCCCAATAAAACAAGCAGGCGTTATTGTAAAAGCTAATCTCGATAAGCAAATAGATATTTTTTCTATCATCCCCGAAGAAATTGAAAAATATCCTTGGGCAGGTCATTTAGGTATAAAATTAGCCGAACAAATTGTACCCATTATTGAGGCAAGTACTACCACACTTGTTTTCATTAATACACGTGGCATGGCCGAACGTTGGTACCAAACATTGCTTGATGTTGCACCACAATTCGCCGGTGCTATAGCCTTGCATCATGGTAGTATTGAGCAAGAGTTAAGGTCTTGGGTTGAAGATGCATTACATACACAAACCTTAAAAGCGGTGGTATGTACGGCCAGTCTTGATTTAGGTGTAGATTTTAGGCCCGTTGATACCGTGATTCAAGTTGGTTCGCCAAAAGGTGTTTCTCGTTTTTTGCAGCGTGCAGGTAGAAGCGGCCATAAACCAGGCGATATAAGTAAGATTTATTTTTTACCAACCCATTCATTAGAATTAGTAGAAGCTGCTGCACTAAAATCTGCTATTCAACAAAACCTAGTTGAAGGTAAAGAACCGATGCTTTTGTGCTTTGATGTACTTACACAATATCTCTGTACGCTTGCTGTTGGTGAAGGTTTTATGGCTGCGCAAATATTTAAAGAAGTAAAAAGTACCTATTGCTTTAGCGACATAACGGAAGATGAATTTAACGAAATATTATTACATATAACCATTGGTGGCAAAGCCTTACAGCAATATGACGAGTATAAAAAAGTAGAGATTGAAGATGGTATATACAAAATAAAAAATCGTAGAACTGCCATGCGACATCGAATGCATATTGGTACTATTGTAAGCGATGCTATGATGAAAGTAAAGTTTATGAGTGGTGGCTATATTGGGGTAATTGAAGAGTCGTTTATTAGCCGTTTAGAACCAGGTGAAGTATTTACTTTGGCAGGTAAAAATGTTGAATTAGTGAGCTCTAAAGACATGACCGTTTTGGTAAAAAAATCAAACTCAAAAAAATCAATTGTACCGAGTTGGTTGGGTGGCCGCATGAGTTTAACAGCTAATTTAGGCCATGTATTAAGAGAAACGTTTAGTAGTGTGTCAGATTTAAATGTAGAAACGGGAATTGTTAGTCGGGAATCGTTAATTGCGAGTGATAAAGCACAAGAAACAAAAAACAAGAAACAAGGAACAAGGAACAAGAAACAAATAACTAGCAACCTGCAACTATCATCAAATACCTCAATTCCACCTGAACTTATTGCCCTACAACCCTTGTTCAGCTTACAAGCTGAGTTGTCGCATATACCAAAAGCCAATGAGTTGTTGATAGAGCAAATTGAAGGGAGAGACGGTTTTCATTTATTGGTTTATCCTTTTGAAGGGCGACAAGTTCACGAAGCCATGAGTGCTTTATTGGCGTATCGTATTGGGCAAATTACCCCCATTACTTTCTCTATTTCTATGAACGATTATGGCTTTGAACTATTAAGCGACCAACCAATACCAGTTGATGACAGCAATGTTCATGATCTATTTACTAGTGACAATTTATTAGTAGATATTCAAAAAAGTGTGAACAGCGTAGAAATGGCTTCACGTAAGTTTAGAGATATTGCAGTTATTGGCGGTCTCATTTTTCAAGGTATGCCAGGCGAACAAAAAAAGGCGAGACACTTACAATCATCAGCCTCTTTATTATTTAAAGTTTTTAATGAATACGACCCACAAAATTTATTATTACGCCAAGCTTACAACGAAGTATTTGCCCAACAAATGGAAGAAACAAGGCTACGTAATGCTTTACAACGTATTCAACATAGCCACATAGTTCTTACATTTCCCAAACGCTTAACACCATTAAGTTTTCCTATTGTGGTTGATGGGCTTAACCGTAATAATTTATCGTCTGAAAAACTAGAAGACAGGGTAAGACGCATGCAGGAACAGTTGCGTTAGGGATGGCAGTGGAAATACTTTTTTTAGGAACGAAAAAAGATTGGAACGAACAGCCCGACCCGCCACAGCGGGTAACGCCATAATAATTAAACATCGTAAATCTTCCAAAGTAGTATACTCGATTGACCGTTGACGATTGACTATTTATACTTTACGCCCAGCGATAAACATAGCCAACCCAAAATGAAAAATACGCCGCCAATTGGAGTTAAAATACCAATCCATTCAAGCCCAATTAAGTTGTTGGCAGTTATGTAAGTAAGCAGATATAACGAGCCACTAAAAAACAAAATACCTACCAAAAATAAAATGCCTGAAGCGGAAATTAAGTTGTTTGGATATTCTCTATAAAGCAATGCTGATAAGGCTAACGCAAATACATGGTAAAATTGGTAGCGTACTCCTGTTTCAAATATTGCTAAGGTTTGCTCGCCTACCATTTGCTTTAATTTGTGGGCTGCAAAAGCCCCGAACATTACCGATATAGCCCCTAAGAATGCTGCTGTTTTTATATAGCCTTTGTGCATTTATAACTATTTTAAAGTGTGCTATTAATTATTTTTAAAAAATCTGCTACTGAGGCTACTGAACCCGTAATGGTATGTTTTGCCTGATTATAAAATCCAATTCTTTCTGTTAACTTTTGCTGTAACAATGTTTCCAAATCTTCATTTGACGAATTACTGATTAATGGCCTATGGCTTTTTTGGCTTTGCAACCTTTGTGCCAATATGTTAATAGGCTCGCTTATGAAAATGGTAGTACCATTTTTATTCATCCAAGCCATATTATTAAAAAAGCATGGGGTGCCGCCACCTGTGGCAATAATAATATTACTACATTTCGCCAGCTGATGTAAAGCTTTCTGCTCCATTTGCCTGAAGTTAGCTTCGCCTTCAGTATCAAAAATTTCTTTGATAGTCATGCTGTTTTCCTTCTCAATTTCAGCATCCAAATCCATCCAATGATAGTTTGTTGCAGCTGCAATTTGTTGTGCCCAATAGCTTTTACCACTGCCCATCATCCCGATAAGGAAAATATGCGAATGTGCCAATGAATTAATGTGCAAATGTGCAGGTATGTTGGTGTGCAAATGATAATGATTTTGATGATGCAATAATTTTACCTAAAATCTTTAATACCGAAGCGATTTCATTTAACAACTTGTCAGATGTTGGGTAGTTTTCAAATGATTTACAAAGCAATAGCCAATATTTTGTTTCCTCAGCTTCTTTATAAGCAATCTTCATTTTATGAATAAAATCGGCTTTACCTTCAGCACTTTGCGCTTCTCTAACATTTGCACCAATGGAAATTCCAGATTTAAAAAGCTGATTGGATAAATTGAATTTTATTTTAGCTTCTAACGTTTCTGTAAATGAAATAATCTCTACTGCAAAATGAAAAGTAAGTTTTACAATAATATTTTCTTGTTGCCTATAAAATTATCAAGAGCCCTAAATAAAATTATTTATCTATTTGTCCATCTGTAAATTCACTCATTTGCACATCTACACATTTACTTAAACGCATTGATACCAGTTATATCCATCCCCGTTATCAATAAATGTACATCGTGTGTTCCTTCGTATGTTAATACACTTTCCATGTTCATCATGTGACGCATAATACTGTATTCCCCTGTAATGCCCATTCCGCCTAATATTTGACGTGCTTCTCTAGCAACATTTGCAGCCAACTCGCAACTGTTACGTTTGGCCATACTTACTTGTGCTGGTGTGGCTTTGCCGTCATTCATTAATACTCCCAAACGCCAAACCAATAATTGTGCTTTGGTAATTTCGGTAATCATTTCGGCCAACTTCTTTTGTTGTAATTGAAAGCCTGCAATGGGTTTGCCAAATTGGATGCGTTCTTTACTGTAACGCAAAGCAGTATCGTAACAATCCATTGCCACACCAATGGCACCCCAAGCAATTCCAAATCGGGCTTTTGTTAAACAACTTAGTGGACCTTTTAAACCTTTTACGTTTGGTAAAATATTAGCTTTTGGTACACGCACATCATGAAAAACTAATTCGCCCGTGGCACTAGCACGTAAACTCCATTTACCATGTGTGGTTGGGGTTGTAAAACCTGGCATACCACGTTCTACAATAATGCCTATAATATCTCCTGCGTCATCTTTTGCCCAAACTACTGCTACTTGTGCAAATGGTGCATTACTAATCCACATTTTAGCACCGTTTAAAATCACATCATCACCTTCAACCTTAATGTTGGTAAGCATTCCACTAGGGTCGCTACCATGGTTCGACTCTGTTAAACCAAAGCAACCTAGCCACTCACCAGAGGCTAATTTTGGTAAATATTTATTGCGGTGTTCCTCATTGCCATAAGCATAAATAGGAAACATTACCAAGCTACCCTGCACACTTGCAGTGCTACGAACACCACTATCGCCACGTTCCAACTCTTGCATCATTAACCCATAACTTATATAATCTAAACCACCACCACCATATGCTTGAGGTACAGTTGGCCCAAAGCAACCTAGCGCCCCCATTTGTTGCACAATTTGTTGTGGAAATTCTGCCCGTTGGGCATAATCTTCTATAATTGGTGAAATCTCTTTTTTTACATAATTACGTACACTTTCACGGATTAGCTTGTGCTCATCGCTTAATAAATCATCTAATAAATAATAATCAGGCGATTGGTATAAATCTGCTTTAGTGGCCATAATTAAAAAATTTAGTCAAGAATTTGCAAGCCGGAAGATAATATGATTAACTATATAATTGCGCTTAACCAAATAATAACAATGGTCAGTTTAATAAGTTGTTGAACAATTCATGGCATAAAAAAAGACCCATATTTCAAGGTCTTTTCAATGTGGTTAATCTATGCGGCAAGCTTTTCTTTTTTTCGTTTTATTTGATTAGCCATCGATTCCAATGCACAATCAAACGATTCTTCAAAGGATTTAGAGGATGATTTTACAAAAAATTCGTGACGAGGAATGTGTACTTTAATCTCAGCTACCTTGTCTTTAATATTGTGTACAACATTGTCTAACTTCAAAAACACATCTACTTTCGTTATTCGATCGTGAAAAGTGTTTAGTTTCTGCAATTTTTTTTGTACATAATCTACTAATTTGTCATCTGCATCAAAGTGTACTGTTTGAATGTTTACGTTCATAACATCTCACGTTTTAAAAATGAATAAATAATTGTGGAAGAAGTCAGGTAGATAATAAATTCATAGGCTGAAGGGAAGATTTTTTATAATACTAATATAGATTTTAATTTTTAAACTGACCAAATAAAAACAAACTTTTTTTAAATTTTATGCTTTTGGATGGGCATTTTTATACACATCCTTTAACTTCTCAATAGTGTTGTGCGTGTAAATTTGAGTTGCAGCCAAACTACTGTGCCCAAGTAGCTCTTTAACCGCATTTAAGTCGGCACCATTGTTCATTAAATGAGTGGCAAAACTGTGCCGTAAAATGTGTGGACTTTTTTTCCTAATGGTTGTAACTAGGGCTAGATTTTGCTTTACAAATTCATACACAATCCTTTGCTGCAAAGGCTTTCCTTTTTTATTAGTAAATAAATTGGGTACATCTTCTAGCTTAATTGGTCGCTCTAATACATAGTTTTTCAAATCAAGTAACAACGTTTCTACAATAGGAATTATCCGCTCTTTATTGCCCTTACCCAGCACTTTTATTTGCTTTTGATATAAGTCTAATTGGCTTTCTTTCAAGTTAATTAATTCACTTAAACGCATACCAGATGCATAAAATAGTTGTAGTACCAACCGCTTGGTTTTACCTTCCCAATCGTCAGTAAATTCAACGTGATTAAATAATGTTTTTAAGTGATCTTCTTGTACAAATTCGGGTAATCGTTTGCTAGTTTTAAGTGCGGTAATAATAGCCATTGGTGTGGCTGACAACTCCCCTATTTTCATTTGAAATTTAAAAAAAGATTTTAAAGCAGATGCTTTGCGGTTAATACTTTTAGCTTCTAATTTTTCATCTTTTAATTCTGCCAACCAACTTCTAACTAAAATAGGTTTAATATCCTGTAATAATGGAGCTTCATACTGGCTTGTGAGGTATGCAAAAAATTGCTCTAAATCGTTTTTGTAGGATACAATGGTGTGTTTAGAATATCTCTTTTCAAATGTGAGATAATCTAAAAAGACTTGTAATTGCGGATAATGTGCTTGAGATAATGACATAAAAAAGTAGCCTAAAGCTATACACTAAAGGCTACTTTACTATTTTTGGGTATAAAAGGAAATTATCCTTCTATTTTTCCACTTAATAACTGTTGCTTGTAAATTGCTTTAAGCACTTGGCCACGGCGAACAACACTTGGTTTAGTAAACTTTTGACGGTCTCTTAACTGTAACAAGGTTTTACTTTTTTCAAACTTCTTCTTGTACTTTTTTAAAGCCTTGTCAATGTTTTCGCAATCTTTTGAATCGATAATAAGCATGATTTATATACCCCCTTTGGTGAAAATTAGGATTGCAAAAATAGACGAATAACTGAAATTGCCAAATAAAAATATAAGAGGTAAGAGACAAGAAAAACAAAAAGCAAGATTCTAGAAAACAAAAAACAAGGTTTTAAAGCCACGCAACATTTTAAAGGTAAAATAATGTTGTCCTCTTGAAACTTGAAACTTGAAAACTATCTTGCACCCATGTTTACAGGAATCATCGAATGTATAGGCACAGTTGAAAACATTATAACAAAAGGTACTAACCAAACTTTTTGGATAAGTTCTCTCCTATCTAATCAATTTAAAATTGACCAAAGCGTAAGCCATAATGGAGTTTGCTTAACTGTTGAAGAAGTGATTGACAATCAACATAAAGTAACTGCTATTGAAGAGACATTACGTAAAACCACACTAGAAAATTGGGAAATTGGTACCGAAATAAATATTGAACAATGTATGCCAATGAGTGGCCGTTTGGATGGGCATATTGTGCAAGGCCATGTTGATAGCACCGCCATGTGCACACAACTAAAAACTTTGGAAGGCAGTTGGGAATACACGTTTATGTTTAACGAAGACTTTGCCCATTTGGTTATTGAAAAAGGTTCTATATCGGTAAACGGCACTAGCTTAACCTGCTTTAATGTTACCAATAACACATTTACTGTGGCAATTATACCATATACTTTTAATCATACAAGCATTAAACAAATACAAACTGGCAACGAGGTAAATATTGAGTTTGATATTATCGGAAAATATGTTAGCCGAATGGCAGAAGTGAGAAGTTAGTTTAAAAGTTTAGAGTTTGAATTTATTGCAAGCATAATTTTCACAATTTGTATAATTCATGGAATTATTTTCAAATTAGTGTAATAGAATTTAGGTATAATACTGAAAAATAGTTGGTAAAATCTTCTGTAATATAATACAGCATTGAATTAGAAAGAAGTTTAGTGAAAGTCGTTTCACTAAACTTTTT